>JAYWDZ010000238.1:0-4323 GCA_043779595.1 Nitrosomonadales bacterium
CGATTCATCTCCGGGTTGCCGCAGATGAGGACGCGGTCGTGTGCGGGATCGGCAGGCGGCAAGCCGAGCTCTTCACTGAGTGTCCCGGAGATGAACAGATCCGAGCATCGCTGTGTGTGCGTGAAAGCTTCGCGCGTCACGGTAGGCACATAACGCAGCGTATCGCCCGCGCGCGATTCGATTTCATCGCGGTAAACGAGCTCGGCCACGGTGCGTACGGTGTGCACCATGATGACTTTCTCGTGCGCCTGAAATGTGGCGGGATCGCGGATCAGGCAGATAAAAGGCGCAAGGCCGGTGCCAGTTGAAAGCAAATAGAGATTGCGGCCTGGCAATACATGCGCCAGCGTCAATGAACCGGTGGCCTTGCTGTTCACCCACACCGAGTCGCCCGGTTTTACTTTGGCGAGCTGGCTGGTTAAGGGGCCGTCGGGGACATGAATACTCAGGAATTCCAGATGATCATCATCCTGTGTGGAGACGATGGAATAGGCGCGCGCGATCAGTTTGCCTTCGGATTTGAGGCCTATGGTAACGAATTCACCATTGGCAAAACTGAAGTCTGCAGGACGCGTCAGCGTCAAACTGAAAGTGCGATCTGACCACGGGCGCATCGCGGTCACTGTTTGTTCTGAATAGGGCATGGTTAAATCCGGAATAAATAAATTAGGTAATGCAAATTATAGAGGGTAAAACCTAGACCATAGTCTGTAGATGGGTTTATTGCGTTGATCTATAGTCGCAAATCGACCTGCGCCTGCATTTGTTTAGAACTTATGTATAAGGCGGGGGTCAGGGTTTTAAGTTCACTAGACAGGAGAAACAATGATGGATAAATCCATGTTAATGGGACTGGTAGCGGGCGTGGTGGCCGTGACTGCGGTGGGCGGCGTTGCAGGATACAAGGCCATGAAAGGACCTGACTACGCGGAGGTGCTGAGTGCCAAAAAAGTGACCGAAAAAATCCGCACCCCGCGCGAAGTGTGTAAAGAAGTTGCGGAAACCCATCGAGCGCCTGTAAAAGACCCCAACCGGATTGCGGGAACCGCCATCGGTGCAGTACTCGGAGGCGTAGTGGGTAATCAGATTGGCGACGGAAAGGGCAGGACGATCGCTACCGTTGCGGGTGCCGCCGGCGGGGGCTATGCGGGCAATCGGATACAGCGAAACATGCAGGAATCACGTACCGAAACGACCATGAGAACCCATTGTAAAACGGTGTACGACGCTCATACCAAGACGCTGGGATACGACGTGACCTATCAACTGGGCGACAAGCAGGGCAAGATGCGCATGGATTATGATCCAGGCCCGCGTATCCCCGTGCAGAACGGTCAACTGGTGGTCCGACCGGCAAGTTCCACTCACCCGTCCTGATTTTTGGCCGTTTTTGAGTGCAGGTTCAGGCTTGATCGGCACGGTATTCATATTGTCGTAGGGAACACGTTGATAATGCCGCGCGTTTTTTGCGTCACCGCGATCTCGTGCGATATGAATATTGTCTATCCATGCCAGGCGGGCGGCTGGCTGACGTTCGCGCAAATATTCTTCTTCGGATGGTAGCAGCCTGGTCAGCCGATGGGTTGTGCTTTTCCTTGGCAGTTCTCTGCTTCCAAGTGGCTCCGTACAGTGTTCACTGTATCCCGCATTCTTTTTGGCAAGCTTGCGCTGGCTCGATGCATGACTTCCCTCTGTTTTGAGTAGGAGGCGGCTGCAACATAAAACCATTGCACTAATATGGACATTCCAATAGTATCGCCCGGATAAAAATTATAGTTGCACTGGAGAGGTAATGACTCGGGGGTATGCCATCGATTCCAAAAGCGCGGCAATAAATGCATCCAACAGCCGTGAAATGAATGAATCATTCAATATTTTTTTAGGCATTACAGAGCCAGAAAAAGTATTGCTTGCCCAGTATCACCCCATGCTGACACAAGGCGCTGACCGCTTTATCGAGGCGTTTTATGCCTACCTTCTCGCCTTCCCCATCACCGCCAACGTCCTTCACCACTATCAGGAAGCCGGTGGAGAACTCGCTAAATTAGCTGCGGCGCAATCAGCGCATTTCCAGAAATTGCTCAGCGGATGCACAGATGAGCAATCGGCGGAACAACTGATCCACATCGGGAAAATCCATTTTCAGCACAAAATCGAACCGGTTTGGATCATGGGCAGCTATCAACTGTACCTGGATCACTTGCGACAAGTCATCGCCATACAGCCAGACATTGCGCCGGATAGGCAATACGCGCTGGAAAGCGTGCTGATCAAACTGCTATTTCGGGATATGGGCCTGATGCTTGAAGGCTATTGGCATTCGGCAATATCCTTGGCGCAAATCGAAAAAAACACGGTCGTGGAATTGCAGGGACAGGTCAGCGATCTGCTGGCCAATCTGCCGCAAGTTTTATGGTCGGTGGCGGTGAAAGGCAACAAGCTGATTTATCTCAGTCCTGCGACCAAGAAAATCTGCACGCTGGATATCGAAATGCCGATCCCCTGTATGGGCTGGACCCATCCCGATGATCGCGAAACCGTGAGACTTGGATGGCAGGAAGCGTTGCGCGGCAACAAGGTGGAAGTGGAAAGTCGCGTCCAGGCGCCCGGGGAACAAACGCGCTGGTTTCGCAGAGTGTTTCATCCGTTTATGGACAGTGCCGGGAATGTGGTGCGGATAGACGGCCTGATGGACGACACCACGGAAGCCAAGGAAATCATCGAGCGCCTGCAATTCCTGGCGACCACCGATAGCCTGACTGCGCTGCCCAACCGCTCACTGCTTTATGACCGGCTTAATCAGGCTATTGCCGTGGCAAAACGCGATCAGAATAAGCAAGTTGTTCTGATGCTGATGGACCTGGACCACTTCAAGGAAATCAATGACACCTTGGGGCATCTTGCCGGCGATGAGGTGTTGCGTCAGGTGGCGCAACGGTTGAGAAGCGTGCTGCGCGAGAGCGATACGCTGGCCCGTCTTGGCGGCGACGAATTTGCCGTATTGCTGTCCGATGCTCAAGCCACTGAAGCGGCTGCCACGAAAGTCGCCAAAAATATTCTGGACTGTTTTGTGGAACCTTTCTGGTTCGATAAAAGCGAGTTGTATCTGGGAGTAGGAATCGGCGTAGCCGTCTTCCCGGATCACGGAGACGATGCGGGTGTGCTGATGAGCCGCGCGGATGTGGCCATGTATGCTGCCAAGCACACGGATGTGGGCTTTCTGTTTTATGACCCCAAAACCGATCCTCACACCCAGGAGCGCCTGCAGCTTTCATCCGACTTGCGACATGCGCTGGAAAGAAACGAATTCGTTCTCTATTATCAGCCGCAAATCGACATCCGCAGCGGTAGCATTATCGGCGTGGAGGCCTTGATTCGCTGGAATCACCCGGAACACGGGATGATTTTCCCGGATCAATTCATCCCCTTTGCCGAGAGCACCGGTTTGATTGGGCCCATCACAGAATGGGTCCTGCGCACGGCGATAGCGCAATGCAAAACCTGGCAGACGGCGGGGACGGAATTGCGCATTTCGCTCAACGTGACAGCGCGCTCATTTCAGGATCCGCTCTTGGTGGATAAGCTGGAAAGCCTGCTATCCGGGGGAGAAACCCGTCTTGCGCCAGAGCGAATTGAAATCGAGATTACGGAAAATATCCTGATGGTGGATATTGAGCATGGCGCCAAGGCAATCGGACGTCTGCGCGATCTGGGTGTCAGTGTGGCCATCGATGATTTCGGGACCGGCTACTCTTCATTGGCCTATCTGAAGAAATTGCCCATCCATTCGATCAAGATAGACAAATCCTTTGTCTTGAACATGACGGAAGACGACAATGATGCGGTGATTGTCCGCTCCACGATCGACCTGGCGCATAACCTTGGTTTCCTGGTGGTGGCGGAGGGCGTCGAGACCCGCGATGCTCTGGATTTGCTTGCGGTGCTCGGTTGCGATCATGCGCAGGGTTATCATATCAGCCGTCCTCTGCCTGCGGATGAGCTTATTTTATGGATTAAAAATTCATCCGGGTCCATCGCGATGGTTTGATTTTGCCCGCTGTCATCGCTCAAAATTTCGTTTCATCAAGTGAAGCCCTTTTTCCTCAAAACCCTCGCCCACTCCGTGGATAAACCACCCAGACAGGCGTGTTGTGGGGTTGCCGCGTTGTAAAAACAGGCATGCGGGGCATTGAAGTCGCCGCTGCAAAACGGCTATAATGAGGGTATTCAAATTCAGGCGGGCCGCGTAAGCGACTCGCCTGAATTTTGTCCCTGTCTGGAGTATCCCTTGTCTGTGTCTAGCCCCGCCATCCTTGTGCTTGC
>JAYWDZ010000239.1:0-4318 GCA_043779595.1 Nitrosomonadales bacterium
CAGATTCGCCGACATGCCGAAGCCGCGCATCAGGATGAAGGTGATCAGCGCCGCCAGCGGCAGCACCAGCGCTACGGTCAGCGCTGCGCGGATATTGCCGAGGAATAACACCAGCAGCACAATGACCAGCACGGTCGCTTCGAGCAGCGCGGTGGAGACCGCACCGACCGCCTTGGTGACGAGGGAGGCGCGGTCGTAGAAAGTTTTGATTTGCACGCCTTTGGGGAGCGTGGGTTGCAGCTCTTCCAGTTTTTTGCGCACGCCTTCCACCACCTGTTTGGCATTCGCGCCGGCCAGTCCCAACACCAGCCCCTGCACCGCTTCGCCCTTGCCGCTTTGTGTCACCACGCCATAACGCGTGACTGTGCCGATTTTGACCTCGGCCAGATTACCGACGCGGATGGGTGCGCCGTCCTTCGTCGTCACGACAATCGCCCGCAGGTCGTCCAGGCTGGTAATGCTGCCTTCGCTGCGAACCAGCAGCACTTCGTCCCCCTCGCCGAGGCGGCCCGCGCCGTCGTTGCGGTTGTTGGCGCCGATGGCCTCCTTGAGTTGCATGATGGTCACGCCGCTGGCTGCCAGAAGTACCGGATTTGGCACTACTTCATAAGCCCGAACCACGCCCCCCAATGAGTTGACATCGGCCACGCCGGGCACTGTGCGCAGCGCGGGCCGGATCACCCAATCGAGCAGGCTGCGACGTTCGGCCAGCGACAGCCCGCCGCCTTCTACCGTGAACATGAACATTTCCCCCAACGGCGTCGTGATCGGCGCCATGCCGCCGGTGATACCGGTGGGCAGATTTTCCGTCAGTCCGCCCAGGCGTTCGCTCACCTGCTGGCGCGCCCAATAGCGGTCGGTGCCGTCTTCGAAATCGATGGTCACATCGACCAGGCCATATTTCGTGACCGAACGCAGAATTTTGGTATTCGGGATGCCGAGCATTTCCACTTCAATCGGCACCGCGATTCGGCTTTCGACTTCTTCCGGCGTCATGCCCGGGGCCTTCATGATGATTTTGACCTGGGTGCTCGACACATCGGGGAACGCGTCAATCGGTAAGCCTCGATAGGCAAACCACCCCGCCCCGGCGACCATCAGCGTCGCTAGCAAAACAAACAGACGCTGCGATAGTGAAAATTTAATTAGGCGGGCGAGCATTACTTGCTCTCCTTCGCTTTAAGCCACGCGCCTTTGAGCGCCACCACGCCCGACACCGCGATGCGTTCGCCAGCAGTGACCGCGCCTTGCACGCGCACGCGCTGCCCGGCGCTGGCCACGGCTATTACGGGCCTCGCTTCAAAACCGTCAGCGGTGCGGACGAACACGTAGGCCTGGTTGCCGTCGTGGGCTATCGCGGACAGCGGCACATCCCAGCTGCCTTGCGTCGCCGCAACCGGCAGCTCTACCGTGACGAACTCGCCGGGCCGAAACTGGCTGGTCTTGCCTTCGACCACCGCGCGCAGCACCACCGTCTGGCTGCTGGACGACACCGTCGGACTCGCGCTTAAAATGCGCGCCGTGATGCCCCGGCCGGGTACCTCAACCCGCGTCCCCGCGCGCCAATTAGCGCTCTGCGATACCGGCAGCTGAATATCCAGCCACAGCGAATTCAGTTGCGCCACATGCATCAAGGCCGTTGCGGCTTCAACGCGCTGGCCGGGCTGGGCGGCAATCTCGGTCACAATGCCAGACTGCATCGCAGTCAGCGTGATGCTGTCTTGCAGCTTGCCAGAAGCCGCTATGCGATTGAGGGTCGCGGCCGACATCCCGCTTAAACGCAATATCGATTTAGCCTGACTCAGCGCGGCCTCATTTTCCATCAACGCGGCTTGCGCCTCTTGTACCCGGCGCTGGGGAATGATGCCTTCTTTGAATAAAGCCTGTTCGCGCCGCGCTATTTGCCGCGCCAGCGTGGCGCGTGCACTCGCCTGCAGCAATTGCAGTTGCAACTGCCCGAGTTCCGGGCTGACGATGCGCACCAGCGGCGTACCCGCACGCACGGCCCGGTTCTGCTGCACCAGCACTTGCGTGACGAGCCCAGTTACCGGCGAACTCACCACTTGCTCCGCCGTTTGCGGCAGCACCACCTGCGCAGGAAAGCTTGCCTTCACCGCACCGGTTTGACTCTGTAATAGCGCGGTTTGAATACCCAAAGCCAGGAGCTGAACCTTGGGCACCGCAAATTTGACCGGTTGATCGGCTGCAAAAGCAGTGGGCGCAAGCAGCCACACGGTGACCATGGCGCCTACACTGCGCAGGACGCGTAAAAATCTTGTATTCATAACGAACCTCGAATAGCACCTGACGATGCACAAACGTCACCACAGCGCGCTTTTCGCGTTGTGGAAAAATTAAATCAGCAAGCTCCGCGTTAAAAGCGGAGTGAGGTCAGGAGAGGATTCGAGGAGGACGGAACAAAGACTCAAGCGCCGCAGTAGGCGGCATGAGTAGATCAGGCATCGCGGGAACGATGCGCACAGTAGGCGTGTTAAACGCCGAAAAAGTCAGACTGGGAAGTTGCTCGCAATAACTCAATACATGAAACAACCTATGCTCCGCCTCGCTTAACGGCTGAGGGGTGGAAGTATTTTGACTGGCAAGTTGAAGTTCATGTTCATGACCACTGGTAGGCGGCGTGTGCGTGGCGTGCGCCAAATCATGCATCAGCCCTTTCTCATTCAGCTCAAACGCGCCCACGCCCATCACCAGCGAGATGAAGAGCATGAATACGGCAATGATTTTTTGAGTGGGACCGCGCATTTACAAATTTGAGTTTCTTTGTTTGATCCTGCCGAGAGAGCCGCAGCGTTACCGCATCTTATCCAGCGAGGCTGATGGGGGCAAGCTCGATAGGTTTCATGACATCACCACGCCGAATTTTTTCAGCACAAACAGCATCACAAAATAGCCGCCCACTGTCGCTAGCATCGATAATCCCAGACTGGGCCAGAACGCGAAGCCGCGATCCAATAGCACGGGCAATAGTAAAAACAGAATCAGCGACGGTAACACCAGCCAGAAAATCTGGCGCGACAAAGTACCAATGTCGCTCGCCGCCGTGCCATCGAGATGCAGCCAAACGAAGGCCAGTAAAGAGGTTAAGGGCAAAGACGCAACCAACGCGGCAAACCCCGTGCTGCGCTTGGCGATCTCGGAAATGGCGACGATAAGTACGGCCGACAATCCTACTTTGAGGGCGTACTGGGCAATAGGAGTCATGGTTTTTAGCGGTGATGAATGGGCTGAAGATTATGGTTATTGAAGTGATCGATGCAGTTAAAAGTCAACCCTGACTAAGGTTTGGAAACCTCTCCCACCAGCCGTTCAAGCGCGCGCATGATCGCCGATGAATCCAGTTCGCCATCGCCCACCCCCATTAATGCATTCATTTGTTGTGCAATTAACGCGGCGCCGGGGAGCGGGGTATGCGTTTCTTGCGCGTTGTCGAGCACAATCGCCATATCCTTGTGATGCAATTTAACCTTAAAGCCTGCCTTGTAGTTACCTTCCAGCATGCGTAAGCCGTGGACCTGGAGGATGCGGCTGCTGGCAAATCCCCCCATCAGCGCTTCCCGCATTTTGTGACCGTCTACGCCATTACGGCGAGCCAGTAAAAGGGCCTCGGCGACGCCCTGAAAGGTCATGCCCACGACAATTTGATTACAGCACTTCACTACTTGGCCGGCACCTTGTTCGCCAACATGGACGACGCTAGTCCCTAACGACTCAAATAGCGGAAGGACTTGCTCAAAGATATCCGGATTACCTCCGACCATGATAGACAGCGTGGCATCGCGTGCTCCAATTTCACCGCCAGACACGGGCGCATCAAGCAGATGCACCTCTTTTTTAGCCAGCGTGGCGCCGACTCGACGCGTGGCAGCAGGGGAAATGGTGCTCATATCCACAATGATATGCCCCGGTTTTGCGCCATGGATCAAGCCGTGTTCGCCCAAAATTATCTGCTCGACATCGGTCGTGTCGGAAACGACGGTGAAAGTGATATCGCACGCCGCTGCCACTTCGGCGGGGGTGCCCTTTCCCAAGGCCCCGGCCACCAGCAAAGGCTCTAAGCGATCAAAGCGCCGACCATACACGACCAGTTTATGGCCCACCCGCATCAGGTTTTCCGCCATCGGCCGCCCCATGATGCCACTGCCAATAAAACCTATATCCATCTAATTCTCCATTCTCTATGCCTGCCCTTGACCTGTTAGGGACGCGCTGAACAAATCAGCATTTGATTCAAGAAGAGACGGGCCGATTGCAACCAGCTGAAACTGTCCGCGAGATTGTCGAGAAATCGCAACCCGCA
>JAYWDZ010000240.1:0-28346 GCA_043779595.1 Nitrosomonadales bacterium
ATAACTGCACCGCGAAACCGTCATGTAGCCAACCGTCTTTAAGCTGCCAACCGGCGTTGGCCGCGATCAAACTGAACTCATCGCGCCGATATTTGTAGGAATTCTCGGTATGCACGGTTTCACCTGGAGCAAAAGTAAAAACATGGCCTTCCATGCTTACGCGCTGCTCTATCAAACTCGCCAGATGCATTTCGATCCGCCCGGCCGCGGGGTTGTAAAAAGCGTAATGGCTGAATTGCGCAAGATCAAAATCGGCACCCAACTCGCGATTCAGGCGGGTAAGCAAGTTCAGGTTGAACGCGGCGGTTATGCCTGCGACGTCGTTATAGGCGCGGTGTAATAGCACCGGATCTTTTTTCAGATCGAAACCGATCAGCAGTTGGCCTCCCCTACCCGCGAATTGTTTGAATTGCGCTAGCAGCATCACCGCCTCGTCGGGCGAAGAATTGCCGATGCTGGAACCGGGGTAATACATCAACCGTCTGCCCTCGGGCAGGTATGGCGTGGCAGCGGCGAGATCGTGAATGAAATCCATACCGAGCGCGGTAACCTCAAGCGCAGGATAAGTTGGTGCGAGGGGCTTTGCTGCTGCGGCCAATGCGGGGCCGGCGATGTCGAGCACGAGCAGATGCCCAGGCTGCAAGGCGTCGATCAACAGGCGCACTTTGGCGCAATCGCCTGCACCCGGCTCAATAATGCAATCAACCGTACCGATCGCGACGGCGATTTCGGACATTTTGTCTTGCATCAGACTGTGCTCGGTACGGGTCAGAACGTATTCGGGTTGTCGACAGATCGCTTCGAACAGGCGACAGCCTGCTTCGTCGTAGAAGTATTTTGGCGGAATGGACTTAGGGCTAGCAGTCAGACCCGACAGTACATCGGCACGCAGATCATCGCGTGCAGACGGAAAATCGATAAAGCGAAATGACACTTACGCCGAAACCGTGACGTTGCTGCCCGCTTCCAGTCGGCCAATCTCTGCCGCTTGGGCAAATCCGTGCTGGCGGAAAATTTCGAGTACCGCGTCACGCGACTCAACGGCGCAACTGACCAGCAGGCCCCCGCTGGTTTGCGGGTCGCTCAACACTGCTTGCTGCCAGGCGCTTAAGCTCTCGGCCAGTTGAATCTCATTGCCATAACTCTCCCAGTTGCGCAGGCTAGCGCCTGTGGTGTAGCCACTCTGCGCCAGTTGGGCCACGCCGGGTAAAAGCGGCAAACGCGCCCACTCGAGCTGTGCCGACAGTTGCGAAGCGCGTGTGATTTCCAGCAGATGCCCAGCCAATCCGAAGCCGGTGACATCGGTGAGTGCATGCACGCCGTCTAGTGCAGAGAGCGCACTCCCTGCAGTGTTAAGTTGCGTAGTGGTGGTGATCATCGCTGCATAGTGCTCATTGCTCAACGCACCTTTTTTAAGCGCTGCGCTATAAATGCCTACACCTAGCGGCTTGCCCAGAATTAGCACATCGCCCGCTTGCCCGCCCGAGTTTTTTTTCAGTTTTTTTGGATCGACCACGCCGATACCGACGAGGCCGTAGATCGGCTCAGGGGCGTCGATAGAATGACCGCCTGCGATGGGAATACCGGCCTGTTTACACACTGCTTCGCCGCCCGCCAGAATCTGCCGAATTACACTATTGGGTAGCTTGCCGATAGGCATGCCGACGATAGCCAATGCAAATAGCGGTGTACCACCCATCGCATACACATCGGATAGCGCATTGGTGGCGGCGATGCGGCCAAATTCATACGGGTCGTCCACAATTGGCATAAAAAAATCGGTGGTGGCGACAATGGCTTGATCATCGTTAAGCCGGTACACCGCGGCATCGTCGCTGTGCTCGATGCCCACCAATAGATCAGGAAACGCTGCCGAGATATGTGAGGTGAACGGCGTGTCAGCGAGAATTTCACGCAACACTGCGGGCGCGATTTTGCAGCCGCAACCGCCTCCATGCGAAAACTGGGTCAGGCGGATGGGTTCGGGAGCATTCATGTTTCGAATTCCTTGATCAGATTTTGGACTGCGGCGCGTTCACAACTGGGTTCAAAAAAGGGCGCACGTGCGGCGCATTGTGCGGCCAGCTCGGCATAAAAATCGGCATCGGTTTCAGCGTGGCGCATTAACTGCGCCAACGCCTCGCTATCAGCCAGCGGATAGTACCCCGAATAATCCTCGCCCAACATGCCGATATTGCCGGAAATGTTGGACGCGAGTACCGGTACGCCTGAGCTAACAGCCTCAACTATTGTATTTGCGCCTCCTTCCATGCACGAGCTTTGTACCAGCAAACGGCAACCCGCGATCAAGCGCCGGGTTTCAGCGTGAGTGTGTGCCCCCAGCCATTTCCAGCGCGGGTACTGTTGGCAATGTTCTGCTTGCTGTTTCATCTCGGGTGTCAATGCTGCGCCGACATGCAATACCCGGATATGTGACTCTGCGGGGAGCAATGCGGCAGCATGGGCCGCCCGCAGAGGATCTTTCTCGTCGCGCAAATGCGCCACTACGCAGAGATCGAATGTGCGCATGCGTTTCGGCCTGACCTTCAATGTAGGCGCGGATTGAAATATCACCCGCGTTTTCGCTTGCAGTGACACGCTAAGCTCATCCAGCCCACGCGATTGCAACACCACCAGACGCGTGGCGAGTTGCAACGCATGCTGCGCGGTTGAGTCGGTTTGGATATCGCGATACAGGTCCGTTCCAGTCAGCACTACGATCAAGGGCCGATGTGGATGAGCTTGAGAAAATGCGGCGAGGGCGATGTAGCTACGCCGGGCATGCAGCGCTATCATCAGATCAGCGGGTTGCCCGTCCCACTCCACCGCTACCTCCACCTGATGTCCCGTCATGCGCAGAAAATGCGCCCAGCGCAAAGCCGTATGCGCGTTGCCATTGCGTGCCGACGTCGGATAAGGGGTGATGAGCGCAATACGCATGAATGAAATTAGAAGGGGCGGCGATTAGAATGCCCTAAACCTGCCGTATTTATATCATGACGATGCCAATAATCCGACCCATCAGTAATTACACCCCAGACCAGCTCATCGAAAAGCTAGTGCAGGCGCGCAACAATTTGCGTGCGCTGATCAGCTGCCTGCCGGACCTGGGCTGGCTTGGGCCGAATGCTACGTATCTGAATCCGCCACTATGGGAGTATGGCCATATCGTCTGGTTTCAGGAGCGTTGGTGTTTGCGCACGCAACCCGATGGCAGACTGACTGAAAGCCTGCTGACGAATGCCGATGCGTTGTACGACTCGTCCACAGTGCCGCACGATACGCGTTGGGGATTACCCCTGCTGAAACCTGCCGCAGTGGATGATTACGCCACTCAGGTGGCTGATGAAATTGCCAAACGTTTGCACAATGATTGGAATAATGAGTTGGCCTATTATGCCGAGCTCTGCCTGTATCACGAGCTGATGCACGTAGAAGCCTGGTGGATGGCCTTTCAGGACTTGGGATACGCGCCGCCCACCCTGCCGATGCTAACCCACGCCGCGCCCCAGCAACGCCTTGCTTTTGCAGAAGCTGAGGTGGCATTGGGCAGCACCCCGGATAACGGGTTCATTTTCGATAACGAGAAATGGCAGCATGCAGTGCATGTTTTTACTTTCGACATTGACGCCTCCCCTGTGACCGAAGGCGGCTTTGTCGAATTTATAGAGACAGGCGGATACCAGCACCGTGAGAGCTGGTCGGACGCGGGATGGGCATGGCGCACAGCCAGCGCAAGTCAACACCCGGTGTACTGGAGAAAAAAGAAAGGTGTCTGGCAAGTGCGCCGCTTTAATGAGTGGCAGCCGTTCAGCTCTCAAACGCCGATGCTGCATATCAATCAATTTGAAGCCGAAGCCTGCGCGGCGTGGCTGGGGCGACAACTGCCGACCGCCGCGCAGTGGCTACGCGCAACGCAATCAACCGAATTCCACTGGGGCCAAGTCTGGGAGTGGCTACGGGAGCCTTTCGCGCCTTATCCCGGTTTTGCGCCCGACCCGTATCAAGATTACGCCGCGCCATGGTTTCACACCCATTGGGAGTTACGTGGCGGCGGGCCTGTCACCGATCCCCAACTGAAGCGGCCGGGCTTTCGCAATTTTTATTTGCCGCAACGACGCGATGCTTTTTCCGGATTCAGAACCGTAAGCGGCTGAAGGCACCCGTCATTATTTATTGCGCGCGGCCTCTACCATTAAGCGCTTCATTTCGGCCACTGCAGGTTGCCATCCCACAAACAACGCCTGTGCGACGATGGCATGGCCAATGTTCAGTTCATTGATGCCGGGGAGTGCTGCGATTGCCTGCACGTTGTGATACGTCAGGCCATGACCTGCATTGACGATCAAGCCCAGACTGCGACCATAAGCGACAGCTTTGCGAATGCGCTCAAGTTCGGCCCCACGTTCGCCAGAGGTTTCGGCATCGGCATAATGGCCGGTATGGATTTCAACGGCTGGCGCTCCGGCCGTTTTAGCCGCATCCAGTTGTGCAAATTCTGCGTTGATGAAGAGCGACACGCGACTGCCCGCTTCGCGCAATTGGGCACAGGCCTCGGTCACTTTCGACAATTGCGCAGCGACATCCAGCCCGCCTTCGGTGGTGAGTTCTTCGCGTTTTTCAGGCACCAGGCAAACATCCTGAGGGCGAATCTTGGAAGCTATCGCCAGCATTTCTTCGGTAATCGCCATTTCCAGATTCATGCGCGTTTTGAGCACCTGGCGAAAGGCCTCAACGTCTGCATCCTGAATGTGACGACGGTCTTCGCGCAGGTGCAGCGTAATAGAGTCGGCCCCTGCGGTTTCGGCCTGCAATGCGGCTTCTACCGGGCTCGGATAGCGCGTCCTGCGGGCTTGGCGCAAGGTAGCAATGTGGTCAATATTAACGCCTAGATAAATGCTCATGAGGGGTTTAAGTCGGCTCGTTCGGGGGGTTCGCTTAACTCTGTCAGTTCGCGCAATAATTGACGAGTATAAAGCGGCTTTGCGCCCAAATAATAATTGATCAGCGCACGCATCAGCGGCTTAGCCTCTGCCAGTGTCGCGGCATCATCAAGCTTATCCGCAGCCAGATTGAGCAGCGTTTGGCCTGTTACGTGGACGCCCTCAGCCCCCCCCTTCTCGGCGCGCAAAGGGCCCCGCTCGGGTTGGTAGGCATATAAGCATTCGGCGCGCACCGTCTCGCCATTGTTCGCCTCTCTATCGAAGGTAGCAGCGTAACCTGTTTCACTCAGCAGGGTTTTTTCGAAACGGCGCAGGATTTGTTCAAATATCCCCGGAGACGCTTCGCCTAGTTGAATCAGTGTGAGCACATACGCATCGTACAAAGCTTCATGCGCATCCCCGCGCGCCAGCAAGCGCAGCATCAGCTCATTCAAATAAAACCCACACATCAGCGCGCGTCCTTGCGGGGCGACGATACCGCCCTGCCACTCCGCTCCGTGCAGGGTTTTAAGTTCGGCCTTGCCAAACCAGGACAGCAATAAGGGGGTGAAAGGTTGAATCAAGCCGCGTTGAGCCGAAGCAGGTCGACGCGCACCCCGCGCAATCAACGCAACTCGACCATACGCGCGCGTGAACACTTCTGCCACCACGCTCGTTTCCTTAAATGGGTAGGTGTGAAGAATAAAGCCGGGTTCGTTATTGATGCGGTGGTCGGTGGACATACCTGGGGCTTTATTCGTAGCCTAATGACCGCAACATCCGAATATCGTCCGCCCAGCCGCCCTTCACTTTCACCCATACTTCAAGATAAACCTTGCTCTCGAATGCACGCTCCATATCGAGCCGAGCCTGGGTTGAAATCTCCTTCAGCTTTTCGCCGCCTTTGCCGATCACGATAGCTTTGTGACCATCTCGGTCGACCATAATGGTGGCGAAAATGCGCCGCAGATTGCCTTCCTCTTCAAACTTGTCAATGCTGACGGCAACGGCGTAGGGAATCTCATCCCCACACAAACGGAATACTTTTTCGCGGATCAATTCGGCGGCGAGTTGGCGCTCGGTCTGGTCGGTGACATCGTCCTCGCCATACATCGGATCGCCTTCAGGCAGATGCGACTGGATAGTTTTCAGTAACTCATCCAGATTTTTACCCTGCTTGGCCGAGACCGGGATAATTTCAGTAAAACTACGCTCAAGGGATACTTGCTGCACAAAGGCCATTAGTTCGGCGCGGTCGCGAGCATGGTCAATCTTATTCACTACCAGTAATACCGGGCGATTCTCCGGCAACAACTGCATCACTTGTTTGTCCTCAGGCGTGAGCCGACCGGCCTCGATCAACATCATCACCACATCCGTGTCACCCAGCGTTTCGCGGACGCGCTTGTTCATGGATTTATTCAATGCTCCGGCGTATCGGGTCTGAAAGCCAGGCGTATCTATGAATACGAATTGCGCTTCTGTTGTGGTGTGGATGCCCGTCACGCGGTGGCGCGTGGTTTGTGCCTTACGCGAGGTAATGCTGATTTTTTGCCCGACGATGCGGTTCAGCAATGTGGATTTGCCGACGTTAGGACGGCCGACAATGGCGATTAAACCGGTGCGATAAGGATGCGTCATGTGTCAGTCACTTCTGTAACAGCGCACACGCTAAACGCGCCGCCTCTTGTTCGGCCGCACGGCGGCTTTTACCGCGTCCGCGCGTGCTCATTTTTAGATTCTCGACCACACAATCAACGCTGAAAATTTGCTCATGTGCTGAACCTGCTGTATCCACCAGCTTGTACTCGGGCAACGGCAAACGCTGGGCCTGAAGGATTTCTTGCAATTCGGTTTTCGGGTCTTTGCCTGAGGCTAAAGGGTCGATGGCGACAATCAACGGATCTAATAACCCCCGCACGACAGCCTGCGCCACATCAAACCCGCTATCTAGAAACACCCCGCCAAAAATCGACTCCAGCGCATCCGCAAGAATCGAGGGCCGACGAAAACCGCCGCTTTTTAATTCACCCTCGCCCAAGCGTAAGGCTTCACCGAGTTTTAACTCACTCGCAATTTCCGCCAGCGTCTCCTGCCGCACCAGATTGGCCCGCAAGCGTGAGAGGCTGCCTTCGGGCAAGTCGGGAAAGGTTTCGTATAACGCTCGGGCGACCGCGCAATTCAGCAACGAGTCGCCCAAAAACTCCAGGCGCTCGTTATTCGGCGAACCGAAACTGCGATGGGTCAGGGCTTGTACTAACAAATCACGACGTTGAAAGACGTAATTGAGAGCTCCCTCAATCGGCGTCTTGTTTGATAGTTTACTCAATGCGGGAGGGGTCGGAGGTGGCTTTAAAATCAACCACCAAATTTATGTTAGCAAACAGGGGCGTACGATATTCGTATTCTGTGGAGATAACCAATTTGCCGCCCGAGCGGTCAATGTCCAAGGCTTCAGGTTTGACCACGGTGACGTAACCGACGTTGGCACGCTTGGAAAACGAATTGCGAATGTCGGCATTGCTCATCGACTTGGTTTCACTATCCTGCCCCATCGAGGTCAAAATTTTCTTGACCGAAAAATATTCGATATATGCCGGGACCAGCTTCATCGCCAACATCGCAATCACAATCACAACCACCGCCACGAACATAAAACCGAGCATGGATACGCCGCGCTGCTTGTGCATTATTGTTCCTTTCATTGTATGGTCGTGCCAATGCGCCCAAAGTCGTCAAAATTCATCCAGACGAAAAAGGCTTTGCCGACGATATTCGCATCGGGCACAAAACCCCAATAGCGGCTGTCATTACTGGCATCCCGGTTGTCGCCCATCATGAAATAATACCCCGCTGGCACTTTACACACAAAGCCCGTCCCTTGAGGGTCGTAGCTACAGTTTTGACGGTATGGGAAATTATCCAGAACCTGCCCTGGCATCACCGAAGGCGATTCCGGCTGGACCATGGCTTTATGCTCCCTGCTGCCCAGTTGTTCGTCACGGACCATGGCGGTGACAAAATTGAGCCCGCTTCCTGTATATCCGTAAGTACCCGCAGGCCGTTGCGGCACTTCCTTACCATTGATAATCAGGTGTTTGTCACGATACTCGACCGTGTCCCCCGGCACGCCGATTACGCGCTTGATATAGTCAAGTGACGGATCCTGCGGGTAACGAAACACCATCACATCGCCGCGTTGGGGATCATTCAACGGGACGATTTTTTTATTGAGAACCGGGACGCGAATACCGTAAGTAAACTTGTTCACCAAAATGAAATCACCCACCAGCAAGGTCGGTAGCATAGAGCCAGACGGAATCTTGAACGGCTCGACCAGAAATGAGCGCAACGCGAACACAATCAGGATAACGGGGAAGAAGCTACGTGCATATTCGACCAGCATTGGCTCTTTGGCGCCCGGCGCACGCTGCTTTTTCAACACTAATAAATCGAGTAGCCAGATGACACCGGTGACGACCAGCGCAACAAAAAGGATTAGAGCAAAATTCATGTTTATTTATCCGAGACTTGAAGAATTGCAAGAAAGGCCTCTTGCGGGATTTCCACATTGCCAACCTGCTTCATGCGCCGTTTACCGGCTTTTTGTTTTTCCAGCAACTTGCGTTTGCGTGAAATATCGCCGCCATAACACTTGGCTAATACATTTTTACGCAGCGCTTTGACGTTTTCACGCGCGATGATATTAGCGCCTATCGCCGCCTGCACCGCCACGTCGAACATCTGACGTGGGATTAATTCGCGCATTTTGGACGCCAGTTCGCGTCCGCGATACAGACTGGTGGCGCGATGCACAATCAGCGATAAGGCATCGACTTTTTCGCTGTTCACCAAAATGTCGAGTTTAACCAGGTCGGAAGCACGGAACTCTTTAAACTCGTAATCCAGTGAAGCATAGCCACGGCTAGTCGATTTAAGCTTATCAAAAAAGTCCATCACTACTTCGTTCATCGGAATGTCGTAGGCCAACATTACCTGCCGCCCGTGATACTGCATGTTGCGTTGCATGCCGCGTTTTTGATTGCACAATGTGATCACATTGCCCACGTATTCTTCGGGGACAAATATAGTCGCCGAAATAATTGGCTCGCGGATTTCTTCAATCTTGGATAAATCAGGCAACTTGGACGGATTTTCCACGTTCAACAAAGTGCCATCGCGCAACAATACTTCGTAGATCACCGTCGGCGCAGTGGTAATCAAGTCCATGTTGTATTCACGCTCCAGCCGCTCCTGCACAATGTCCATGTGCAGGAGGCCAAGAAAACCGCAGCGGAAACCAAAGCCCAGCGCCTGTGAAACTTCTGGCTCAAACTGCAAGGCCGCGTCATTCAATTGTAATTTGGTCAGCGCATCACGCAACGACTCGAAATCGTGCGACTCAATCGGGTACAGCCCGGCGAATACCTGCGATTGGACTTTTTTAAACCCTGGCAGCGCTTGGCTGGCGGGCTTGCCCAACAAAGTAATCGTGTCGCCCACCTGGGCCGCCTTAAGCTCTTTGATGCCCGCAATCACAAACCCGACCTCCCCTGCTGATAGGCTGGGTTTGTCCACTGATTTAGGCGTAAATACGCCGACATGTTCGGTCAAATGTTGCGCGCCAGAAGCCATAAAACGAATCTTGTCTTTAGGGCGCAAAATACCGTCAACCACGCGCACCAGCATCACCACCCCGACATAATTGTCAAACCACGAGTCGATAATCAGCGCTTTCAATGGCGCAGATTCGTCACCGCGTGGCTGAGGCACTTGCTTCACCACGACCTCAAGGATTTCTGCAATACCAATCCCGGTCTTGGCCGACGCGCGCACCGCTTGCGAGGCATCCAGTCCAACAATATCTTCGATTTCTATCGCCACCCGATCTGGGTCGGCGGCTGGTAGATCAATCTTGTTCAGCACGGGAATCACTTCGACGCCAAGATCAATCGCCGTGTAGCAGTTTGCTACTGTTTGTGCCTCTACCCCTTGCGACGCATCGACCACGAGCAGCGCACCTTCGCAAGCTGACAGTGACCGCGAAACCTCATACGAAAAATCCACGTGTCCAGGTGTATCGATCAGATTCAGGCGATACGTATGCCCGTCCTGCGCTTTATAACTGAGCGCGGCGGTTTGCGCCTTGATGGTGATTCCACGCTCTTTTTCCAAATCCATAGAGTCCAGCACCTGCGCCTCCATCTCGCGCTCAGACAAGCCCCCGCAAAACTGGATTAAACGATCCGCCAGCGTGGATTTGCCATGGTCGATATGGGCGATGATGGAGAAATTGCGAATCAGATTTTGTGACACAAAAAACGGGCACAGTGGGGTGCCCGGTCAGGGAGGGGATAACCGTGAGATTTTAACGGATTTAACCTAGCTTGGGAGAGATTAGGGCGCAAGCCTCTGGTGAGATTGCAAAGCTTAGTTTAGGGGCCATGCTAGCTTCTCATGATTACTTGCCGCCGGACTACCAACAGCCGGTAAGGAGCCCGGCAAATACAGCCCGCCGAAAGAGGATGCTAGTACTTGCGACAATTGCTGATGCTGGACTTTGATTCAACATGGAAACAGAAGAATATTTGTTGCAAGACTCAGGATTTGCTCACCCAAGCCTCAAGTGCACCCAAATTCAATTCATGCCGACAAATCTCTTTTTCGCCATCAAATAGCAGAGGCACTTCGCGATCAAATCGGGCTTTTAACGCCAAGTCGCTATCGACATCTACCTGTTGCAACGCTACGTTATGACCAACCAGTCTATGTTTCACTGCGTCAGCCATCTCCTCACACAGGTGACAACCCCGACGCGCATACAGCGTTAGCACGCGTTCATTCACCTGAGCTTCATTCACCTGAAATTTTAAGGGGGATATACAACGAACCATCCCCGCGTCGGACCAATATCGCTGCACTTTTGCCTTTAGGCACTGCGGCAATTATTTTGCGGAATTCCTCCACAGTCCGCATGGCGGTATTATTAACGGCCAAAATAACATCGCCTGTGCGTATGCCTGCGCGGGCGGCGTCACCGGTGGTTTCCTCTACGAGCAGACCATGATTGAGTTTGAGTTCGCGACGTTGATCGGCGGTCAGCTCAGACAGCACAACACCCCCCCGCGTATAGGCTTTGCTACCTTTGCCTTCAGCCATCTTGTCGTCTGCGGGCAACTCGCCGAGCACTACATTGATTTCTTTGGCGCCGCCCTTGCGCCACACCTGGACGGGGACTTTGACGCCCGGCTTGGTCATGCCCACCATGCGCGGCAAATCACTTGAGTCTTCGACTGCTTTGCCACCAAATTTTAATATCACGTCGCTAGGCAGGAGCCCGGATTTCTCAGCCGGACCGCCTTCAGTTACTTGTGCCACCAGTGCGCCGCGTGGACGATCAAGGCCAAAGGATTCAGCCAAATCGGATGACACTTCCTGAACGATTACACCTAACCAGCCACGCGAGATTTTCCCACCCGCCTTCAACTGATTAACGACTTCCATCGCCACGTCGATAGGAATCGCGAACGATACGCCCTGATAACCTCCGCTTCGGCTATAAATCTGCGAGTTGATGCCGACCACCTCACCCCGCATATTGAATAAGGGTCCACCAGAATTACCCGGGTTAATGGGAACATCGGTCTGGATAAAAGGCACATAGCTTTCTGTAGGCAGGGAGCGGCCCTTGGCGGACACGATCCCGGCGGTGACAGAATTTTCAAATCCAAACGGCGAGCCAATTGCAGCTACGGCTTCACCTACGCGCAATTTGGCCGGGTCGCCCAGTTTGGCGAAGGGGAGTCTGCTCGGGGAGATGATTTTGAGTACGGCCACATCGGTACGTGTATCGGCACCAATGACTTTGGCGGTAAATTTGCGTTTATCGATCAGCTTGACTATCACCTCATCTGCACCACTGACTACGTGGGCATTGGTAAGAATATAGCCATCCGAACTGACAATAAATCCAGAGCCTTCACCCCGGGTCGGCACTTCCTGCATGGGCGCGCCTCGCTGCCCTCCCGGACCATTTGGGGGAAAGAAGCGGCGGAAAAACTCCTGCATTTGCTCGTCTCCCGGCATCCCGAATGGGTTACCTTCCGCGCCACCGCGCTTGACCATCTTGGTGGTGCTGACATTCACCACCGCTGCGCCTTGTTGCTCCACCAGATCCGCTACATCCACCACATCTTTGGCCAAGGCTACTTGAGCCGATATCGGCGTTGCCAATGCCAGCACCATGCTCGTTGCCATCAGAAATCTTTTCATGTTTGGTTTCCTCACTGTAGATTGCACAATCATTGCCTCACGTCGCGTCATCACGGTCGGTATAGTACGCCGTGCATTGCATTTAAATTAAGGGGTAAAAGTGGTTAAGTCGATTGCTATAGGGCCGTCGGCCACTGCTGCTATCACTGTCGCTACAACTCCCGATAAACCCGGAAGCAGGATAGGTTTTACCCATCTCTTGCGCTGAATTTTCCATAACGCGTGCGTGCTGTTGAAGCATGGATTATTTTTTGCGAACTGAATTACCCGTCTGGATCAAAGCACTGTTCGGCACTTCACCTAATGTAGTGATTTTATGACCGTCAAACTGACGGGTGTATACACCCATGGCCCCTTCTGCCGACAGTCCCTGCGAACCACCAGACGGGGCGCTGTCGGGTTCAATGAAAAGTGACAGCACACTCAATCCATCCGAAAACACCCAATGCGTAACGGGTAATTTTTTGCCTGGTAATGGCCGCGTGGCTTCCAGCACCAAGGCATACCCAGGTGGCGCAGTCACATCCCATTCCACGGGCGAAGGCTGCTCAATACTGGCCATGACAATTTTCTTACCCACCAGGTCCTGCCGGAAAAGCTGTGCATCCGGTGCACGGCCAATTTGAATTTCCGAGAACACAAACATCGACACCACCCCCCCGTTGCTATTCACGATACGCGACTTGAGAGGGAGCCCCGTACGCTTGTCCAGCCATAGCTGATAACCATGTCGATAATTATCGCGAGGTTCTAATGAGACTACCTGACAACTCAAACCCGCTACCCGTTCTGTACCGCCCACTTTTACGTTGTAGTACCGTTGTAGCTCTTCTGGATTTTCAGGTAATAGCGCCGGGAAAAAGCGGCGCGACGTGTTTTTTTCCATGCGCACTGTTTTGCCATCAGGTAACTGGCAATACACATCTTTGTTGACCCGCAAAAACTGGCGCGGCAAATCGTCTAGCACTTCGATTTTTTCCTGCTCACCTGAAGCGTCCTTGCGATGCGAAACTCGCATCACCTCCACATGCTCGCCATGATGATAAACATACACCCCACTGTAATTCAGCTGCTGGGCGGCATTAGCGGCGCGGTTCAACCAATCTGTCGCCTCATCCGCCCAGGTGTTTTGCGAATTGAGGAGTAACAAGCCACTCATCCAGAAAATCACAATCCGGAATAAAGTAGCCCGATTACTACTCAATTCCATCAGGTTCTCTCCCATCAACGCTGACCCTCTGATACCACTACAACAGCGCGTTGATACGGAGAGGCCACAGCCATAGGTGAGAACTCCTGATGCGCGACCAAGTAGGGCGCGAGGCGGGATTCCTCGGTTACAGTATTAGCTGAAGCATTTATGAAGCCTGACGACGCGGGCCGGGCGGCTAAATTAACCTCAGTCTGCGTATCTCTGCTACTCAAGCTAGCCATCCCCACCACCGCCAACGTGGCAAATGACGCGACGGCTATGCGCGGAATCCAGTTGCGGCGCGGGGCCAGTATGGTGGGCTCGTCTGCAAGACGCGCAGCAAAACGGGCGGCGAATTCACTTGGGTCGGGCTCGATTCCACGCATCGCGTCGCCTATCAGGTGATATTCCGACCAGCGTTTACTTAGGTCTGGGTCATGCTTCATAGAATTCAAACAAGCTGCGATTTCATTATCGCTGGCTTCATCATCCACCATGGTGGACAGGTTCAGCCACACGCCATCGTATTGAGCGTCTGCCTGAGGGGATTTAAGAGCTGACATGATTACCACCTCGTGTCTTTGTTGGTGCCCAACATAGGGCGAATTCGTTCTGCGATGGCTTCGCGTGCGCGAAAAATCCGTGAACGCACCGTACCAATTGGACAATCCATCATTTGTGCAATCTCTTCATAACTCATGCCTTCGATCTCGCGCAAGGTAATTGCAACGCGAAGTTCTTCCGGCAATATATCTACAGCGCTATTTACAGCTTGGGCGATTTGCTTGGTCTGAAGTTCCGCATCAGGGGTAGCAACATCACGCAATAAATCACCTTCTTCGTAATTCTCCGCATCTTCAGCCAGCACATCACTGGAAGCGGGTTGACGCTTGCGCGCCACCAGATAATTTTTGGCCGTATTCACGCCGATTCGATATAGCCAGGTATAAAACGCACTTTCACCGCGGAACCCCGGCAATGCGCGATACGCCTTGATGAATGTTTCCTGCGTGATATCTTCCACCTCCGCCGCGTCACGTACCATGCGTGACAAGAGCCGCCCCAACTTGCGCTGATATTTAATCACCAGCAACTCGAAGGCACGCTTGTCACCCTTTTGGGCGCGTTCGACTAAAGCCTGATCTAATTCACGGTCTGACATATCTCCCTGCTCATTACTTATTATTGTGAAAGTATAACGTGACCGCGGCTTTCACTTTGTGCATGCTAAGAGCTTGGCGTTGCAGAAAAGTTCACGATCTTATGCTTCTTGCTTCACCTAACCATTACCGCTGCTATTATCCCGCCTCATGCACAATTTTGACGTTCTCATCATCGGCAGCGGTTTGGCTGCATTAACCACAGCACTCCATCTGGCCGACTCACGCCGTGTGGGTATTATCACTAAACGCACGCTAATGGATAGCGCCAGTGACTGGGCGCAAGGTGGAATTGCCGCAGTTTTTGACAATAACGATTCTATTGAAGCCCATGTCCATGACACCCTGATCGCGGGCGCGGGTTTGTGCGATGAGGCAGTCACGCGTTTTGTGGTGAGCCAAAGTCGCGAAATGGTGGATTGGTTGCTGGCCAATGGCGTGACGTTTACCCCAGACGCTAATAGCCCCGGCGCGCTCCACCTTACCCGGGAAGGCGGCCATTCGCAGCGGCGTGTGGTGCATACCGCTGACGCCACAGGCCACGCCGTGCAATCCACGCTGGTCACTCAAGTCCGTACGCATAGCAACATCACGTTATTTGAGCAACATGTCGCCATTGACCTGATTACCGGGCGTCATGCAGGCGGACAGGAGCGGCAGATTCATGGTGTGTATGCCTTAAACAAAGCCACCGACCAAGTCGAAACCTTCTCGGCCGGGCATACCGTGCTGGCTACCGGCGGTGCCGGAAAAGTCTACCTCTACACCACCAACCCCGACACTTCTACCGGTGATGGCGTGGCCATGGCCTGGCGCGCCGGGTGCCGGGTGGCGAATCTGGAATTTGTGCAGTTTCACCCTACTTGCCTGTATCACCCGCACGCCAAATCCTTTTTGATCACCGAAGCAGTGCGCGGCGAAGGCGGATTATTGAAATTGCCGGACGGCTCGCGCTTTATGCAATTCCACGATGCGCGCGCCGAACTCGCACCGCGCGACGTGGTGGCGCGCGCGATCGACTTTGAAATGAAAAAACGTGGCATCGACTGCGTGTATCTGGATATCACGCACAAATCTGCCGAATTTATTATTGAACATTTTCCCACTATTTATCGCCGCTGCCTCGAGCTCAATATCGACATCACTCGCCAGCCGATTCCGGTCGTGCCCGCTGCACATTACACCTGCGGAGGTGTAGTCACCGATATCGACGCGCGCACCGACTTGTGCAATCTGCATGCGGTGGGCGAGGTCACATTCACCGGCCTGCATGGCGCGAATCGTTTGGCCTCGAATTCACTGTTGGAGTGCATGGTGTTTGGCCGCGCCGCAGCGCGCGACATCCTCCTCACGCCGCCCGCGCCCGCGCTGCCCCTGCCCAATTGGGATGAGTCGCGCGTGACCGATGCCGACGAAGCCATCGTTATCTCGCATAACTGGGATGAGTTACGGCGCTTTATGTGGGATTACGTGGGCATCGTGCGTACCAACAAGCGCCTAACCCGCGCGGCGCACCGGATTCGTTTGCTGCACGACGAGATCGATGAGTTTTATCGCAACTTTCGCGTCAGTAACGATTTAATCGAACTGCGCAATTTAGTGTTGAGCGCCGAATTAATCGTGCGTTCGGCCCAGCTGCGACAAGAAAGCCGCGGCCTGCATTTCAGCCGAGACTATCCCGAGCTATTGCCCGTGACGGGCAACACGGTGCTCAACCCGCGTCCTGGAACGCTGTGTCCGAGTGTGTGTGGGACGCCCAGCGCAGCGACACCCTAAGTCGCCTTAAATGCTGTGCCGACGCGCTATCGGATAACAGTGTCAGACGATAGATTTTTGCCTCTGCGGTGCGTAAGCGCACCACCGTCAAAAAGGGTGACACAAAACATCCGGGCAATACCTCGGCCGTGCTCCAATCTGCGCCCGCTACGCTGAGTTGAATTTGACCGTTGGATTTCAACTGCAAATTCGGTAGCGGCCTACGCGCTTTCCAAACGCCCCAACCGCTAGCTGCCAGCACCAGCGCCGCGAGTAGCACTTGCCAGATACTTTCCAGGCTAGCCATCGCAATCGACATCGTCGCCATCAAAACCATCATGCCTATCGCGACCCACAACCACACAGAGTGCTTGAGTTCAATCTGCGTTAGCACCATGTAAACTGCTCCTTACTTAAACCCATCTGATGAGCCATGATCGAATCCTGGAAAACTTACCTGCATACACAGGGCGCACTAATAGAGAGCGATACCGTGCAACATTTCGGCAACCCAACCGCAGAGCTTGCCGCATCCAAAAATGGCACCATCCTCGCTGACCTATCGCAGTTGGGCCTCACGGCGTTTAGCGGCGAAGAAACAGTCGCATTTCTGCAAGGCCAACTCACCAACGATGTGCGTCAGCTACACGCCGACACTGCGCAATGGAACGGCTACTGTAGCCCAAAAGGACGGCTGCTCGGCAACTTCCTGATGTGGCGACAGCGTGAAGACTATGTGTTGCAAATGTCCGGGGATATTCGTGAATCGGTGCAAAAAAAACTTGCGATGTTCATCATGCGATCCAAAACAAAAGCGCGCGACGCCAGCGATGAAAACGTGCGGCTGGTGATTGCCGGGCCACAAGCGGCGGATGCGGTAAAAGCCGAATTCGGCGCCCTCCCCGAGGCGCCGATGAAATCCATTCAAGCCGAATCCGGTACAGTCATCCGGGTAGGGGAAGACAAATTCGTGCTGAGCATTTCCCCCGACTCGGCGGAGCGTGTGTGGCAAGGTTTGACTCAATTTGCTACCCCGGTCGGTGCCCCGGTTTGGGACGGTCTGCGTTTGAATGCAGGGATTCCAATGATTACCTCCGCCACGCAGGACCAGTTCGTACCGCAGATGGTGAATCTGGAAGTGATAGGCGGCGTGAGTTTTCAGAAAGGCTGCTACACCGGCCAGGAGATCGTTGCGCGCAGCCAATATCTGGGCAAGCTCAAACGCCGGATGTTTTTAGCGCATACCGAAGTTACGGCTTCCCCCGGCGATAGCCTTTACAGCCCAGATATGGATGGCCAGGCGACCGGCATGGTTGTCAACGTTGCACCTGCTGCCGATGGCGGCTATGACTTGCTGGCAGTGATGCAGGTCGAGAGTGCGAAATCCAGCCAGATGCATTTGAAAGCACTGGACGGTGCACCCCTTACCATCAAATCGCTGCCATACAGCCTGCCCGAGTAAGTGTTCAACGTGTACGTGTATTACCGGCTCGATCCGCGTCATGTGGACGAAGCTGAAAAGCCGATCCGCGCGCTGATAGTGCGATTGGCTTGTCGATGCGCAGGGTCAACGCGTCTACTGAAAAAACGCGATGAGCCGCAGTTATGGATGGAAGCGTATGAAGGCGTGGTTGACCCCGACGCGTTTGAGTACGAGCTTGCGCAGGAAGTGAAGGCATGCAATGTGGGCGCTTTTATTGACGGCCCGCGCCATGTTGAATGCTTTCAATACGACGAAGCCTGATTTAACCAGCGGCAGCTTGATCTAACCAAACCAGCGTTTCTGCCAAGCCACTGACACAGGCGGCTGGCAATAGCGCGTTGTTTCTCCACCGGGCGATGGCTTCGCATTTATCTGCGCCTGTGACGATAAACCAAACGCGTTGGCTGCGGGATAAGCGGGTCGGACTCAAACTCACGCGCATAGGGGGTGGCTTGGGGGCGTCGTACACAGCGATCACATCGCCACCCTCCCAGTTGCCACCAGGGAAGAGACTCGCCGTATGGCCGTCTTCTCCAAGGCCAAGCAGCGTAAGGTCGAAATGCTCAATGCCTTCCAGTCGGTGGCGGTATTCAGCGGTGGCTACGTTAGCGCCCAATTCGCCGGGAATAGCGGCGCGTTGCTGCGGCGGGATAGCGGAGCTTGCCAACCACGCTGTCTCGGCCATCTGACTATTGCGCGCCGGATCATCAATGGGCAGGCAACGTTCGTCGCCGTACCAGATGTGCCAGTGCGCGTCACCCGCGCGCCGCTTCGACAATTCGCGATACAGGGCCTGCGGCGTGCGCCCGCCTGCGAGCACCAAATGAAATGCGCCACATGCGTGGATAGCATCCTCGGCGACTTCACATAGCGCATCAGCCAGTTGCGTCACGAGCGTTTGCGCATCTGCAAACACTCGCCACTTGGGCAAGCTCACAACTCATTACGCCAGGTTTGATTGTCGCTGTCGAACAGGCGATTGGCGTCGGGCGGCCCCCAGGTGCCTGCGGGGTAGGTGGGAATGTATTCGCGTTCGACCGCCCAATTTTTCAGGATCGGGTCGACCACGCGCCACGCCCACTCCACTTCGTCGAAGCGCAAAAACAGCGAACGATCGCCTTCCATCACATCCAATAACAGCGTTTCATAAGCATCCAGCGACTGCACATCGGGATGATTATAAGTAGCGTTCATTTGCATCACGCGCGTATCCATGTCGAGGCCGGGTTGCTTGACGTGGATTTCCATGCGCATCGATTCTTCCGGCTGGATGCTGAGCAACACCCAGTTAGGATCGATCGACTCGAGCGGGGTTTCACGGAACAGCTGCTGTGGCGGATGCCGGAAACGAATCGCGATCATCGACGTTTGACGCGGCATGCGTTTGCCGGTGCGCAGATAAAACGGCACGCCACGCCAACGCCAGTTGTCGATGTAAAACTTGGCCGCGACAAAGGTTTCGGTGATCGAGTTCTGCTCGACGGCTTCTTCTTGCTGATAACCAGGAACGGTTTTGCCGTCCACCGAGCCAAGCGCGTACTGCGCGCGAATCGCATGCGCATGCACCGCGCGTTTTGAAATCGGACGAATAGAGCGCAACACCTTGACCTTTTCGTCGCGTAGCGTGTCGGCTTCGAGCACGGCGGGCGGTTCCATCGCGACGACCGTCAACAATTGCATCAAATGGTTTTGCAGCATGTCGCGCAACGCGCCGGCCTGGTCGTAATAATCGGCGCGCTTTTCAATACCGATTGATTCGGCCACGGTGATCTGCACGTGGTCGATAAAGTTGCGATTCCACAAAGGCTCGATCAGCGTATTGGCAAAGCGGAATACGAGCAGGTTCTGCACCGTTTCTTTACCCAGAAAATGATCGATGCGGAAGATTTGTTCTTCGTCAAAATGCTGGTGCAGCAATTGGTTCAGCATCAACGCCGACTCGATGTCTTCGCCAAACGGTTTTTCGAGCACGACGCGATTCATACCACGCGGCTTGTTCAGGCCAACGGCTTCGAGGTTGTGAATCACCGCCGGAAACTCTGCGGGTTTGACGGCGAGGTAAAACACAATACTGGAACAACTGCCTTCGCGCGGGCGCGATAGGCGCTCGACCAACGCACGGTACGCCGCGCCGTCGTTCAAATCCCCCGCCTGATATTCAAAGCGCTGGATAAAGCGCTCGAAGATATCGGGCTTGATGCGCGCACCGAGTCGCTCGGTTAAGGTCTCGCGCATATAGGCATGCCAGGCCGCATCGTCCCAGGGGCGACGTGAGAAAGCAATGATATTGAGCGACTCAGGCAAGCGTCCGGCCGCCTCCAGATGATAGAGCGCAGGCAGGAGTTTGTTGGTAGCGAGATTGCCGGTCGCACCAAAAATCACGAAGGTACATGGCAGCATGCCCGTGCTCATTTCGCCTCCTCTTGAACGGGATGCCCGCCAAAGCCCTGTCTCATTTTGGCGAGCATTTTGCTCACGTAATCGCCCTTGCCTTGGCTCGCAAAACGCATCATCAACGCCAGCGACATTACTGGCGTGGGAATGCCCTGCTCGATGCCTTCCAGCGCAGTCCAGCGACCTTCGCCGGAATCGCCGACATAAGGCACGATGTTTTCGAGCGTTTGATCCTGCGCAAGAAAATCAGCAGATAAATCCAGCAACCACGATTGCACCACGCTGCTGTGGCGCCACAGCTCGGCGATGTCGGCCACATTCAGGTCAAAGCCGGGTTTGTTTTTCATTAGCGCGAAGCCCTCGGCGAGCGCCTGCATCATGCCGTACTCGATGCCGTTGTGAACCATCTTGGTGAAATGCCCGGAGCCGACCATGCCGCAATGCAGCCAGCCGCGGTCTGGCGCGGGTGCGAGTTTTTCCATATAGGGTTTAAGCCGCGCCGCCGCCTCCAGACTCGCGCCGAACATCAGACAATAGCCTTTCTCCAAGCCCCAAACGCCGCCCGACACACCCACGTCGCAGAACTCAATCTTGTGTTCGGCGAGCCACGCGGTGCGGCGTTGCACATCCTTGTAAAACGAATTGCCGCCATCCACGACCAGGTCGCCCGGCGCGAGTATCGGCCCCAAGGCTTGCAGCGTGGCCTCGGTTACATCACCGGCCGGGAGCATCAGCCAAATAATGCGCGGAGTGGCTAGCGCGTCGACCATTTGCTGCAAGGTCTCGCACGCGACGTGACCGGTTTCTTCTGCCAGTTCTTTCGTCACGTCAAAACTGCGATTTAGCAGCGCAATTTTTGATCCCTGACGTGCCAGCCGCCGCGCCATATTGCCGCCCATGCGGCCTAGTCCAACAATGCCAAACTCCATGTCTTGCTCCTGTGATTAAGGATATTGCAAAAGCCGCCGCAGCTATTGTGCCAGCCCGATATTGTTTATTGGCGTGCATTCTTCATTTGAGCCTGCACCATTACGGCCCATCCATGTAACGCATTGCACCAATCTCATCCCAGCAAACCCGGAAACAATTGCCCCAAGCCCGTCGCAATCATTTCAATAGAGATAGCGGCGATGATCAAGCCCATCAAGCGCGTAACAACATGAATGCCGGTCGCGCCCATTTTGCGCGCAATGATCGGCCCCAGTCGAAATGACAACCATACCGATAGGCCGACCAACACAATAGGGATTAATAACGCTGCTTGATGCAGCAGATCGCCGGGTGCGGCCCCGGAGGCCACGATCACATGCGTAATCGCACCGGGGCCGGCCAGCAGGGGCACGCCAAGCGGCACTACGCCCACTGCGTCTTTTTCGACCGCTTCTTCTGCTTCTTCACGCGTTTGGCGTTGCGGGCTGACATGCGCTTGCACCATCGACAACGCCAGCAGCAACAACAGCAAACCGCCCGCCACCGAAAATGCCGCGATGCGAATATTGAAAAAAGCCAGTAACGGATCGCCGATAAACGTAAATACTGCCAATACCGCGATCACTGTGATCGCAGCGAGCCGGGCTGCGATGCGGCGTTGTGTGTCGCTGTACCCCATCGTGGCGGACAAAAAAATCGGAATGACGCCGACCGGATCGACGATCGCAAAAAGGGCGAGTGCGGCTTTGGCTAAAACAAGAAAATCCATGTGTTTATCATAGCCGCTGACTATGCAAACTGGGCAGTGGGTGCGTTAAATGCGCTTAAACAACACATCCCATACGCCATGACCCAGGCGCAAACCGCGCGCCTCAAACTTGGTGAGGGGCCGTGAATCTGGGCGCGGCGCATAGTCGGTCGCAGTATTCTCTAAGGTGGGCTCAGCCCTCAGCACCTCCAGCATCTGCACCGCGTAGTCTTCCCAGTCGGTTGCCAAATGCAGGTAACCGCCCGGCACAAGACGACTAGCGAGCATATGGACCAGCGGCGGCTGGATCAGGCGACGTTTGTGATGTCGCGTTTTATGCCACGGATCGGGGAAGAAAACATGCGCGCCATCAAGGCTCGCGGGGGGGAGCATCTGGCTCAGCATTTCGACTGCGTCGTGCTGGACGATGCGCACATTGCTCAAGCCACGCTCGCCTAATTGCTTAAGTAGCGCGCCCACGCCCGGCGTGTGCACTTCGACACCAAGGTAATCGTTCTCGGGATGGGCCTGGGCAATATCCGCCATGCCTTCGCCCATGCCAAAACCAATTTCAAGAATCTTCGGCGCGGCGCGGCCGTAGAGATTTTTTAGATCAAGAGGCTGAGGCTGATACGGCAACAAAAACTGCGGCCCCAGTTCCGCCAAAGCCCGCGCCTGACCCGGTCCCACGCGACCCGCGCGCAACACAAACGAGCGAATGCGCGGTTTTACGCCATGAGGTTCTGTCATTTATTTTCCGGTAATCAAACCGGCCGAGGGCGAGCTTGCGCTGGCCTGATAAATCTTCTTCGGCATGCGCCCAGCCAGAAACGCCTCGCGCCCGGCTTGTACCGCTTTATTCATCGCCGAGGCCATCAGCACCGGATCGCGCGCACCTGCAATCGCGGTATTCATTAGCACAGCGTCGCAGCCCAGTTCCATCGCAATCGCCGCGTCGCTAGCCGTGCCGACGCCCGCGTCGACAATCACCGGCACCGAGAGCCGGTCGATAATGATTTGCAGATTCCACGGATTCAGAATGCCCATACCCGAGCCGATCAAACTCGCCAGCGGCATCACCGCGACGCAGCCGATGTCTTCAAGCTGCTTGGCGACAATCGGATCATCCGACGTGTACACCATCACCTGAAAACCGTCCTTCACCAGCACCTCCGCAGCCTTCACCGTCTCGGCCACATTCGGGTAGAGCGACTCCGCGTCGCCCAATACTTCGAGCTTGACCAGCGCATGTCCATCCAGTAGTTCGCGCGCCAGCCGCAAGGTCCGGATCGCATCATCGGCGGTGTAGCAGCCTGCGGTGTTCGGCAGATAGGTGTATTTGGATGGGGGCAATGCGTCGAGCAAACTCGGCTGCGAAGCATCCTGACCAATATTGGTACGGCGAATCGCGACCGTGACGATTTGCGCGCCCGAAGCTTCCACCGCCAGACGCGTCTGCTCAAAATCTTTATATTTACCGGTGCCAACCAGCAGACGCGACGCATAAGTACGCCCGGCGATCACAAAGGGTTCCATAGATTCTCAGAGAATAGGTTAACCGCCGCCAACGGCGACCACGATTTCCAGACGGTCGTTGTCGACAAGCAGCGTTTCCGCGTACAGACTGCGCGGCACGATCTCGCCGTTTTTTTCAATCGCGATGCGTTTGCCCGCCAGCGACAGCGTGTCCACCAGTTGAGCAAGCGAAAGCGGAGGAGGAAACGAGCGAGATTCGCCGTTGATAATCAGACCAATCAAAACATCAATCCGGGAAAAATTTCAGTAGAATGCGGCATTGTAATTGAGCTTGGCACACTGCACGCAAATGCAGTCGAGCCAATGCATCCATCCAAGCGGGCGTCGTATAGTGGTATTACCTGAGCTTCCCATGCTCAAGAGGAGGGTTCGATTCCCTTCGCCCGCTCCAGTCCCCTATTACAATGCGATGGTACACAGGAGGAGGAATGCCTAAAGCGGTTTCTTTATTTTCGGGGTGTGGTGGGTCAGATGCTGGGGTGACTGCAGCAGGCTTTGAGGTTGTCATGGCGAATGACCTGCTGCCCTATGCGCGCGAGGTCTACTTGGCTAACCACCCGCATACAGACTATCTGGTGGGCGATGTAGCGAAAATCGACGCCTTCCCGGTTGCCGAACTATTGGTGGGTTGCTATCCATGCCAGGGGTTTAGCCAAGGCGGGGTGCGCCAGCCTTCGCGCAGCATCAACACTCTCTATCTGGAGTTTGCCCGCGCGTTAAGCGCTATACAGCCTAAGGCATTCATTGTCGAGAATGTATCGGGCATGGTGCGCAAAAACTTTGCCCACCTTCTGGAAGACCAGCTGAAAGTGTTCCGCTCAGCGGGGTATCGCGTTCAAGCCGAGGTACTCAATGCCGCGGATTTTGGCGTAGCACAGGAACGTAAACGTATATTCATTGTTGGACTACGCAGCGATCTAGGAGTGGACTATTCCTTTCCCACACCCACCCATGGCATTGGCAGGGCGGTACCGTACTTGACTATTCAGGATGCTATCGGCGATCTCCCATCGTGGCCGGATGGCGAGTTCTACGCGCGCGACTTTCACTGGTATTACCTCTCGCGTGATCGCCGGAGGGGCTGGGACTCACCCTCAAAAACAATTGTAGCGAACCCCCGCCACATGCCTTTGCACCCAATAAGCCCACCATTGAAAAAGCTAGAACACAATGTCTGGCAGTTCGAGACGGATGCGCCAGCACGACGCTTCAGTTACCGCGAGGCCGCACGGCTTCAAGGCTTTGCACCAGATTTTATGTTTCCGGAAAGTACGCGCGGAAATTTAGATATGCGCTATAAGGTAGTGGGTAACGCCGTGCCGCCTCCGTTGTTCGAGGCGGTAGCGAGGGCGCTACCAGATGTGTGGGACTGAACGGCTTTGCTCTCGGTTAATCAGGGCTACCATACGCAGCGAGTTCAGTTTCAAAAGTTACAAACCAAGGTTCTCCGAGAATCTCGTCAAGGCTTCTTTTCTGCCATTCGATCAACTGTAGCATTCGACCGCGATCCGCCAGCAGAATGCCATTGACACTTTTATTATTTACCCACTCCCCCGTAGCTAAGCGGTAGCATACAGGCGTAAACATCACTCCGGGATAGTCGAACTGAGCCTGGAAGAAATTGCGGAAGTTAAGGGAATGGGCCTCGAGTGTTTTTTTGGGCCAGCCGGTTTCTTGTGCCCCGCATTGACCCAAAATCGCATAGGCAGTTGAGGCACCATCCTCAAAATTCAACGAGGCAATGAGGTCAAAGCCTGCATCGCCAGAAGGACCGGCTTTATCGCATTCCACTTCATTGATAGAAAGGACTCCTAAATCTGGACCCAATTTACGGAGCGCGCCGCGTAGATCAGTACCATAGTAGTTACGTCGATCCGATGAGTTAGCATCAAAAATTCGCGTGAGCGCATAACGTGGTACTAAGCCTTCCATCGCCATTTTCCCAAGTTCAGAAAATGCATTAGCCCAGCGTTGCCGTACGCCAATGCCGTCGAACGAGCGCAGCCTAGAACAGGCCAGCAACAAACGATAGATGCGTTGCATACCCAGCGGCTCGGCATCTAGTTCTAATGTTTCGCCGTGAATTGTGAATGGATAAGTGGAGCCAAAAACGGCCGCACGATAAGCCAGATGGATCATGACGTCTTCAATCTGGCGGTCTTGACGACTATGGCGATCTGCACTACTACGCTCTAATTGATCGGCGTCCTCCTCTTCATCAAGCTCATCCGCATTAATAGCACCTGTGATCAACATGCTTTCTAAATCATTGACATGGAGCCTGGTACGACCGTTATAGCCCACCAGTAGCAATAGCTCCGCTAGGTCAGCGAACAGGTGGGGGGTATTTGGGTGTAGTTCGCCGATTTCAAAATTCATCTTCATCGGGCCTGTGTTTTTCCTTCAGCTCACGGCCAATTAATTTGATGTTATCTAATATCCGGCGTGCCACCTGATAGGCATCGTCTTCGTAGCTAACAGTGGCGACCATACTTGCCGCTTCTGTGAGCGCTGCCTCGGCCTGATACAGCAGTTCGACAAAGTCACGCGTCAAGTCCGACGTCATCAAATAGGCGATATTGAGCGGCGAGCCGACACGCAAAGCAGCCAAGGCGCGTGAGTTGCCGATCACTGCCGACAACTTTCGCAGATTGCGGGATTCGCCGACCCGAGTCTTGCCTTTGGCATCTTTTTCAAATATCCAGCGTGTCAGCTCTTCGATTGCTTTAAGGGAAAGGACAAGTAGGTTGACGATTGGATCAGCGGCCTCGAAACTTTCGTCAAAGTTCTTTTTAGAAACACCAGTAAAAGCTCCAATCCGCTCATCCGCAAGCGCTGTGGACAATACAGAGAATTTCAGCGAAGCATCATCCAGCCCTTCGATCCCGTAAAAATCGGCTTCCTTGATGGCTTTGAACACGGCCAAGGCATCTAAGTTACGCTTAATGTGGTCACGGCGGCTGCCTATAGCACTTGCAACTTTGGCGTAGCGCGCTTTGGGCTCGGCCTTCTGATCGGTCAGGTTGAACAGTTGCTCGATGTAGCGTGCTTTGGCCAGTGGCTCCCACTGCTTGATGCCGGTAATATGACGAAAGCCCAGATAGGGGAGTACATCACTTCGATTGAGTCGGGAGATGATCGGTAGCTTATCTGGGCGATGTTTAGCGTTGTTGGCGATTTCTCGTATTCTGGCACCCGGCCTAGAGCAGTGAGCTGGGTCTCTAAGGAGTTTGACCGCGGTCAACCGACGATTTCCCTCCACAACAGTAAACTTACTTGGATCAGCTGCGCTGGGCACTACGATGATGGGTTCGCCCGGAAAAAAATCGTTCTCGGCAATTGCATCCATCAATTCTTCAATGGTCGTTGTTTCCGCGATGTAATCCAACATTGTTTGCTGATCACGAGCTAAAGATTCCGGCAGACGCGGGTTCTCAGGGTCAAGCAACAGCATTTCTATTGGGATCCATCGTATTTCATCGGTCATGGCGTATGCCTTTCGTTGGGGGCCGGGTGATCCGTCTAGTTACTATGAGGCAAAGAAGTCCGCATCGCATTGTATATGGGCAACTGATCTGACTGTGGAAGTGCATACGAGCCAGCTGTGGTTCCGACACCCCGATCTTGAACAACTTGCGACGTGGCGCCGTGAGCGCAACCTGTAGGCTTTCGCGCTGCACGCACCGAGGCTGACCGGCATCACGCTCGATGTGCTGTTGTATCCGCCGGTTAATTACACAGCGATGCGTGAGCGTGCCGTGACTTTTATGGCGGGCGACGTATCCATCGTAGTTGTCAGCGTTGATGATCTGATTGCGCTTCAACAAGCCGTGGCCGCCCCATTGACTTGGCCGACATCGAGCACCTGAAACGCTTGGGACAAGCCTGACCATGCCTTTTGATCGCGCCAACCGCACCTACTATGTCAGCGATGAGCGGCTGCGCGCTTTTCGCGCGCTGACGACCGAGCAAAAACTGCGCTGGGTGGAGGAACTGGCAGGCTTTCTGCGCATGGCGCAGCCTGTTGCTCCCCTTGCAGTGCCGCAACGCTCATCACCATCAGATGATGGCTGCGGATTTGAATCAAGAAGACCGCCCGGCTTAAGGGCGCCTGTCTAGCTCAGAGGACGATTCGCCATGCCCGTTAGTTAGGCCAAGCCACTGCTTTTTCGGGCACGGTCGCGTCTCCAAGACCATACTGATTGAGCGAATTTTCACGTACCTGGATAATGATGTAGAGCAACGGCTCATTCAAGTTATTGCGCCAGATTCTTTCGCCGTCTGGTGCGATGCGCACAATGGAACCTTCTTGCACATCGATCACTTCACCATCAACTTGCACCTGCCCTTTGCCCTGAATAAAGATATATATCTCCTCGTTTTGTTGATGCCGGTGATAGATAGGCATACCCGCGCCCGGAGCCATGGAGTTGATAGATATTTCGCAGCCGCTAAATCCAACCATATCTTTCAAGAACAACTTGCCCGGAATTTCGCCCAGGCCGGGAAGCTCAACCTTATGGGCCGGCCAGTCTTTACAGGCGCCGCTTTCATAAGCGGTGAAGTTGGCTCCCTTACGGGTGGTGCATGGACTTCCGTTGGTTTTGCAATCTGACATTACGTTCTCCTATACCTATTAGTAGGTAGTCTTTTGTGCTAAAAAAAGAGGTTAGCCCTTCCTCGATAAACCTGAGATCAGTAATGAAGTGGTCCGGTTGAACGCTTCATGGTCACCCGAGGCTCGGGCAATCAGCAAGGCACCCTGCAACGCGGACAGGAGTACGCGCGCATGATCCGCAGCGGGACTCGTCAAGGTAAACAACTGCTGTGAATTCCCCGTCGCAAGCACTTCGGTCAACCACTCAGTGTTACGGATAAAAAAGCGTTTAAGGCTTGGCAGCACTGCGGGATCCAGCGTCAACGCCTCGGTGGCAAGCATGCCGCCCATGCACAT
>JAYWDZ010000241.1:0-1660 GCA_043779595.1 Nitrosomonadales bacterium
CTCTTCGCCGAAGAAGCAGGGTTCGCGGTTATGCCCGCGTTGCACGATGTGCAGCGGAACATTATCAAGATGGATGCGTGGGCGGCGGGGCATGGGACCCTCATAGCAAAATTAATGTGAGCCTGGCCCCTTTAATTCCCTTTTAATTTGACTGCCGGGTTAGCCATTGGACTTCCCTTTTTCTTTGAGAAGTGAGGCGAGACCACGGGCGATAACCTCGTGGAGCAACTTTACACGCCCCGCAATAGCTAGGCGGTTTTCGGTTTTCATTTCCTCGGAGAAACCTCGCTGGTTTACAAGTTCAGCAAACCGCGAAATATCTTCAGGGAGAAGCACTGGGTTGTGAATAAGCTCCTCGTGACACTCATAGCAAAATACGACGGAGTCACCTTCGTGGCCCCACGGACAAGAGGCAAATATGCCTTCTGTTTTTGTGCCTCGACGGTTGGTTGAGCGGCCAAAGAAACGCTCGGCAACATAATGATGCTTTGTTGCGTGGCTTCTGCCTTCCACGGAAGGGCGCGCGTATGTGTTCCGCGTTCGGTGCAACTGACATCCACAAATTGCGCAACGCTCAGTCATGGTAAATGGCTAACGGGGTAAGGGCGCACTGCTTTTGGTGGGTCCTGCTTGACCGGAATGTTATGTTTGCCGTTCATTTCTCGAATGGTTGCTGACTTGTTCGAGATGCTCCGCTCTTGCCTGGAAAATCTTCAAATATGCTCCGAATGATGGCTGGCATAACAGGTGCGAGCTGGCCGCTCAACCCTGAGCTAATAGCTTTGCCTTCGTAGACTTTTTGTACCTTGCCGTCACCAGATTTGGCGATGTCAATGATCTCGATATTCAAATAACGCTTGAATATCGTGCCGGTACTGGTTTCAGACCCAACGACGCCATAGGTTGGGGTTTGGTAGGTTGTGCCGCTATAGGACGCTGTATTGCCATAGGAGGTCACTCTTCCCGTTGTGTACGAACTACTGGTTCCGGTCTGGCCAAGTATCGGGTAAGACGAGACGACTTGTTTGCCGTCGTCAATGCCATAAAATATGAATATCGCGTACTTAGCTTGGTCGAACGGAACTTGGGTCATCCCCCGTTTTCCAAATTCAGCTTCAATCAGCTTTGCATAGGATTGAAATTCAAGGCTGCCTTCCTGCTCCTTAGTTGGGACAACCGCATAGGTCACCCCAGATAGCGGCAGCTCCAGTTCATGAAAAGCAGAAACTCTCGTTTCGATAGTTGCACACCCACCCAGTAGTGAAAACAGAAAAGCAAGAACTATGTTGCGCATGAAAGCCTCCGAAGAAACATAACTATAAATTACGCCGATCTCACAATTCACGAATCGTCTTACCTGAATGGCTTTAGGTAAACAGGAGGCAAACCCTCTTTACTAAATTGCGCACACATCAGCGCACACATCAGGGTCAGGTCTAGCTAAGTTGCACATCACGTCCCTCTCACAATTCATCCAACTGCACACCATCAGCACACATCAGCCACTACTGAGCCCGCGGGAATCGGGGGCCATGCCTTGACTTTTGCTCTGACCTATCAAAACAAGACCTTGTGCCCCTTTAAATGTTAGATTTCAGCCGCGCGCGCCAATACCCGGGTTCCTGATGCAGGTGTGCGACCGCGAGTATTATGATCTCGA
>JAYWDZ010000242.1:0-1659 GCA_043779595.1 Nitrosomonadales bacterium
CACCACGGCTATGCGGCTTGATTGAATCGGGGCACAATAGCCTGCATCTGGCTGCCAAAACCCCTCTGGCAGTTGGATGAGGCACTTGGTCGGCCGCGAAAAACTCGCAGCGGCTAAAGGTGCGTGCGCAACAACAGAAAACTCGGCTGGTTCGCGATGCGGCGGCGGACCAGGCCGGTGTGAGAAAATTGGGGTTATTCGACAGCCTCGTTAAGCAGATTCCCAATTACCGCAGCATGCTTCGCCATTTGGGCCGGAGCGAGATGCGCATACCGCCGCACCATTTCCGAAGACTTCCATGCGCCCATTTCCTGCAAGTCATACAACGGCGTACCGTTTTGAACCAACCAACTTGCCCAAGTATGTCGCAGGTCATGCCAACGGAAATTTTCGATCCCAGCGCGTTTTAAAGCGCTACGCCAAGCCTTGGTATTGACTTGGTTGACCGGCTTTCCGGCGTAGGTAAACTGTAAACACCCGTTCAGAATGCTTGCCCAACTGACGCTGCAACACTTCGACACACAACTGGCTCAACGACACATGAATATCTTCTTCTCCCTTCGCCTTGTCTTCCGGAATCCAAGCAGTGTTTCGATTCAAGTCCACTTGATCCCAAGCGAGCTTGAGGACATTCGACTGCCTCAACCTGGTCGCTAATGCAAACAGAGTAACATCCCGCTGATGCAGTGGGAGTTCCAATAGCAAACGATTCACCTGCTCCGGTGTGATCCACCGCACCCGCCGCTTCGACTCCTTGTACAACTTCACCTGGGGCGCCTTATCCATCCAGTCCCACTCAAAACACGCTTTGCGCAAAATGGAGCGAATCAACGCAAGATAGCGATTCGCTGTCGGTCCACTCGATTCAGCCCGTTTATGCTCACCTATCGCAATAATGTGATCACGCGAAATCTCCGCCACGACTCTGCCCCGCAAAAATTGCTGCAACCACGCCAGTTTCTTCATGTCTTCGCGATGCGTGCGTTTATGCTCGGTCTCATTTAGCCACTTATATCCAGCCTCATCCCAGGTGTACTTGGGCTTTTCTCCAAGTTTTTGGACGCGCCAGCTTTCCGCTTTGAGCCGGTCATGCACTTCCCTAGCTTCGGCTTTACTACTTGTTTCAGCAGAACGTCTAATACGCTCTCCTGATGGCGTGGCGAAATCGATCCACCACGTACTTCCGCGTTTGTAGAGTGACATAATTCATGCTCCTTTCTCGGTGTCACTTGCAACGCTTGCCGAGAATAAGCATAGTGCGAGCGCACATATTCGGCAAGGTCGTCGTCAATAAAAATCCATGCTTTACCGGGCTTGGCACCGGGCAGCAAACCCAACTTTGCGCGGCGTCGCACTTCTTCGGGATGCATCCTGAGAAAGGCGGCGGCTTGTTGCAGGTCAAGCGTTTGTGTTTGCATTACCGTCCCAAATACACCGCAGTAATTTGGCCACGCCCATGCCCCAATTCAGCCGAGATACTCAAGCGGGTTTCCTTATCAATGCGTTTCTGTGCTGCGCTCAATTGCTTGGCGGTGGGTCCGCCACAGGCCGGGCATTCCCTCCCGGTCAGTTCGCGGTAGCGTTGCTGTGCATAGCTGTGCCTGTGTCCATGCACCTTGTGTATGCCCGCCCGGTCGCACTGCGTGCGGAACTGCCGCA
>JAYWDZ010000243.1:0-10658 GCA_043779595.1 Nitrosomonadales bacterium
TCCAGGCGAATTTGTCAGCCCGGTTCACCACCATTCCGGCGAGTACCGAGCCGTTGTCGTTGCCGGCACGATCGTGAATAGCGAAGAAGGAGAGAAAGACGTTACGATGCAGCCAGGTTCGTATTGGTATCAACGCAGCAACGTCAATCACGTTACTAAATGTGTTTCATCCAGCGAATGTACCGTTTTTTTGACGCAATCAAGCAAGTTCGATTTTTTGCCGAAGAAAGATGCTAAATAAAACACCAGGGGCGCGGGAGAAATGCTGAGCCTGCATTCATGGCGGGGCGAGGTCACAGCAGAAATTAAAACCCGCTCCGATACTTGACCCGCGCCAAAAGACAGCGCTTTACAAGCGTCCGCTGCGTTTGATATCCAGATAACGATTCACCAACGCCACGGGTAGTTTCTCCGGCTCGACATCCACGGTGAGTACGCCGTTCGCTCTAATTGCGTCATGCGCTCGACGCCGGTCGGCCAGATAGATATGCGTCGCGCTGTTGCGTAGCGCATCGTTGAAATCCTTCACAGGCTCGACCAGCACGTCATTGATTACACGCTCCTGCAGGCTTGCCAGGAGCACCAGATGACGCTGCCGCATCAGATGCAAAGCGGGCAACAACTCGGCGTTGTCTTCGTCGCGCAGATTAGTCACCAGCACCACCAGCGAGCGCTTTTTTAAACGTTTCATCAAGTCTGTCGACGCCTGCAAAAAATCAGGGCTACGCGTGGTCGCCTGCAGATCGTAGACCGCGTCTAACAGGCTATTGATCACATTGGCGCCCTTGCGTGGCGGCAGGTAGCAGGGCCGCCCGCCGAACGCGATCAAACCCACCGTGTCGCCCTGTCTTAGCGCGACATATGCGAGCAGCAACACCGCATTCAGCGCATGGTCGAAATGGCTCAGCTCGCCATCCTTCGCGTGCATACGCCGTCCGCAGTCGATCATGAATACGACCTGCTGATCACGTTCGTCCTGATATTCGCGCGAGATAAGTTTCTTCAGCCGCGAGGTAGCCTTCCAATCGATCTGGCGCAACATATCCCCGGTGCGATATTCACGCAGTTGGTGAAACTCCAGGCCCTCGCCACGACGCTGACGCAAGCGGATACCCATCCTGCTCAGTCGATGGTCGGTCGCCAGCAGCGCATAGCGCGTGACGGCTGCAAAATTGGGATACACCTTGACGCACTCGCTAGCCCCAACCTTGCGGATACGACGCCATAAACCCCACGCAGACATCACCAGCAAGCGGGTGGATGCGAAACACTGTTCACCACGTTCGGTCGGCCGAATTTCATAGCTGACCTCGACCCAGCTACCCGCCGGAATGTGAATTTTTATCGGCATGCCGCGAACTTCGGTATGCGGCGGAAAATAATCAAAAACCTCTACTGCGACCGGGGAACCCGCAGCCTGCTGAAGACGCAGCCGGACTTCGCTCCACACACCCAGCGCGAGTGAGCCCGATACGGTGCGAGCCACCGAAATGTCAAGTTGCCGCGAGACTTTGAATAAATCGATCGCAGCGACGAGCAACAGCAGCGCCCCCAACGCTATCCAGAGGCTTACCAGCGCGGGCCAGAACGCGGCGACCACGCCGAGAGCCAGCCACCCCCACAACAGATAGAACAGCCGTTTCGCAGCGATCACGCGCGTGGCGCTTTCACTTTCTCAAGCATTGCCATCAACACATCGTCTGCACTTTGGCCTTCGATCTCAAGTTCGGGGCTCAGCGTAATGCGGTGGCGTAATGCGGCAATAGAAATGGTTTTGACATCATCTGGCGTAACGAAATCACGGCCCGACAACAATGCCTGCGCGCGTGCCGCCCGTATCAGCGCGATACCGCCGCGCGGCCCTGCGCCGATGGCAATCCCGGACCACTCGCGAGTTTGGCGCACGATCTGCACTGCGTAATCGCTCACTTGTGGGTCCACGCGCAAACTCGCGACCACCTTCTGGATCTCTAGCACCGTCTGCGGTCGCACGACGGTCGCTACACGATCGACATTCAGCGCATCCCCTACCTGGCCGGTCGTTACGCTGCACACCATGGATTTTTCTTCGGCTTCGCTTGGATAGCCAATCAAAACTTTCAGCAAAAAACGGTCGAGCTGCGCTTCGGGCAACGGATAAGTACCTTCCTGTTCAATCGGGTTTTGCGTCGCCAGCGTCATGAACGGCGGTGCCAGCGCCATCGATTGGCCCTCGATGGTGACTTGGCATTCCTGCATTACCTCCAGCAACGCCGCCTGGGTTTTGGCCGGAGCGCGGTTGATTTCGTCGGCCAACAGCAGGTTGGTAAAGATCGGCCCTTTGCGAATGCTGAATTGCTCGCTTTTCAGGTCATACAACGCGTGCCCTGTGACGTCTGACGGCATCAAATCGGGCGTGAACTGGATACGCGTGAATGCGCCGTTGAAGGTTTTTGCCAGCGCCCGCACCAGCAGGGTTTTGCCAAGGCCAGGTACGCCTTCGATCAACACATGGCCGCCCGCAAACAACGCGATCAACACCTGATCGACGGTGTGCGTCTGGCCAATCAGCGCTTTGCCGATTTCTGCGCGCATGCGTTGCGCAATCGCGCTGGCCTGGGCGATTTTGCTGGTGGCCGGGGGCGTGTCTACTTCAATGGGGGTCGTATCATTCATAGCGTTTTCCTAATCGTCTCCAGCAGGTTGACTGCATTTGTAAACTCATACTCATCCGGTGCAAAAGGGTCGAACAGCGCTTTTTCCGCGGCTGCGGGTTGGGCTTGAATCAATGCCGCCAGGCGTGTCACTCTTTGCGGGGGCGGCAACGCGGCTAGCGCGGGATGGCGGGCTTCCAGCCTGCGCAATAGCGCAGCCCGTACCGCACTCAACAGTTTTACGCGCTGGCCTTTTTGCCACAGGAACTGGCCGCTCGCTTCGATATGATCGAGCAAGCGCCGCCGCGCCAGCGGGGGATCAACGCGTATTGGCCCCAGACGGCGGCTGCACGACCTTAACCATGCGAGCAGCAGCAAACCGGCGCTGATCAAAACCGTCCACGCATGCACCGCCAGCCATTTCCAAAGCGGAGGCATATCGCCGCTGTAGATCAACCAGATGGGACCCTGGCGCTGATAATGCGTGAGGTACCACAGCAACGCGGCATTGTCGTAGCGACCAATCCGCCCATTTTGCATAAAATTCGCATCGCTCAGCACGGTTAACACGCCCGCTCCCAACTGATAGCGCAGCATATGCGCACCGCGTTCCCCGAGTATCATCACCTGAGGCGCCTGCCCCCGATATTCGAGGGTGCTGCTGGGGTTGAAATCCACCTGCATGAAATCGCTGACGGCGGCAATATCGACATTGGTAGGCACATAGGCTTCGATGGGGGCAGGCTTATTTACGCTGCGTATGCCTAATCCCTTCAATAACCAGTCTTCAGTTTTGGGTTGCGAAAGCTGATTGGGTACCACGATTAAGTTGCCACCTGCACGCACCCAGGCCAAGAGTGCATTGGCTTGCTGCGGCCCCTGGTCATAGCGCTGGGTGGGCACCACCAGCGTGCCACGGGTAGGCGGCAAGCCAGCCAGACCTGTCATGCCTATCGTCGGACTGGTCTTGGTATTTAAAAAACGCTGGGCTGCCAGCAGCGAGTTGTAGCGCGCTTCGCCCTGATAGCCGACATTGGTTTTCTCGGCAACGAGTGCGAAATTTTGATAAAACCAATAGCCGATCCAGCCCATCAGGATCACGAGCAACAGCCACACTAGCCGGGTAAAAATAGTCTTCATGGCGGGAGGGGGAAATGGATATCCCAGCCGCGACACAATTGCTGCATGACTTCGGTGCCTGGCTGGCGCTGCGCGTACGCGGTGGTGAGCCAGGCTTGAGTGAGTTGATAGAAGTAGTCGCCCGTCTCCGTCGGCGCGGTGGCGCGGAACAAGCGTATGCAATCGCCTTCTGTCGCGTTGGCACCCAGCACGATCTTGTCACGCATCATCCAGCGCGCAAGCGCGCCACGGTAAAGCAGGCTTAACGCGGCGCGGGGCTGGTTTGCCTGCCATAACTTCCAGGCTTCTTCCGAAAGGTTTTTGGGCAGCGACTCTGGCATCAAATCCAGGCCGAACAACGACTGCGCAGGCGTAAAAGGCGTGGCGGTGCCTTTGGGCGCAAACCAACCCAGCCAGTGTTCGCGTTTTAAATACAGCCAAACAATTACGCTCGCCAATAGCAGCCACAGCAAGCCTTCCGTAAAGCGCGCCAACCCTGGCACAATCCCGGCCAGAAATTTCACCCAGTCCGAATCCGCTTTTGGCTGTTTTTTTTGCGATTTTTTGCCGACGTATTTCCACTGCTTTTCGATTTTGTCAGTCTGAAATTCGGGCTGTTGCAATACCTGGGTGATTTGCTTTTTAAGGCGCTCCGGCGACTCTGGCATCACAGGCGTCTTGATCGGCGCTGGCAGGACAGCCGTTTCTGCAGCAAGCGAGGGTTCGGCCCCCCCCAACATGCCGCCTATTATCAAACCTATCATCAGCAATGCCGCGGCGGGGGTGACTTTATTCAACGCTTGCTGGCGTTCGGCGATACGCCGAAACGCAATTTCGATGTCCCAACCCTCCAGCAAAGTGCGGCGATTGAGATAAAGCGCGAAACCGGCGCCCACGTAAAAAGGCTCCATCGTGGTGAGCACCAGCAGATAAATGCCATAGGTCATCATCTGAAGCCATAGGCTCTGATCTGGGGCAAAAAGTCGAGTAAAAAAATCACCTTGCAGGGTTTGCGGCAGTAATAGCACCAGCAGCGCCAGCAATGCAAAGTTCAACACCATCTCGAGGTTGATACACACCAGCGTGAGCCACACCGCACCGCTGCGAGTCTGCTTTTGCAACACCTTTAAACGCAGGCGCCGTGCCTTGCCGCGCAGGCCCTCCAGATCCCGCACCGGCATATTGAACGAGCGGGCCATATTCACGCGACCCAGCGTCAAATCCAACAGCAAACTTTTACGCCACAGCGGCAGCACGCCTTTAAGCGTTTGCCTGATGTCTGGCGTATCGCCGAAGGCGGCACGACTCAGGATAAACAAGGGAATGCGATCGAAGGCAGGTTTTAGCCACCAGATCAGCAGGGAGGCCAACCACGGCGCCTTCCAGCACAAGAGATAAATGATTACGCTGACCGGTAGCACCACCGCGAGCCATGCGCCCATTATTGGTTTCCACCAGGTGCGCACCATGTCGAAGCCGAGATCGATCGCTTCCCAAGGGTTGCGCGGGCGAAGGGCTACAGCAATCGAATCAAGCTGCACGCGCGCGCCCCATGCGGAGCAAATACGCAGCCACCCCTAGCCAGAGCAACGCGCCCACCGCATATTTGACTGCGGGCGGAATGGCTTGCGAAGATGACCAGAATGCCTCAATAAAGGCGGCAATCAACAACATGACGATCACGCCATAGACGATGCGGATACTGATCTGCGAAGCATCGCGCAACGCTGCCAGTCGGGTTTGATCCCCGGGCAACAATAACGCCAGCCCCATTTTTAATCCTGCAACGCCTGACAGCACAATCGCCGTCAGCTCAAACGCACCGTGGCCTACGACGAACGGGAAGAAGGTTGTGCCATAGCCGATGCGGGCTAAATGCCCGGCAATCGCGCCGAAAAAAAGGCCGTTATAGACCAGGTAAAAAATGCTGCCCAGGCCATACAACAAACCGCCGGCAAATGTCTGGAAGCTGATGCCGATATTATTTTTAATGTAATGGCCGAACATCAAAAAATTGCTGTCAGATTGACGCTCCCGTCCGATATGCGCGCCTTTGGGGTCATACATCGTCTCGACGGACACCAGCGTGGCGTGATCCAGCATCGTGTAAACCATTTGCGGCGCATATTGTTGCGCGACGCCCATCACCAGCGTGGGCAGATACAGCAACGCGAAAGCGAGCCAGAACAACCGCGCCTCAGCTCGCACCAACGCAGGAAATCCCACCGCAAAAAAATGCAGCACTTGCGACAGTAAAAAACCCCGCGCGCGGTACAAATGCTGATGGCCATCCAGCACCAGTTTATCCAGTCGATCAATCAGATAAGTGGCATATTGGCGTTCACGCGCCAACGCCAGGTGGTGGCAAATCTGGCGATAGTGTTGCGGAAAATCCGCTGCATCTCCAGCGGGCAACGAAGCGGAAGCTTTGCGCTGCTTGTTGAGGATCAGCAGCAGATTCTCCATCCGCTGCCATAAGGCCTCGTGCTGCATTTCGAAATCCTGCTGCTTCATCGCGGTTAACTCTTTTTTCCCATTAACCAACTGGCGGTCGCGTGAAGCTGATTCACTGCGCGATTAGGTTGTTTGCGCGTATGCGAGAAAACGATGCTTGCGAGTTCTTCCATCCGCTCGGGCGATAAGGTATTCGAGCGCTCGGCAAAATTGATCACCGCGCGCTGCTCATCCAGCGCCAGAGAAAAAGGCGGAGGCTGGGCGGGGACAGCGGGGATAGAGACAGCATTTTTTTTAGTCTCCCGATAAACCACGCGTGTGCCTGCGGCAATGTCTCCGAGGCGCTTGAAATCGGGATGGAGCAGCATCGATACCAGACCAAATCCATACAGAAAAGGTAAAAAATCCACATAGCGCAACAGATTGCGGATCATTGAGGCGGACCAGCCCACAGGGGTGCCATCATCGTGGGTCACGCACAAACCCATCCTGCGTTTACCCGGCGTCGCACCATGCCGATAGACTTCAAACAATACGGGATAAAACCATTCGATTAAAAACAAGCTGACCAGCATTAATCCTAAACCGAATTTTCCCAGCTGCGAAAGTGCGGTCGCCAGCGCGATATAAATACCGCTGCGGATCAACAAATCGATTCCCCACGCCAGACTGCGCACGACGGGGCCCGCCACGCACAGCCGTAACTCCACGCCTTCCGGCGTTTCTATCGCGCGATAGGTATCGAGCAAACCTGATTACTCAGGTTGGGGGGTCGGTGCAACTACTGAATGATTTGCGGCGCGTGCTTTATCCACATAGGTTTTGTAAGCCGGAATTGCAATGGCTGCAATGATGCCTACGAGCGCAATAAAGACGGGAATGAGTATCCACCAGATCATCCCTCCACGATTAGGCGGCGTCTTTTTACCGAAACGGTTTTCGCCATCGGTACCGGGAATAAACAGAAACATCAGGTTAAGAAGCGGCACTAAAGCCAGCAGCGTTATCCAACCGGTGGTATTGAAATCGTGGGCACGCTGGATGGTCAGCATAATGCCCAAAACAATAACTCCCAGGTAAGCGATGCCGAAGACTCCCCACATCGCCTTCGGAAACCCCATGCCGGCCATCACTGCGGCTAGCACTCCAAATACCAGATAAATGAGCATGCTATAGCCCATCGAATAACCCAGATATCGCAAGCGCCCGATGCGGCCCTTTATTGAGAACACGTTTACCTCGGAATACTCGCCCTGCGCGTGATGATCTACATTGGATTGCGGAACTTGATATGGATTAGCGGTGCCCATTTTGTCTCTCCCTGAGTGATTGGATATGCATCTTCCCGATTAAGGGCTGCCGATTAGCTTCATTATTTTTATGTGGGTATTACCTAACTGGGCCTGACTATAGGCGTTACCCCACCGGGTATTTACGGAGCTAGTGGCCAAAAATTTAACAGGCTCTAGTCGATACCCAAGACGGTTAGCGTAAATGAGCTTGCACCTGCGCCAAAGCTTGCGCTTCCAAGTCAGCGGATAAGCAATCCAGTTCCACCACGCCGGGCCACGAACGCAACCAGGTATGTTGACGTTTAGCGAGTTGCCGTGTGGCGGCGAGACCTTGTTCGCGAAGCGTGGTGAGATCGATCTCACCGTCCAGATAAGCCCAAGACTGGCGATAACCCACGCAACGCATGGCGGGCATTTGCGCGCTGAGCGCTAAGGTATGGCGCAGCATGCGCAACTCTTCGACCAAGCCCTCGGCCAGCATCGCGTCGAAGCGTGCGGCGATGCGCTGGTGCAGCACGGCGCGGTCGGCTGGAATCAACGCTAGCTGTAATACGCGGTACGGCAATTCGGCATGTGTAACCGTGAGCTGCGCCGACAATGCCCGCCCGCTCAACCGAAAAACTTCCAGCGCACGCTGAATTCGTTGTGCATCGGTGGGCTCGAGTCGCGCGGCAGTGACCGGGTCGCACCGCGCTAATTCAGCATGTAGCGCGGGCCAGCCCTGCACGGACGCTTCTGCTTCAATCTGTGCGCGCAGTGCGGGATCGGCCTGCGGCAAATCGTCCAGCCCGCGCAGCAGCGCGCGAAAGTACAACATCGTTCCACCCACCAGCAATGGCACGCGACCGCGCTGCGTAATCTGCTGCATCAATTCGAGTGCGTCGCTGCGAAACGCCGCCGCGGAATACGCCTCGGTTGGGTCGCGAATATCAAGTAAATGGTGGGGGGCTACCGCGAGCGTTGCGGCGTCGGGTTTGCCGGTGCCGATGTTCATGCCGCGATATACCAGCGCGGAATCGACGCTGATGATCTCCAACGGCAAGCGCTGCGCCAGGCTCACCGCCAGGCTGGTCTTGCCCGAAGCGGTGGGGCCCATCAAAAAAATAGCCGGAGGTATAAGGGGCATGGCGCAGGATTATGCCGCATGCCGTAACGCGTACATGGATCAAGCCGCAATAAAAAACGGCGAGGTTGCCCCCGCCGTTTTAGAGTCACGCATCAATCATCAATCAAGCTGCGTGTGCATATTGCTCTTTGGCTGCCCGAGCCGCCGCAATCTCGGCGGGGCCATAAGCCTTGCCAGACCACAGCATTTCATAAGCGATTTCTTCGTTGCCGTTCTCGCACAAATCCAGCACCTTTTGAAACAAAGGCTGGAAAGTTTCCGAGCGATGTGACGCCTCGTGCTCTTCAAAACTGTTCCAGAAGGTCACGATCAACGCTTCTTTGCCCTTCAATTCGCTTTCTACCGGCTGGCCGATGGTCGAGCCTTCGTTCGAGACTTTGCCCGAATTCAGCGCGACAAATCCGCCCACAAAACCGGTATCCGAATGATAGGTTTTAACGTTTTCGCATAAAAACGCCACGCGTTCCTGCAAATCGTCTACCGAATATTCGGGCTTTAAAATCACTCGATTCAACGTAACAACGCCGTCTGGGGCAAAGTTTGGGATAAGTCCACTCATTACTGTCTCCTTATAAACATTAGAAAATGCTAATAAAGTAACTTTATATGCCCCAGTAAATTAGTCAAGTAAAAGATTCAAATAACTTATCCATGCATAAATAAAAACTGGTTATATATAGCGCTTCTGATCACTACGTTTGCCCGGTCGTTTTTTCATGATCACCACGCCCTTGCAAGGCTCCAGGTCATCAATCGGCAGATTGGGATAAATTGGATTCAGCGGCTTCAACATCCATCCATCCTCCTGCTGCACCACCTGGCGAAAGATGTATTCCTCATTCACAAACGCCACCACATACGAGCCGCTTTTGACCAAGCCCGACGGCTCGACCACGATAATCTCGCCCTCCTCAAACTCCGGCAGCATCGAATCCCCTAGTACCATCAGCGCATACGGCTCCGCACTGGCACAACTGCTGACTTCGTTGAGGTCCTGGATGGGAATGGTTTTACGTTCGGTTCGTTCGTTCATGGCAGGCTCATTTGTTCGATTAGGCAAAGCTTATATACAAAAAAACCGCTGGGCACAACAAATCAGGCTATAGCTTAATGGGCATGAGGCACAGAACACGGAATCTCTGGTTCACGGGCGTTATGGCTGGCACCTAAATGACGGAACTCGACTCTCATGGGGGATGTAGCATCTTCATCGAATGTCTAGAGAAGCCTATTTGCAAATGCCTAGCTAGAGTTCATGTCTTAGCTTAAGTCGTCTGGCCCAATAGAAGATGGAACGCAGAAAGGAGCCGCCGCTGGATCGGACGGGCCGAAGCTGAAGGTCAACCAATCATCATCATGATCATCAGCCCCATGAATCTCGATTTTGGTAATCATTCGGCCCGAGCGCGCTGCCCGGGCAAACGGGTTGCTAGGGCCATGGGTGTCATTCCAGTCATGGGTAGAGATAAATTCGCTGCCCGTTATTTCGCCGGCTAACAGGCGCTGTAGTGCACGTGACGATAAGCTAATACTGTGATCGTTCATTCGGCAACCTCCTATCATGTCTGGGCCGCAGCCTGGTAGGCGGCATCTTGCAGCTGCGTTGTACGCGGATTGAATTGGCTGTGGTATTCGTTGAATGGCTCTCCGTAACAGTGTCTCAAGCGCCGCGATAACAGTGGGCGTCATTCTCGGGGAACGGGTGTGCGAGGGTGCAACGACGAGATCGTATTTCATCCGATATGTTGTAGTGGGATCCAACACCTGCCGTTGTTCTTCGATAGTCGCTAACAAAACTGCATCGATACTGCTATTTTTTCTAAGGACGCGCTGAACAAATCAGCATTTGATTCAAGACGAGACGAGCCGATTGCAATCAGCTGAAACTGTCTTGGCAATCAGCAGATTCGCCAGGCCGAACAGCGTAAAGAGCTGGGCCGTATTCTTCGCAAGCCCGCGATAGCGCACCTTCTTCAACTGGAAGATGTTCTTGACGATGTGAAACGGATGTTCGACCTTGGCACGCACACTCGC
>JAYWDZ010000244.1:0-1657 GCA_043779595.1 Nitrosomonadales bacterium
TGAGCAATACCGTAAAAGTGTCGCCCTCCTGTATCCGCGATTGGACAAACGCCTGCAGCACAGTTTTCTGCGTCTTGCGCATCGCGCTGATCGGCCCGGCGTAATCCAGATAGGCATAGCGATACGGCCCCGCTTCTACCTGCGTGATACTGGCAGCACGAAATCCGCCCCACCATCCATACACCAGCAGAATCGGCAATACAAACGCCAGCAAAAATACCGGCCACTGTTTTTTGAACACGCCATGATCCTCGCAAATACAGCCACGAAGATAGCACAGACTTGTGCATAAAAATTTCCCAAAACACCTTTTCGGCACGCTCTATAATGTGCGCTGCCTATCTCCCCGGAGTTGCCATGTTTATCCGCATTCTGTTGATGCTGTTTTCGTTTTCGCTGACGCTCGCCCAGGCCGATGACAGCACCGCGACTGTGCCGATGAAGGCCGTGCGGGTGGGGGCCCATAGCTACTTCGTGCAGGGTCTGCCTGGTGCGGCATCCAGCGAAAATCAAGGTTTTATGTCCAACGCAGGCTTTGTGGTTACCCGCGACGGTGTGGTGGTATTTGACGCGTTGGGTAGCCCACCGCTGGCAAAAAAGCTGGTGGGCCTGATCAAGCAAATCACACGACAGCCCATCAAACGCGTGATCGTCAGCCACTATCACGCTGACCATTACTACGGGTTGCAGGTATTCAAGGCGCTCGGTGCAGATATCTGGGCGCACCAAAATGCGCAGGGTGTGATCCGCGACGAAGGCGCTGTACAACGTTTCGCGCAGCGCAAGGAAGCGCTGTTTCCGTGGGTGGACGACGATACCAAACTGCTAGAACCGGATCGCTACCTGAGCGACGAGAGCCATTTTGATATGGGTGGCCTGCATTTTGTGTTGCGTTACGTGGGTCCCGCGCATTCCAATGAGGACCTGGTGATGCTGGTGAAGGAAGATAGCGTGCTGTATGCAGGCGATCTGGTGTTTCGCGGACGCATCCCTTTTGTGGGCGATGCGGACGCAAGCACATGGATTACCGCACTCGACAAGCTGCTCGCGATGAAGCCCAAGGTGTTGGTGCCTGGCCCCGGGCCGGTCTCGGTCAAACCCGGAGCCGATCTGGTATTCACGCGCGATTATTTGAAATACTTGCGAAGCAGTATGAGCAAAGCCGCCAGCGAGCTGGTGCCGTTTGACGAGGCTTATGCAAAAACCGACTGGAACAAATACAGCAAAATGCCCGCCTTCAACGAAGCCAATCGCGCCAACGCCTACAACCAGTATCTGCGGCTGGAAGCAAGCAGCGTAAAATAAGCGCCAGCCCACCCTGACTGAGGAATTTTATGAGCCTGACACCACCCCAACTTGTCGCCGAAGCGATGGCGCAAATCCAGCAAATCGATATTCCGGCCACGCGTTCGCATATCGCTGCCGACGGCGCAGTGATCGACGTGCGCGAATCCGGCGAATATCTCGCCGGCCATCTGCCCGGCGCGGTGAATATTCCACGCGGCGTCCTCGAATTCAAAATCGGCGACAACGCTGTACTGGCGAACAAAGACCTACCCATCGTGCTGTATTGCAAAACCGGCGGCCGTGCTGCGCTATGCGCGGTTAACCTGCAGCGCATGGGCTATGCGCAAGTGCGTTCGTTAACCGGCGGATT
>JAYWDZ010000245.1:0-1650 GCA_043779595.1 Nitrosomonadales bacterium
ATGCAACGCCCCGGCATCGGCCCCATCACCGCCAGCGCGCTCCTGGCCAGCATTGGCAATGGGCACGACTCCAAGAACGGCCGCCAGGTAGCCGCCTGGATCGGGCTGACACCCGGCCAGCACAGCAGCGGTGGCAAATCCAGACTGGGCCACATTACCAAAGCCGGAGACCCCTACCTGCGAAGTTTGCTGGTCATGGGCGCACGTGCCGTCCTCAATAGCACAGGCAACAAGCAGGACAGCTTCAGTCGCTGGGCACGCAGCCTGGCGGAACGTCGTGGCTACTGGCGCGCGGTGGTCGCCATTGCCGCGAAAAATGCACGCCTGGCTTGGGCCGTATTGCACTACGGCGAAGACTTCCGGCTCAAGCCAAGCGCTGTCTGAACCTTTTAAAAAAGTGTCTGCAATAAACAGGATATTGAAAGGAACAAGACTACCGCCGGAGGGCGGTCAAGAGTCACCGATGCACTGCACGTGTTGATGTGAAGCGGGTTGGACCCGCGCCGGGAGCGCCTGATTAACTTAAGGGGAAGCAGCCATTCCCGACTAACGATTGAGGTCCCGGCGCGCGTCTTTCATCAGGGTCCGGGCCATGCGCCCAATATGACCGTTTGTAGTTTTGCAGTCCTTCACCTTCTTTCACAACCGAAGCAGTGAAATTTGAATCAGATGAGGAAATGGCAATGAATTAAAAACAGCAGGTCTCTTGTAATTTCGGGGAAGCCCTTGTAGTAAAGCTAACCGGCGCTGCGCGGCTTTATCGCGCAGCGTCCAGCGACCGAAGGGAGCGAGGTTGAGCGCCATGTTATGCCCGCCTTATTTAGGATCTCTTGGAACAAGAGGACCAATCTTTTCGTACTTGATTTGACCTGCCTGTGGGCTAATTGGTATGAGTGTGTACTCTGCATTAACAATTTTTTCTTTTCTATCAAATGAGGCGGCCACAAAGAATTCGCCTCGCGTCTTCAAAGCAACCAGTTCTTGAGTTGACTTGATAACAACAAAACTATGTTTTGACTTTGCGTCAAATCCGCCAGCAAAGAATGCAATAACTGAGCGCAAAAAGAAGAACAATATGATTAGAAATTTGTCTCGGCCAATAGATTTTGCGGTCATGTCTAACAAGGTGTCGTAATCATTTACGATTTTATTTTGAGCCTCTAGCTTCGCAATGTAGCCTTTAGTCTTTCTTTGTGTAATTAGCGGGAACACAAATTCAAAAAATAACAATGGTGCAACGAAAAGCCCAAACAGCAGCCACCATTGAGAGGTAGGTAGCCGAACAATTGCGCCATAACTAGCAATAAATACGATAGGGATTGAGGTTCTGTATATTGCAAATTTGAGTGGCCTTGGGAGTGTGCTCAAAAACAAGTGGAGTGGGTTTATGTACATGTTTAGCATGGCCAATATGCCAAACACGCCAATTACCGCAACCAATATATTCAATATTCCAATTTCAATAAACTCTATTGGTATGTTGAAGTACTTGCAATAGCCAAATTCATATAGAAACGCAAGCCAATATCCAGTAGCAGTAATTGCCGCAATAATCACACCCTCTGCAATTGCGGATTTTTGATCAATCATATCCATGCTCGTGCGCATAACGTGTTCGAGTTGAGCGACACCCCGAAGGGGCGTCAGCCG
>JAYWDZ010000246.1:0-1644 GCA_043779595.1 Nitrosomonadales bacterium
GCGGCTCTTCGAGCAAAAATGCGTGTTGGTACCCGCCGATGCTTGACTTTACTTATTCTAATGCTGACGCCGCGGCCTCCCCCGCCCCTTCGACACCGCTCTTCGCGCCGACAGCGCTTCAATCTCCGCCGCAAATCGATCACTGCCCAACGCCCAGCCCTTATTGGTCGCATCGCGAATCGTGGTTAGCTCATCTTCTGATGTGATCGTTTTAAACAATTGCCGATACGCCGCACGCCGATCTTCATCCGTAGCGCCCAACGCCAAATATTGCTGATGCGGCTCCAACCAAATGCTGTTCAATCCAGCATCACCCTCTGCATACCGGCGAAAGCTCGACCACGCATATGCACGCGGATGCGAGACCATGCTGGCGCGGACGGGGTTCATGTCGATGTAATGCATTAGTCTCAACAAATAACTTTCGCTATCAACGACGGTAGCCCGATAGCGACCTTCCCACAGCGTGCCGGTGCGTTTGTAGGTGTAGTTGAAATATTGCACGTAGCGTCGCCCCACCGATTGCAGTGTTTTACCGATGCTGTCCGCATACAGCGGGCTCACTAAAAGATGAATGTGATTCGTCATCCACACATACCCATGAATCGCCAACCCAAACCGACCCGCCGCCTCAACCATTGCATCGCGAAAGAATTGATAGTCCGCCTCGGCAGCGAAAATAGTCTGCCGGTTATTGCCGCGCTGGATGATGTGCTGCGGCTGACCGGGGATGACGAAGCGGGGTAGGCGAGCCATTTGTGTTTTGTTGAATGAAGTAAAGATTAGTTGAGGTTGTTTTGGATTTATGGTTTCAAATAAATGGAGTCTGACCCCATTTATTTCGTTTTTGTCTCAAAATATGCTGTCGAAATTATCGCAAAGCACTTGCTGATGCTTTCCCAGTAAATCCAGAATGAGACATATCATTTCAGGAATGGACTCATACTTTCCATAAAGTAGTTTGGCTTTAGTTTTTTCATATGTAGTGTCAATGCCTAACCTACGCAAAGCCTCTTGAAGATAGACTTTTGCAATTACGCCTGACCTATCCTCGCTAGTTGGGGTAGCCTCTTCAAAGCCTCGGCGAATAAGCATGCAAAATACAAATGGTTCTATGAAATCAATTTCTATTTGCACACGACTCTCGATTTGGGGCAAGAAATAACCAACCACAAGCTGTGTTTCTTGATATTGAAAAAAATACACTTGCTTGGCCCCGTTGAACCGCTCAAAGATTTGGCGGTCAACGAACGAAGCAATACCTCGAACAGAAAGGGAATCCATTCTTATGGCCTTGTAAATGCTTTTTCGTAGTTGCTGTAGTTTTTCAATAGTTGACGTTCGGCCTCATAAAATTTTGAGGCAATACCAGTTGCCGCCCTTCGGGCAAAATCGGGTCCAGCATCAATGATTTTATATCCTTCGGCCATTTTGGCTTTTATGAATGCCATGTTATGTGCGAGAGCTTCAGCTTCCATTCCCGCCCCAGCCTTAAATCCAGGGAGCCCCTTATATACTTCTGCACCAATCTTTTCTGCATATGGTGGCAACATAAATGGGGTCAGACTCCATTAATTTCCCTCAACCTCAGTATTTTTTATACTCTGCGCATCTAAGATCGATGTAAATGCGCATCTTGATAAC
>JAYWDZ010000247.1:0-1643 GCA_043779595.1 Nitrosomonadales bacterium
ATCGAAAATGTGCTCGACATTTCACGCATTGAAGCAGGGCGCCTCAGTAATGAATTGGAAGATTTCGACCTTCATCGGCTGATAAATAGTGTGGTCATGATGTTGGAGAACCAGGCTAAGACGAAAGGCTTAGTACTGGCCGCCCATATTGCGCCTCAAACGCCTTTTCTTTTGCACGGCGATGCCCGCCATCTGCGCCAGATTCTGATCAATTTGATCGGTAACGCGATCAAATTCACCGAGTATGGACGCGTGGATGTGTATGTCAGGCCTATAGGACAAGCAAACCCGCAACGGTTACGCATCGAGGTGGTCGATACCGGTATCGGGATTCCAAAAGAGGCTCAAGGACGTATCTTTGAACGGTTTACTCAAGCCGATACATCCGTCACGCGTAGGTATGGCGGAACCGGATTAGGCACCACCATTGCTAAACAATTGGTAGACATGATGGGTGGCCAGATAGGTTTGCATAGTCGCGAAGGCGAAGGCACAAGCTTTTGGCTTGAAATACCTTTTGCGCTACAAAATACCCAAACCTTAATTCCCACAGAGGCACGTTTTGAAAAAGCGATGCGCGTGGGCATTCTGGCGAAGAATGATTTGGCGGGCCGCATACAGCAGATCATCCAAGGTTGGGGTGCCGATACTGTTGTGGTGAGTAACACCACCCGCCTAGCAGCTGAACTGTCTACATACCCTGCAGGAGAAATGCCACTAAGTGCTGTCGTAGTAGAACGCGCCAGTCTGCCCGGTGATCCGATAGAGTTTTTAGGGCTACTGCATGATGATCTGAACCTTGCCGGCCTGCCGGTTATTCTGGTTGACTCATCCCCTGTCTCAAAAGGTGCGGGGAATGAAATGCGCTCCGAGACGCATCTAATCCAGGGCGGATTCGCATCCGTATTGAGTGTACCGGTCAACCCAACGCTGCTCTTCAGTGCGATTCATGCGGTGGTGAGCCGAGAGTTACCGCAGAATGTTGTCTCCCTTGCCAAACGCTTTCAATCACAAGTCGGCGGTCAACGTTTGTAAATCTTGGTGGCGGAAGACAACCCGGTTAATCAACGCGTAATTCGGGGACTGTTAAGTCACGCGGGATTTGAAGTGGTGCTGGCGCAAGATGGCGAAGAAGCATTGACCATGCTTGAGTCGGGTGAGCGCTTTGATCTCGCCATTATAGACATGCACATGCCCGAATTGTCCGGACCTGAAGTGATCCAGCGATGGCGCTTTATGGAAAGAGGTCATTTACCTATCATTATGCTAACGGCCGATGCGCGCGAAGATGCCGAGCAAGCCAGCAAAGACGCAGGTGCAGACGCTTTTCTGACCAAGCCGATCAGCAGTCATGCGCTGGTTGATATGATTGCGCAGCTCATCGGCAAAACGCAGCCAACCTCATCAATAAAGCCTGCGTTATTAGGGGTATCCAGTGGCAGCATAGTGGATGAAACGGTACTTGATAATCTGGCGATTATGGGCGGAGGACATCCGTTCGTACAAGAACTGATTGAGAGTTTCAATGAGGACAGCAAACGTTCTATGACAGAAATTGAGCGTGCATTACATAACGAGGATTTTGGAATGTGGCACGATCAACTTCATATGCTAAAGGGCGGGGCCAGCGATGTGGGCGCACA
>JAYWDZ010000248.1:0-1636 GCA_043779595.1 Nitrosomonadales bacterium
GGTGTGCTCGGTGCGCGCGGCGAGATTGCCTCGCCCCACATTCGCCGCAAACGCCAGCAGATCGCGCAGCGGCAGGATCAGGTCGTTGCGCGCCAGATAAAGCGTTAGCGCGCCTACCAGCAAGGTCATCAGCAAGGCCGCACCGAGCACCATGCGCAGCACCAGAATTTTCGCCTCGGTGTGTTGCTCGATTTGCTTGACCAGGTTGTCGATCTCGCCGACGAATGCTGCGATTTCCTTGATCAGCGGAGGATCACTTTGCAGCGCAGGCGCGCTGTTGCCAGATGCCACCGCTAAAAACCGCGATTTAACCTGTTGCCAGTTGGCCAGTACTTTCGCATAGCTGCTTGAAAGCGCGTCCTCAGTTTGCTCGAGCATCAACGAGGTGATGCGCACATCGGTGAGCGTCGTCTCAAAGCTAGCCATCGCAGTGCGCAACTGCGTGGGCACGTTGCCGCTTTCGGACTGTGGGGCCGATAGCGCAAGGCTGGTCATTTTGTAGGCCTGCATGCGCAGGCTCCCCGCCAGGTTAATCGCCGCACCACTGCCCTGCACCGACTCGGCGATGATGCCCGAGCTTGCCATGCCGATGATGGCGAAACAGGCGATCAAAGCCAGTGCCCCGCCTAACTTTAAAAGCAATGAGTCTTGCCAAAATCCGCGTTTAGCGTTCATACCCACCTCCAGCCCAGACCCCAGGTATGAAGGTATACCCCCAATTGACTAAATCCTCGGGTCCATGCTGCACCCATTCGCTGCAATCCGCATAAACACAGGGGGTTGACGCAGTACTCCTGCTACCTCTTTGGAGGTAGTTCACGCCTTAAAGAGCTGATTTATGCGCCTTACCTTGTTCGTTCTGCAGCATACACTTCGTTCCAGCTATTCAGACAATCCCGTCCGAATATCGCGGTGTAAGGACCCAGTATGGCCACGCATACTCAGCAGCAGATTTCGGTACTTTCCTTGAGCACACTGGCGTTCACCGTATGCTTTGCTGTGTGGGTGATGTTCTCGATTATCGGCATTCCGATCAAGGCCAATCTCGGTCTTAACGAAACCCAGTTCGGTCTGCTCGCCGCCACGCCGATTCTTACCGGTGCACTGTTCCGTTTGCCGCTGGGCATGCTGACCGACAAGATCGGCGGTCGCATCGTGTTTTTTGTACTGATGCTGAGCACTGTTATTCCCATCTGGTTAATCAGCATCGCCACCGAATACTGGCACTTTCTGGTGCTGGGCCTCTTCGTTGGGGTGGCAGGGTCGTCCTTTTCGGTCGGCATCGCTTACGTCGCACGCTGGTTCCCACGCAAGCGCCAAGGCTTTGCGATGGGCATCTTTGGCGCAGGCAATGCGGGTGCCGCGGTCACCAAGTTTGTCGCGCCCTCGCTGGTGGTGGCCTACGGCTGGCAGGCCGTGCCGCAAGTGTATGCGGTGGCGATGCTGGCGATGGCCATCCTGTTCTGGATATTCACTTACACCGATACCACGCACCATGTGTCGAGCCACATCACCATCAAGCAGCAGTTCTCCGCACTGAAGGATCCCAATGTGTGGAAGCTGTGCCAGTACTACTCCATCGTGTTCGGCGGTTACGTCGCACTGAGCCTGTGGATGACCAAGTACTACATTACCG
>JAYWDZ010000249.1:0-4223 GCA_043779595.1 Nitrosomonadales bacterium
AGGCGTTGGAAAAGTCGCCTGAACGAGTGAGAAGGTTCTTCCAGGATGCACGCGTAAAGTATGCAGCCTGAATCACGGATAAATCAGGCCGGATCAATAAATAATATTTTAGAGAGCGAGAATAAAACCAGACTTCCCCGCGTATATGTAGTGCAGATACCTAAGCCTGATATCCAGGTGGGGTGCTCTGCATTCCATCCCGCAAATCTTAAGGAGCGCTTTATGTTGCATCAAACCTTGCATCGCCTGGGACTTATCGCCCTGGCCAGTTTCAGCATTAATCTCGCAAGTGTCACTCCCGCCATGGCGTTGACCTATCAGTTGGTGACCAACCTCGACGGTGCCCAAACTGGTACTTCTTCCCCTGGGACAGGGTCAGGCACGCTCACTTTTGATGACGTGACCAATCAATTGGACTGGAATATCAGTTTTTCGGGCCTCATAGGGACGCAAACCGCTGCGCACTTCCATGGCCCCACGCCAGCGGGTTCCAATGGGGGAATACAGATCGGTCTTCCGCTAGGCTCTCCCCTGGTCGGCTCCGCAACATTAACCGCTACCCAAAAGACGCAACTGTTGGGCGAGCTGTGGTATCTAAATATCCACACCTCGACGAACCCGGGTGGCGAGATTCGCGGCCAGCTTCTTTTGGCACCCATACCCGAACCTGAAACTTACGCGATGATGATTGCAGGACTAGGCCTGATCGGTGTAGCGGCACGCCGCAAGCGATTCACGTCTAAGGTGAGCTAGCTCTCATTGCGCATAGGGTGCCACCACGTGGCTATCGTCACTTCACGGGCCAGGATCACCGGCATCGCGTAAATCACGTTAGCGCTACTTGCGCTGGCGCCTAACACAAGAATCTTTCCCCCCTGAGAAGAACATGAATGAACAACGACGCGATTTTCTAAAGACTACCGCGGCCCTTGCCGCAACGGTTGGCTTTACGCCCCTCAATGAGGTACTGGCGCAGTCCCAATCTTCGATTGAGGCGCAGGACCGCGTCTTTATTACGAATGAAGATTCCAACACTTTGGTGGTGATTAATCCCAGCACCAATACGGTAGAAACGACGATTAATCTCACCAGTTTTGATGAGGATGCACGCCCACCGTTTCGGTTCGTCACGGCAGGCGTGGCACCGACGCACGCGGCGATGATCCACAAGCCGCTGTATCACGGCTGCATAGACGCGCACGGTGCAGTGCCGTCACCCGATGGCAAGTTGCTCGCGACCAGCGGGCGCGGCTCAAGCAATATTTATCTGATCGATGCGGTTAACAAACGCGTACTCGGCAATGTGCCCAATCCAGCAGCAGGCCCGACAACAAATCCGGAGCGCCTGTCGAGCGGCATTCTGGTCGGACGTGAGCCGCACGAACCGACGTTTACACGCAACGGCAAAGAACTCTGGGTGACCTTGCGCGGCGAAGACCGCATTGCGATTCTGGACGTGGAACGTGCACTCAAGCAGGTAGGGGGAACCGATAGCGGCGCGATTTTGCGCTATGTCCCGACGATCAACGGCCCCGCGCAAGTTTGGTTCAACGCGCAGGGCACCCTTGCTTTCGTCGCCAGTCAGAAAGTGGCCAAAGTGGATGTGTTGCGCGTGAATGCAGATGCGGCGAGTCACTCGCGCCCCGAGCGCGTTACCACGCTGGATATTTCGGCGCAGGATAAACCCGCCTTCACACCTTTTCTGAAAACGACGCCGGACGGACGTGAGGTATGGTTTTCGCACAAGCTCGCCGATACCGTCTCTTGTCGCTCGACGAGCGGGTCGTTTGACTTATTGGACACTGTGTCACTCGGCACGATGTCTCGACCGAATCACGTCGAGTTCGTCGAGAATGCAAAAGGTAAAGTTGTATACGCGAGTCTTGCGCGGGTCGACGACGGCGGCCCGGGTGAAGTGGCTTCCAGTCAGATCGCCATTATCGACCGCAGTGCTAAACCCGGCACCCGCAAAGTGGTGGGCAGCTTCTTTACGCACGCGCGCGAGGCACATGGTGTGTGGACTAATCCTGAAAATAATTTGTTGTACGTGGCACATGAGCAGGACGAACTCCCGGGCACGCTCAATGCTGGGCAAACGGTGTGCACAGCGTTTGACGTATCTGATCCTTATCATCCCAGGTTCATCACGCAAATTCCGTTGGGCAGTTTAAAGCTGCCTTCGGGCGAATTGCGTAACAAGAAAAGTATCAATCTGGTGTATGTCCGTCCGGGGTATCGGGGTCAAACAGCATGAGGCCATACGAGATACTCCATGGTGTAAGGCAATAGCATGGCTGAGCATCATCATGGCGGCATGCCTCACGGCGCGCCTAAAATGCCCAGCCGATACGGCGAGCCATTCCAGCGCTTCGCGGCCGAAATGGATGTGGGCATGGCAAAAATGATGTCCGATATGCATGCCCCGGGTTATTCCGGTGACGCGGATATTGATTTTCTGGCGATGATGATTCCGCATCACGAAGGCGCCGTCGACATGGCGCGTCTGGTGCTGCAACATGGCAACGATCCCGTCACGCGCAAGTTGGCTGAGGACATCATTGCCAGCCAGCGCGTCGAGATCGAGGGTATGCAGCGGCGCCTCGCCGACCTTAAACGCGGGGTAAGCCGTAGCGAGCCCGGCGGTTACCCAGCGCTAGGCGGCACGCGTGGCACTCCTGCGCCAGCACGTTAGCGTCCCGCAGTAGCCGCCAATTCTGACAGCCAGATGCCTATTTTTTCGCATCCCCTCATTGAGCAGATTCCGGGCTTGCGTCGCTACGCCCGCGCGCTCACGGGTGGAAAAAAAGAAAATGCCGACGACTTGGTGCAGGACACTTTGGAGCGCGCCTATGTGAAGTGGCATCTGTTCAAGCTCGGCACCGATTTGCGGCCTTGGCTCTTTTCCATTATGCACAATGTTTTTATCGATGAAATAAGGCTATTGAAATACCGGGTGACAATAGATTCTCTTGACGATGACGTGATGATGCGGGTGCCCGCCTCGCAGGAGCGTCATGTGCAAGTGCGCCAAACGCTAACAGCGGTGGGGCAGCTGCCGACGGAGTTGCGCGAGGTGCTGGTGCTAGTGACGGTTGAGGAATTTAGCTACGCCCAAACCGCCAAAATACTCAACATTCCGCTGGGCACAGTGATGTCACGGTTGTCCCGCGCACGCAGGCAATTGCGAGCTCTGACGGATGCGCCCGCGATGGACAATCCCCGCTCTGGATTGCGGCTCGTGGAATAGATAAGGAGCGCACGATGTCATTCAACCAACCCCCTATCGATCAAGACGAATTGATGGCTTTAATCGATGGCGTACTAGACCCGCAGCGGGTGCTACAAATCGAACAACGCGCGCAACGGGATACCGAGCTAGCGGCGACGATTGCCGCGTTGCGGACGCAGTCCACGTTACTGCGTGCAAGCGTCGATCCCGTTCTGGATGAGCCGATGCCACTGCGCTTGTTGCGCGCAAAAACGCCTTCCCGGTTCCACGCTCAGATTGCGGCAGCGATGGTCTGGCTGACCATCGGTGCTAGCGTTGGGAGTGTGATGAGTTGGCAATATTTATCGCGCTCCGACCCTACCTATACCCCCCTCTCCCGGCGTAATGCTGCGCCTGATTTGCCGCGCTTTGTACATCAGGCCGCCGTGGCCTATGCGGTTTTTGCGCCTGAGGTGCGTCATCCGGTAGAGGTGGCATCGACGGATGCGAAAGCCTTGAATACTTGGCTGTCCAAGCGTTTGGAACGGTCAATGCAGGCTCCCGATCTTTCCCCTTTGGGCTTTTCGCTGATCGGTGGACGCCTATTGCCGGCTGAGATCAACAAGCCTGCCGCGCAGTTCATGTATGAAGATCGTCAAGGCCAGCGCATCACGATTTATCTGCGGGGGATGGCAGTGCCTACACCCGAAACGGCGTTTCGCTTTGCCAATCAGGGCTTGGTCAATACTTTCTATTGGGTTGAGGGCGACTGGGGCTACGCGCTGTCGGGTGAGCTACCGCGCGCGCATTTGCTAGGCATCGCGCACACCATTCATCGCCAATTGAGTATACGGGTCCCCAGTAGAGTATCGGCTGTAACCACCCCTATCTGATAGGCATAGGTTGGCTAAGGTTTTATAAAGGGCACTTCTATAAATCCCCCAATTCAGGCACGCTTTTACCATGCAAAACAGCCTATTTGACCTTGAGAAGCGTTACGCCAATTTGAGCGAAG
>JAYWDZ010000250.1:0-1631 GCA_043779595.1 Nitrosomonadales bacterium
AAAACGTGGCCCCCCAGCCGCCCAACACATAAGCTGTCGCACCCGCCACTGCAATCGGCAGCCCGATCGCGGAAACCGAGGGAAGCTCGGTTGATGCAGGAATTTGAAACCTAGTTTACATAGCAACCTTATATACGTGGTAGTGTAGTTGAATAAAATAAGAAGCCCCCGTATGCAAAGTACGGTGTATGCAAAGTACGGTGGGGTCATATTGCGGAAGAAAATTACTAAAACAGGTAAATTTTGCAATTGATGATAGGGGGAGTTATGTCTATAACAAGAACCTGCACACGGTTTGCATTGATGCGTGCATCGTATTGCAAGCCGTATTCGCCAGCTTATCTACATATCTCATTTAGGCTACAGTTTGACATCGCAAAATTATTCGTGAGTCATCCTCGTTTGCACTCAACCGACAATACTCAATCGGTTTACTCGGCAAGCAGTGGGGAACTGAAACCGAATAAATTAGTACTCTCCAAATTTATTTTAGCTACTCAACAGCTCGATCAAACAAAAAGGCGTCCGAAAAAAGCTTTTAAGCCGGCACTCACCAAGTATCAACGGGGGTGAAGATGAAATCGCTGAGTGCGTCGCTGTTCATCGCCATGAGCTCTCTGACGGACGTTGATGCGGAAAATGAGTTTATCGAGTGGACCCGTAGAGAACTACAGCCAGTTTTTCCTCATGGCGCATTTATTTGTGGTGCGGGTGATATCCATTCTTCAGGGATCAAGCCCGATCTGATGTTGTCGCATCAATTCCCCGAAAAATATTTAAGTTTCATCCATGCTGGAGATGGCACGTACCGCACAAATACGCTGCTGAACTGGATGCAATCAGGCAAGCCTCAGTTAGTCGAGTTCACTGAACAAGAGGATCAGTCTGAAGAATCGTGGAAAGCCGTTTTCAAGGCCAGCGGGCTAGGCAACATCGCGTCTCATGGCGTGCTGGATACCACTCATCATTTCGCCTCTTATTTCAGTTTTCATCAAATCCCATCACCGCTAACTACATCACACAATCGCCTGCTCACCTTGATAGTCCCTGGTATGCACGCCACAGTGTTGCGAATCATCCAGAAGGTGGTACTAGCTCATACGGATAAATCGCCCACGGTGGCTAAAATTGCCATCGCTAACACCCTGTCACCCCGAGAAAAGGAAGTTCTGTATTGGGTCAGCAAGGGAAAAACCAATTACGAAATTTCGATCATCCTGGGAATTTCATACAAGACCGTCAAAAACCAGGTGCAGGCCATCCTTATAAAACTACGCGTCAATAATCGTGCGCAGGCGGTTGCCAAAAGCATCGAAGGCAAGTTATTCGGGTAAGCGCTGGGTTTTTGGTTCAATTCCAGGCTCAATGAGACAAAGCTATAGGCCATACGGCCTATAGCTTTGTCTGTCCATCGGAGTCTGTAAATTGAACTGTGTAACTGCTTTTTGACAAACTGGCGGTTTCCGCCTGAGGAGCAGACACATGAACCACAAACCTGAAACGCTGGACGCCTTGCTAGGCGACTGCAAGACGCCTGCCGACGTTGGGAATTTGTACTCCCAACTCTTGCAGCGCATGATCAACCGCAGTCTGGAAGTCGAGATGGACGTGCATCTTGGCTACGCCCGGCA
>JAYWDZ010000251.1:0-1628 GCA_043779595.1 Nitrosomonadales bacterium
CTTGCCATCGACGATCAGCAATTTGCGGTGGGTGCGATTATTCATGCGCGAGATGTTGTACCAGCGTAGCGGGTGGTACTTCTCGATCTGCACGCCTGCATCCTTCATGTTTTGCAGATAGCCGTCTTCCATCTTGGCAGCGCCCGCCCAATCGAGCAGCACAAACACCCGCACCCCGGCGCGTGCGCGCTCACTCAGCGCATCCGAAAACTCCTTGCCTATCGTCCCCGACCAATAAATATACGTCTCGAAGGTAATGCTCTTCTTCGCCGCACGTATCTCTGCCAGCATCGCGGGGAAAATTTCAGCGCCATTGACCAGCGTTTGCACATGGTTACCCGGCACGATAGCGGGGCCGAGCAGTACGCCCATCGAACGCAGAAATTGCGGATCGTCAATGGAGTAGCGTTTATCGATCACCTGTTTGATCTTTTTTTCGCCCGACACAAAATTGAGTGCGATGACGATCGCGATAATGGCTGTGAATACCGCTAATAGCACGATAGCGAAGGTGGACATGCGTTTCTTACCCATAAGTAACTGTCTAACGTCCAAGAAATAATGATTGGCATCAACCCGTTCGGCACGCAGGCTTTTGCGTGCACAGTCGCCCTTGCTTGCTGGGCGAGACTCTGCACAGATTGTAATGGATGTATGAAGCGGCACGAAAGCCACGATGACACATTGGAACGCTCATCGTTTACAGGTAAACTGCGTGTCTCCGGGGTGGCCAACTCCCGGTTTGCAAAGACGGTGTCCCGTCCAAGCTGGCCATTTTTTTATCCCTGGCTATAGGACTTTGATATGGACACCGCACTCCTCACCGCACCCGCGCCCGTACGTCTAAGCGAAGCATTCAAATACTGGTTCAAACTCGGCTTTATCAGCTTCGGTGGCCCCGCCGGACAAATTTCGATGATGCATCAGGAGCTGGTCGAAAAGCGTCGCTGGATATCGGAACATCGTTATCTGCACGCGCTCAATTTCTGCATGTTGATGCCGGGGCCGGAAGCGATTCAACTAGCAATCTATATCAGCTGGCTGATGCATGGCGTGCGCGGCGCCATCGTTGCCGGCGTGCTGTTTTTTCTGCCAGGATTTCTGTTGTTATCGCTGCTCGGCGGCATCTATCTGGCCTACGGCGACGTGCCACTGGTGCAAGGGATTTTCTACGGCATCAAACCTGCGGTGGTGGCCATCGTAGTGTTCGCCGCCTGGCGCATCGGCTCACGCGCGCTGAAGAATGGTTTGCTGTGGAGCATGGCGGCGCTGTCTTTCATTAGCATTTTTGTTTTTCAACGCGCCTTCCCTGACACCATTGCGTTCCCTTGGATTGTGCTGGCTGCCGCTTTGCTCGGCGCACTTGGCGGCAAACTGATGCCGGAAAAATTTAAAAGCGGCGGTGGACACGGCGTCAGCAACAAGCAATACGGCGCGGCGATTATCGACGACGACACGCCGACCCCGGCGCATGCACGATTTTCGTGGCGCAAACTGATCGTCACGCTAGGCGCGTTCATCGTCATCTGGCTGGCGGTGATGTTCGCAATCGGCGGCGAGCAAACGCTTAAGGACATGGGCACGTTTTTTACCAAGGCGGCTTTCCTCACCATCGGCGGTGCGTATGC
>JAYWDZ010000252.1:0-27937 GCA_043779595.1 Nitrosomonadales bacterium
TGACTCAGGTTCATGCTTACCTTGTCAAAGCGCATAAACGCAGGGCTTTGTGGCAAGTAAGTGCAAATGATTCACGGATAAATCTGACCGGATCAATAATCAACTTGCGTTGGCACCGTCAGGATTTGGTTTAATTGATCAGTTTGTTGGCTTGATATTCCGAAAACACGCCGATTTCCAGATGTCGTTTCACGTCGGTCAGTCCCGCCGCACGAAGTGCTGCCAACACTTGCTCGGGCGGCACACACGCCTCGATGCTATCCCAGTAATAACGCCAGATCGTTGCTGATTGTTTTTGTTTGGATATAAACCGTGTCAGTAACGGGATCACGCCACGCATATAGTTTTTAAGCAGCCATTTGCCCACGCGATTTTGCGCCTGGGTAATCTCGAGTATGCATAAGCGCCCGCCAGGTTTTAGGACGCGTTCAAATTCTTTAAACGCTACACCCAGATCGCTGATGTGGCGTAACGCATAACCCATGCTCAAAAAATCAAAGTGGTTGTCGGGGAAAGGCAGCGATTCGGCCCGGCCTTCGATTAGCACCATGGTTTTGGGCAGCTTGCTGGCCGCCATCATCCCCGGGCTGGGATCGACGCCGGTGACCAGCGCAGGATCGCCGGTCAGAAGGCAGGCCTGCGCTGCAACCAGGCCGGTGCCTACGCCGACGTCGAGTACTTTCATGCCGGATTTTAAACCCGCGCGCACCAGTGCCTCGCGTCGATAGCGCGAGCCGGTTCCCCACGCCAGCATTGATTCAATACGGTCGTAATCGGGTGCGGTGTTGTCAAAAATCTGGCGCAGATAGGCTTGCCGATCCGCTTCGGTCTGATAATAATCGGTGAGCGGAACATGCGGTGCCTGCACAGGCGTGGGGGATGTGGTCATGGGGTTCACCGTTAAATCATGCCGCCGTTAATGGAGATAATCTGCCCGGTAATGTAAGCCGCTTGCGGTGAGGCGAGAAAGCCAATCAGATCTGCAACCTCGCCTGGGGTGCCTGCGCGTTTCATCGGCACCAGACGCGCGATTTCTTGCGCGTCGAACGCGGCCTCGCTCATCGTCGTGTCGATAATACCTGGCGCCACCGCGTTAACGGTAATGCCCCGGCTGGCAACTTCGCGCGCGAGGGATTTGGTCGCAGAATTCAGCGCGCCTTTTGCAGCGGAATAATTCACCTGCCCCGCATTGCCGGTGAGCGAGGCAATAGAAGACACATTGATAATGCGCCCCCAGCGACTGCGTATCATCGGCATCATCAGCGGCTGAGTAACGTTAAAAAAACCATTCACCGACACGTCGATGACCTGGTGCCACTGCTCGGCCCGCATACCCGGGAATACCGCATCGTCATGAATACCCGCGTTATTCACCAGAATCTGGATGGGCTGCTGTTCCAATAGCGGCGTCAACGCATCGATTACCGCTGCGCTATCGGTCACATCGAATGCCAATGCCTGCGCATTGCCACCTTCTGCACGTATTGCTTCCGCCAGCGCCTGCGCGGCGGGTAGCCCGCGGTTTGCGTGGATATAAACATGGCAGCCATCGGCAGCAAGACGACGGCAAATGGCCGCGCCTATGCCACCACTGCCGCCGGTAACCAGTGCGTTTTTCATGGGGTGTTTCCAGAGATGAGTAAGTCTGCGTTGACGACGACCGTTGCGCGACCTTGCAGCAGAGCTACCCCTGCCGCGTGTACGTTGAACTGATACAGAATATTGTTTTCGCTGCGAGTAAGGCAGGTGGCTTCGACTAGCAGGTCGGCTGCAATGTCATCAAGCCGCGGCACTCGCAGTTGAGTGCCACGCACGCTGACCAGATAGCCGACACGTGCGCCTTTACTGCCCGGCGGGGCGAGCAACGCGCCATGAACCGCCATCGCTTGCGCGGCGTATTCGATCCCGCAGGCGGCACCGAGACGGCTGTTTGCACGTAAGGGATTGTCGGGGGCACGATGGCTAATTGCCCGACATTGAATGTGTTGTTCGTCCCATTCTTCCACCCAATCGAGTAAGCACATGCTGCCCTGATGCGGGATATGGTGGGCAATCCAATCGCGGTCTAATTTGCTTTTATTATTAATGCCCATTCCCTTAGAAAATATTGCCTCGCCAAAAAAAGCCGCCACCTTAAAGCCGACTCAATGATTTGGCAGATTTTGTTGGACTACGCTCCCCACATATCCATGCGGGAGCGCCAGCATCAGGGCGTCTCCGTATTGCAACTCCTGACTGGCCTCCCACTCAGTAATGCCTAGCCCGCAGCATTTTAACTGGGCTTCTCGTTGCGTCCATGCTTGCGCAAATTCATAGGCTCCAGTAATACGACTGGCTGCAGCGGGCCCTAGATAATCGTGAGCCACCCGTTGCCAGTCGGGTAAAAAATCGGCTTCTTTATCGACCTGCATCAGATCAACTCCGACTCCACCATACAGATTAATCGCAGCAACAGACAAACCTGGAGCATGTGACACCGATAATTTGATCGCACTGTCTTTAACGCGCAATGCGTGCCCCACAACATCGATGAGTTCGGGTTGGGGCAGCAATGTGCCGAGTATCTCGCGCAAGGCTTGGCGTATTTGTTTGCGAGCTTGGGTCCTGTCGTCACCCGGCGTAGTGGGCAAGCTAATGACCAATAAGCCCGACATCGGAACGACGAGCGTTCCCGGCCAGCCCATAATTTCTAATGTTCTCAGAATATTCCCGGCGCCGCCGGGCAACCGCGCCAGCTTGATCCAGCAGGAATAAATTCGCCTTTCATCACTAGCGTCAACGCGCCTAATCGCGCATCGTTACCGATCACCGCGCCATACAGTATCGTTGTCCGCGGTCCCAAATAAATGCGCTTACCGATGTTGATGTGATCGATCTTCATCACGCGGTCTTCGAACAGGTGGGTTTGCGGGCAAGCGAGCGCATTGATTTCGCTGTAGTCGCCGATGCTGACGCAATCGAATTCCGTGATGTCTGTGGTATCGAGATAAATCCCGGTTCCCATTTTGCAGCCCAGTAGCCGTAACGCTTGCGGGAGCAGAGGCGTGCCACGGAGATAGGTCATAAAGCTCGGCACAGCGATCCCTTCGTACAGGTTGGTGATGGCTTCCGATAACCACACAAAAAGCGTCCACATCGGGTCGCTACGTTGTCGGTAACGGCCTAATAACAACCATTTCAGCAGGGCCACAAACAAAAAGCTGCCAACACCGTATGCCAACCCGATTAACCCTAAACTATAGAAGACCGGCCACCACTCCCCTCTGCTGGCTAGCGGCATAAGATCGAGCACTACGGTGTAGCCAACGGCGGTAATGAGGGCGTGCGGCGCGATAATGCGAAAGGCTTCAATCAGGCCCCGCGCTAAGCGGCGTTGCGGCGACGGGCGGAAGGTGAGGTGTTCGGGAAAACACTGGATGGTTTCGCGTGCCGGTAAATTAATGGGCGGCGAGCCAAACCAGGTATCGCCTTCGCGCATCACGTGGTTTTCGGGCGCACGTGACGCAACGCCAATCAGTACGTTCTCGGGCAGCACGGTGCCATCGGCAATATAGGCGCCATTACCGACAAAACTACGACGGGAAATTACCGTCGCTTGCATCGTCATCCAACCGCCATCGATCTGCTCATCACCTAACAGTACCGCGTCAGCAATAAAGGTTTCATCGCCCAGGGTCAACATGTCCGGCACCACCCCCAATGCGGTGGATATTTCTGCATCTCGCCCCACCTTGGCACCGAGCAATCGGTACCAAAGAGGGGCGTACACGGTGGCGTAAATCCCGTGCAACACATGGAGACTGGATTCCTGTATTTGGTTGACCAGCCATTTACGACAATACACATTGCTGTGAACAGGCCAACTGCCAGGTTGGAGTTTCGGCAGCAATCCCCAACGAATCCCGGCCGAAAGCAGCGCGGTGCACACAATCATCACCGCCGCGGCAGGGCCCGCCATGATGAAATACTTGACCAGCTGAAAGGCTTCATTCGAGCTCTCCAACCATGGCAAGCGGTCATAATTATCGAGCCAGTCGATCAGCATGAAACTTGGAAAAACGGGCAGAAAAAACAGCATGGATATCAATAGCGCGCCAAACACAAAATAAATTGCTTCAATGGTTAGGCGTGTATTTGAGACAGACGGGCGGGGCCGCAGAGAAGCCGGGTCGAACGCGCCGATATCGCGCGCCGGCGAGCCGCTCCAGTTGCGCCTGGCGGGGATCGCCATGCCATCACTGAGCGCCGATTGTGCATCAAGATGGCCATAGTCGCCCATCTTGATATTGCCTTCCAAAACCGAATACGACCCCACCGAAGTATTTTCCCCGAGCGTGATTGCGCCAATAATGATCTGGCCATGCTGGACTCGGGCATTCTGGAAATTAGTGGCGTTGCCAATGCTGCTTCCTGCACCGATAGTTAGCAGATGCGGGGCGCGTAGCGTCATTGATCCGATCACGACGTCATTTCCAATATTGGCTCCCAGTGCGCGCAGCCAGGCGTTATAGAGAGATGAGCCGCTGAGCAGATAAGTCGGCGCCAGCCCGAGTATCGTGTCTGCCAACCACCACCGGTAATAGATAAGCCCCCATAGCGGATAACGGCCCGGTTTTAACTGGCGTGCCAGCAGCAGATATGCACTGCCTGCGAAGCAAAAGTCGAGCAGCGTGGTTAGGCTGAACACCCCTAACGATGCGGCAATAGCGCGCGGGATCGAGTCCCCTTCGTCACCCGTAAAATAGTGATAGGTAAAGAAGGGGGCGAGCCATTGGGCCATGCCCACTGCGACTACTATCGGGATCACTACGGCCTGACCGGCGCCGCATAGCCAACGCCGCCACGCGGCGGGTGGGGTCCAGTTCAAGTCGGGTGTCAAAGTGGCAGGGGGCGCCTCCATCAGCACATCAGCGATGCGACCAATCTGCCGATTCTTATAGATGTCGCTGACGGTTACATGCGCAAAGCGCGGATTAGTCCGTAGCGCCGATGCGAGACGGGCAGCGAATAATGAATGGCCGCCCAGGTCGCTAAAGAAATCCAGCGTGCGCTTGATTGCCTGACCCGGAAACAACGTAGCCAGCGCGCCAAATAACGCTTCTTCAGCCAGATTCAACGGCGCATCCGACGCCGCTGCATCGACAGCAACAAAGGCCAAAGGGCGAGCTTTTAGCGCATTCCGGTCGATCTTGCCCGAGGTCAGGTGGGGCATTTCGGCCAGGATTTCGTAATGGCTCGGAACCATGTAAGTCGGCAGCACTTTAGCCAGTGACGATCGCAAAACGGCGGGGGTAGGGAGCCGGTCAGCGTCGCCGGTAAAAAAAGCAATGAGCTGGTCCAGGCCTGCTTCCTGACGTAGTAAAACCGCAGCGGTATCTACCCCCTCCTGCTGCGCCAGCACCGTTTCAATTTCGCCGAGTTCAACTCGAAATCCACGAATTTTGACTTGGGAATCCGTACGCCCCAAGCATTCGACATAACCCTGCACATCAATACGAGCCAGGTCACCGGTGCGATACAGGCGGCGGTCGTGGTCACTAATGGACCACGGATTGGCGAAGAATTTTTCGGCGGTTAAATCAGGTCGGCCCAGATAGCCTAGCGCGACACCGGGCCCGGTGATGGCGAGTTCACCGAGTTCACCTGGGGTCAATAGCGTCAGCGCGTGGGTCGGCTCGGGATCGATAACCATCAGACCGTAATTGGGCAGTGGTCTGCCAATCGTGACGGGTTCGCCAGGGTGTAATTCGGCCAGGCTGGCAGAGACTGTCGTCTCGGTGGGGCCGTAAGTGTTAAAAATCTGGCGCCCCGGTTTTGCCCAACGCGCCACCAGAGTGGCCGGGCACATTTCGCCCCCGAGATTGATAATCCGCAAACTGGGGATATCCTCGCGGAACATCGCCAGCATGGTTGGCACTGCGTGAAGTACTGTGACGTTGTTCTCCGCCAACGCGCGCGGTAGCGCCTCGGGATCCACCGCCAGCTCTTTGGGCGCCAACCATAGCGTGGCCCCCATCAGGTAGCTAATCCAGATTTCTTCGAACGACATGTCGAAGGCTACCGAAAATCCTTGATACACGCGGTCGGTTGCGCGCACGTCCAAAACCGAGTTTTCACTGCGCAAGAAATGGCAGATTGCAGCCTGACTGATTTCGATGCCCTTAGGCTTACCAGTCGAGCCCGAGGTATAAATCACGTAGGCCGGGTTGTGCCCTTGAACCTGGCTACCTCGCCGCTCGGTCGAGCTGGTTTCAAGTAGGCTTTCAACTTGCCAGACCGCACTGTCAATATCAGCAAGCTGGGGCATAAATTGGGCACAGCTCACAATGCCCGCTGCCTTCGCATCCCCTAGACATCCGACAATTCGCTCGACTGGTGTGTCGGCATCAAATGGCAGCCAGCCAGCGCCGCTTTTAGCAATCCCGAGCTGGGCAATTAACAACTCGATACCTCGTGGCATCCATAGCCCTACCAGCCGGCCAGGTCCCACGCCACGGGCAATCAGGCCCGCTGAAACGCGGTCTGCCGCGGCATCGAGTTCACGGTAGGTCAGTTGGCAATTTTCGAAGACCAGCGCCACTTGGTTCGGCGCACGCTGCGCGCTTGCTTCGAACAAGTCGGCCAGGATTTCGTTGCGGAGGTATTCAGGGCGAGATTCGCCTTGGAGAATGTTAGACGACGGCGAAGAGTGCATCAGAGAAATACGCTTATCAGTGGATAAAAACCGAAGAGGATCAGTGCCAAGTTTGCTTCGTCTGCTGAGAGATATCTGATGCCCAAATTGGACATAAGATTTTGATTAATCTGGCAGCGCGAGCTTAGCCCTATGGCTTTGCAAAAGGCCAATGAACTTGGCCCCAGTATTTCACATTCCTAACAATGTGTGATGTCCACAGCGAGACGCGTGCTATCCAGGTAATCCAGCACCACGCGTTGGTTTTGCTTCGAGGCTATCGCCCGCAACAACGGCAAGCCGCGCGCAGCGGGAATGTTCAGGCGTAGGCTTTCCAGTGCGGCGTCATCGAGTGTATCAGCGCGCGCGTCAGTGAGGCTCACGCTGATTTGTGCCAGTGAGGAGGCGCTGCGCTGCGGGGCCAGCACGAGTCCAATGCCCAATGAATCCGGGATCGGCCGCGCGCTATACAGCGGCTCAGGATACGCGGTGTCGCAGGCCAGCAAGACGCTGCGCGTGTGATCGACCACCACCTGGGTGAGCGCTTCCAATAGACCCGCGCCAAAGCACGCATCAAACGCACACAACACCGACGAGCTACGCATCGCGCCGGTGGCGATGCTCCAATAACCGGCGGCCGCGTTATGCACGGAATTATGAAAACGCGTGGGCGAAATTTGGCGGTCGGCCGAGGCGAGCATTTCGCAGATCGCGTGGCAGTTGTCGCCATCACCGCCGGACGAAGTAAACACACTAGGAAGGTTTGCCGCGTGGAGTCCGGCGGCTGCGATAGCTTCAATCCCCGTCGCTAGTGTGAGCTTTACAATTGCGCCGCTGCGTCGGCGTTCTGCCGCGGGCAATAACTCGGGCGAGGGCAATATTGTTTTCTGTGTTTGATAGGGCACCCGCCCGCTCAGCACAGGCTCGCTCTGGGCCCACCCAGCCAAGCCAGGGCCGATCAAACCAATGCCTTCGATGTAAGCGATGAGCGTCATGATTGGTCCGCCCGTCCAAAAATCAAACTGCAATTGGTGCCACCGAAACCAAACGAATTACTGAGTACATGTGACACTCGTTGCGTGCGATTTTCCAGCACATAATCCAGCGCCAGGGTGGGGTCGAGGTGTTGTGTATTGAGCCCAGCGGGCAACAAGCCGTGTTGCAGCGCCAGCGCGCAAATCACCGCTTCCACGCCCCCCGCAGCGCCCAGCGTGTGCCCGGTCGCGCCTTTGGTGGAACTGCACGGGGTGCGCGAACCGAATAGATGGTGAACCGCCTTGCCTTCCGCTGCATCGTTGCTGGGCGTTGCGGTGCCGTGCAGGTTGATATAGTCAATATCAGCAGGCTGCAAACCCGCCATATTCAGCGCATCCTGCATCGCCATGCGCGCACCCAGGCCATCCGGATGCGGCGACGACATGTGATAAGCATCGCTGGATTCGCCGACGCCAAGCAGCAGCACCGCATCGGCGTTTAGATGTTCTGGTGTACGTTCGAGCAGCGCGAAAGCCGCCGCTTCGCCAATCGAAATGCCGTTGCGTTGCGCATCAAACGGGCGGCATGCCTGATCGGAAATCAGACCGAGCGAGTTGAAGCCGTACAACGTCGTCAAGCACAGCGAATCCACCCCGCCCACCACCGCCGCGTCGATCAGTCCCGCAGCGATCATGCGCCGCGCCGAACTAAACACCTTGGCGCTGGACGAACACGCCGACGACACCGCCACCGCCGGGCCCGTCAGGCCAAAATAGTGGCGCGTGAAATCGGCGACAGAAAAGGAATTGTGTGTTTTGCCATAAATAAAATCAGGAGGGAAAGCGCCGCTCACCGGATCACGGCGCCGGTAGGCCAGCTCGGTTTGCAAAATGCCGGAAGTACTGGTGCCGATAAATACACCGATGCGTTGGGTGCCGTACTTGGCGATGGCTGCGTGGACTGCTTCGGCGAAGTCGTCCTGCATCAAGCCCAGTAACGCGAGCCGGTTGTTGCGGCAGTCGAATTCGCTCAAATGCGCAGGTAATTGCACTTCATCTACGCCAGCTACTTCGCCAATGAAAGTCGCCAAGTCCACCGTGTCGAACGCGCACGGCGCAAGCCCCGCGCGACGCTGACGCAGCCCGTCCAAGGTTTGGGCAAGCCCACGACCTATGCTACTGGTCGCGGTGAAATGGGAAAGCCAAAGTGCGTTCAAAAATAAATAGGTCTATCGTGGGTAAGCAACAAAATTGAGCTAAAAGTGAAGCGTTAAATCTTCACTAAACGCTGCTTGCAAGGCAAAAAGCGCGTGGATATATTAAGCTAAGCAGCGATACCTATAAGTGCCTGCACACACTTATTCAACTCGTCTTCAAATTGTTTAAATGCCGATAGATTCCTTAATTGAGAAAAGTCACTGATTAGCTCTGCAACTCGGTGCCGACGAAATTCCGGTCGAAATTTATGCATTCGTCCAGATGGAAGCTCACTAGCTAATTTAAGCTTCTCAAATAGCAGATTCTTCGGATCGGAAATATCCTCCAAACGATGCGCCTCAGGGATACTTAACTCAATTGTTCCATTTGGATTATTGGCGGCAGATCTAATTGCCTGCTCATCAATAAGCAACCAAGCTTCCGTCATACGAATTGGCACTATGGGGACATAGGGTTTGCCTAGCTCAATTAAGTGTTCCCTGATTTCTGCAATCCTAAGATTTGCAGGAAGTTTTTCCGCATCGCGATGTACCAACAAAATATCGCATTCGTAGACCTTTATGGCGGCAGCGGCCCGACGGAACAATCCCGCGCTTGGCCTTAGTGAAACTTCCGCGAATTGTGAATTAAAACGAATATTGGGAATCTGCTCCAGTGCCCAGTTAACTATAGGTATCAATGTTTTGTCGGATGAGCCATCAGTTAACAATGTGTAAGTTAGGTTCATTGATTGGAAGCGCTTGATACGTAATCAAATAATCCCAACTGTTTTGCGCTCTCCCTCACCGTCAATTCCGGCCTCAGCAGTTTAGGTTTTACAATAGGTTCGTCAGTTAAGTAATCCAACAAATCTGACCTTGAAATAATACGCATTGATTTAACAAGCGATTCATCTCGTTTAGCCCTCCATGTTCCCTCGAGACAACAAAACTCAGCAACTGTTGATCCATTTTCTCTTACTGGCCGAGTAATGATCAGCGTGTCAGGCTTTAGTGAACTAACAACGCTGGGAGAATGCGTATTGATAATGACTTGACGAAACGGGTTGCTTGCGTCAGTCGCTTCTTGTGCATCAACCGCAATGGACTCCAGAAGGTTAAGTATGGTGGGAATTCGGGAGGGGTGAATGCCATTTTCTGGCTCTTCGAGACAAATCAATCGGCTCGCGTCTGGATCAGCGCTCATTACAGCTAGAGCCAGAAATCTCAATGTTCCGTCAGACAAAGCTCGAGCGGGATGACTTACCCCATCTCGACTAGTAACAAACAGTGTATTAAGTCTGCGCCCCTCGTCTTGATCAACACTAACCGTTTTAACATCCGGAATCAGACTTGCCAACTGGTTAGCAACCTCCGTTGTGGCATCCAGTCTTAACAAGGTTGCGGGTAGATGTGCGCCATTGGGACCCATTTTTGCTTCCGCAGAGAAGTTGTCAGGCTGCCTGAGTGCGCTTGGTTCAAGTTGGAGCAGCGTCCACGATTGCATTTCCCTGCGAGCAGCTAGCACTGTTGGATGCGAGTCAGTGTTAATACCACCAAGAATTGTTTTAGGAGATGTTTCTGCCGGAACACGGAATGGCCTTCCTTGGCTGCCATCTTGGTGTAAATTGATAATCGACTGACCATCCTCGATTTCCGTTGAAATTAAATTTGTGGTTCGACGTCCTTCAATAATTGAGTCTCGAAATGATGTGCTATGCGGAAAACCAAGCAATCTACGAGCGTGACTTTTTTGCACGTACGTTAACTTTTCTTCAATAATTTCAATACGTTCTGGAGTAGCTAAGCTTTTAGGAGCATACTTCAACGTCAGGTTGTATCTTAAAAATGTTGTTTTTGGCGTGGCGTGTCGCCCGAAGTCATCTATGACATTTTTCGGCACCACGAAGTCCGCTTCAAATGACATGTTTTGAACAGATGCTGAAGTAGTTCGATGAAAAATTGCCCGTAAATCACCAGACCGTCCCATTGGGTCGCGTACCCGCGCTACTGCTTCCGTAAGAGAATAATCAGTCAAATCTCGCAGGAACATTATTGCGTCGAATAGGTTTGATTTACCCACGCCATTCGCACCCGCAATACAGGTAAAGGGACCAAATGCTATCTCCACGTTTGCGAGGTTTTTAAATCCATTAATATAAAGTCTCGTCAGCATGATTTCCCTAAGTAACTAGCCGGCATTATGAAGGGGGCACGGTTTACAGTGCAGGTTATCCGATTTTCTTATGCCTCGACGCCCTTTTGCATTTCTGCGCGGATCAAATGGCCCATCTTCCCCCTTGCTATTACAACCCTAATCACCGCTGGGGGGCGCTATCTTCACCGCCGCCAAAATTGTCTTACGCTGTGGAATCATTTTCGAGCCGCTCATGATAGTCCTCTCGTCCTTCCTCGCAACGATAACCACGCGGCCAATCCTCCCAACACCAATCCGCCCAACACATCCACCGCTACATGCTGACGCGTGGCAATGGTGGAATACACGATGCCGATGCCCCATAAAAGGTTGATGATACGTAGCCACTGCGGTGCGGCAAATCGACGCAGCAGGTGGTGGAGCCAAACGCCCGAGAAAACCGCGGTGGCAACATGCAGCGACGGGAAGGCGTTTCCGGCGGCGTCGATGTTTTTTAGAAAATGCACGTCGGGATATTGCGTCCAGTCGATATCGACGGGGGGCACGGCGGTGGGCCAGAAGTAAAAGACCACCAGACCCGTGAGGCAGGTGGCGGCCATCGCCAAACCATAGCCGTAAAGTTCTCGGCGCGTCGACAAAAAAGCCGGGGGTAGCGAAACATATACCCACAGGGACAGGTACAACGGCAGCGCGGCGGGTTGAAAGCCGATCAGGCGATCAAGCAAGGTGATAGGCATGATCGTGGTGGGGTAGGCGGGGTGTTTGAGCAAATAAAAATAAGCCCCAAAAAAAACGCTAATAAAAATGGTGGTGCCGAATCCTTTCAGATACATGTGCTGGGTAAAGGCGGCAGCGGCATGGTCATACCAGAGTGGCTGAGACGATTCCCTCTGGGAAGGATTGCGGCGAGTCATGCCAGGGCCTGACGCAAGGTGACCAAACGCAGATTGGTTGCCCGAGCTGCTGACAAAATAAATGGCAGCACTTCAAGAATCACCGGCGTGCCTTTGCTTGAGCGCGCTGCGTTGCCATCGTGCACCAGCAAAATGGCGCCTGGGCGTAAGCCGTGTAACAAACTGTTTTTAACCTTTGTCACGTCGCTGATGCGAGTGTCGAAACCGCGCGCCGACCAGCTCGCCAATTGCAGTCCCAATCGCGCGAGCACGGGTTCAAGCAAGGGGCTGCGGATCCCGGCGGGGGCACGAAAAAATTGCGGGGGCTGACCGGTGATAGTCGTGAGCGTGTGTTGCGCAGCCTGCAATTCGCGCGCGAATCCGGACAGGCCCATCAACGCAAAATAATAGCTGTGATGCTGGCTGTGGTTTTCTACCGTGTGGCCGCGACGCACAATTTCACGGCACAAATCCGGATAACGCGCGGCTTTTTCGCCGACGCAAAAAAAGGTAGCTTGCGCTTGGTAGCTATCCAGTAGGTCCAACACCTGCGGCGTGACGGCGGGATCGGGACCGTCGTCGATGGTGAGCGCGATTTCATTTCTAGCCGTGGCGGCGGTGGGCAATCGTGTCCAGTTTGGGCCCAGCCAGTGGCTGCGCGGCCACACGCCCACGAGCGTGAGCAGAAGATGATTCGCAAGCACAATGGCGAGGATTAAACGCCATTCGGTGGGCGCAGCAATTACCGCGATCAGCGCCAGCAGATGCAGCAGCAACGACCCGCGAATCAACAGCGTGGGTTGCCATTTACGCATAGTCATGCGGCGCAAAAATGGCCGAATAAATCAGCGCAAGGATCACGCCCGGCGCGACGGTAACGCCCATCGCCTGCAATATCGAGACGTTGGAAAACGCCAGCAGACCAAAGCCCGCGACGGTAGTGAGATTGGCGAACAACATCGAGGTCAGCGTGCGGGGCGATATGCCCTCGTCTTTAGACTGGATGGGCCGATCAAAAAACAGCGCGTAATTCGATCCCACCGCGACCACTAACAGCAAGCCCACCAGATGCAGAATAATCAGTTGCTGACCAACTAGCGCCAGCCCGGCAGTGACGGTAATCACCGCAGCGGCAAGCGGTGCGATGATGCGCAGCACGCGTCGGGGCGAGCGAAACACTATCAGCAGCAAAACGATAATCCCCGCCAGCCCGCCGAGCGATAACAAAATGGCTTCATGCAGATAGCCGGAATACAGGCGGTCAGATTCTGCTTTCAGGTCCACGAACAACACATTAGGTAACTGCGTGGCGCGCAATGCGGCACGAATGCGGTCCGCGTTAATGTCGGCACCGGCGACAGCGGTTAGCGGCAATAGCGCGCTCCAGTGCTGCTTTTGTCGAAGCAGCAGCGCATCGACCGCCATCGCCATCGAGGTGTGTTCCAGATCGGATGCTTGCAATAAGGGCTGTTTGCTTGCAATGGCCACGTCCGCCACAAACGGCGCAAATAGCGACGCGCGCACAGGCAAGCCCTGTACGGCTTGCGAGAGGCGTGGCTCCAACCCATCGGGCGTAGGTAAGCTCGCCTGACGTGCACGCTGCGTGGCGATGCTCGGCAGATATCGGCTGGGGCTTTCAAATCCGGCAAGCGCATTTTGATCGACCTGCGTTTGCAGCACGCTTGAAACCTGCTCGGCAGAGCGCAACACGGCTTCTTGATCCGCGCCCGAAACCACCACCAGATAGCGTACGTCCGGCGCGCCCATGTCGGCGCGCAGGCTTGCATCCAGTGCAATATCAGCTTGGGATACCGGGCTCAGTGAAGATATTTTGTCGTTCCACAAATGGTCGCGATTGATTACGAGCACCACGCATGCCGCGATCACCAGCAATCCAGCGGCCACGCGTAAGCTTTTGGCATGTTGCACAAAACGGGAGAGTACAAGTCCGATAGACGACACATCGTGAATGTGAAAATTCATCGGCAGCAGATGCGGCAATACGTAACGGGTCACGGCTGCCGCAGCGACTAAACCAGCGATGGAATACAGCCCGAGTTGCGCGAGCCCCGGAAAGCCGGATAGCAGCAAAGACGCAAAACCAAATATTGAAGTAAGCACACCGAGGCGGACGGTGGGCCAAAAGCGTTTGATCCAGTTTTGTTGAGCCGAGCCATTCGAGTGGTGGCCGCCTTGCTCGGATTGCACAAATAAATAGATCGAATAATCCACCGCCTCGCCGATCAGCGCGGTGCCAAATCCCAGCGTGATGCCGTGCACCGCGCCAAAGCCCAGGCTTACGGCCGCAACCCCTGCCAACGCGCCGCTGACGACCGGCAAAAATCCCAGTGCAAGCGCGCTGAACGAGCGATATACCAGCAACAGCAGCGTCGCGATCAGCGCCACGCTGATGATCGACAGACGGCTGACCTGCGCTTTGATCGTGTCGCGCGAATTGACCGAAAACACGCCGGGGCCGGTCATTACCAGTTTCGCGGAAGTGGCTTGGCGAGCTGCATCAAACGCTTGCCGGATAGCCGTCATCGCGCGTTGCTGAGCGTCGGTGTCCGACCCTGACGCGCGTGTTTGCATCAGCATCAACGCACGCGTGCCGTCGCGTGAAGCCCATGCGCCATCAACGAGCTGAGGACGACTGCCGCCGTTGAGTTGCTCAAGCAATTGCACCATTTCGCCAGTGGGGTCGTGGGGAAGCAGGGATTTGACGAGCAGCCCCGCAGGCGACGCGAGCAGGTCAATACTCTCGCCAAGTGCATCGTGCAAACCCTCTACACTGAAGCGCTCAGGCGTTATCGCAGGACTAAGCAGATAACGATTGTTAAACAGAAAGGCGCGGTCGCGTTCGGCACTCACCGGCTCGCCGTTGTTCACGTTGGCAAACGCGCGATTAGCCCGCAAACGCTGCGCGATTTGCTTGGATAGCCGCGCGCGTGTCGGCGCATCGGCGCCTTCGATGCCGACCAGAATCAGCCGCGAGGCAAGGCCGTCAGTAATCTGCTCCAACAGCAGTTGCTGCTCGGGCGTGGGACTGCGCGGCAAGAAAGCCGAGAGGTCAGTGGTGAACTGGCTACGGCTGATGATGAGGCCACATAACAGCAGAAACGCCAGCCACAGCGCAATGGCTAAGCGGCTGCGTGGCGTCCGAACTTGCCTCACGGCGCGGTCAGGTTATCGATCAGCATCAGCGAGCTGTCACCGTCGGTCTGAGTTACTTCGACACTGCTAACGCCCGCGCGCGCCCCGGTGATGTGGATTTGTTTGACTACAGACTGCATTTTTTTATTCGTCGGCAACAGTTGCAGGGTCCAGCGGGCGGCGCTGCCTTCCAAACTGAGTTTGTAATTGCGCTCAAGCGCGGTGCGATCCCCGGCCAGCGTGCCGCGGATACTATCAATGAAAGCGCCCAGTTCGGGGTAATCCTGCAATTGCAGGCGATGTTGTTTGCGCCCACGCTCAATCAGTAGTGTGTTGCCGTCGACCAGCATGCTTTCGCGCCTGGGTTTAAGCGTGCGTTTCTCGAGACGGTCTGGTGCGCTGTAAAACAATTCACCGGAAGACTCCACCGGTTCGTCGAGCATCGCGATGGTTTTAGTTTCGACAAAGTGGGCGTGACTGGCCCGCGTTTGCGCTAGGCCACGCATCAGTTGATCGATATCCCAGACGGCGGCGTGACTGATAGCGGGCAAGACGGCCAGCGCAAAAATGAGTCGCCACAAAAAGCGGGGGGGGGTGAGTCTAGTCATGATTTGGGTAGGGTGGGCGTGGGGACGGATTGCCAGAAATCAAAAAAATTAAACCAGTTGTACGGGGCTTGGCGGCAGTAGTGATCAAGCAATGCAGCATAGCGTGTGATGGCGGCCTGAACTGCCGCCTCGCGTTGACCCCGTTCGACGTCAGAAAAATCCGCCAGCGGCTCAAAATGTATCGCGTAGCGGTTGGCGCCGAGGTAGAGGCCGGTCATAAAAACCACCGGCCGACGCAATAAGGCGGCCATTCGAAACGGCCCCGCGGGCAGCGTCGCGTCGTCGCCCAGGAGTTGCACCGGATAGAGCTTGTCTTTGCCCGGCGTGCGGTCCGCCAACATGCCGACGACGCCGCCTTGATCCAGGTGCTCGCCCACTTTGAGCATCGAATCAATGTGGCCGAGGCCAATGATGTCCTGCACCGCTTCGGGATTGATCGCGGCCAGCATCGCGTTGATCTTCTTCGCGTTGTCTTCGTGCATCAGCATTGCCACGCGCAAATCCGCTTCTTTGCGGCCGATCGCGCGAATCACTTCGAAGCTGCCCAGGTGCGCACCCAATAAAAACATCCCTTTGTCGGGCGCCAGTAGAAGCCGCATTTCCGCCTCACCGTACACTTCAAAATCAAATAGCTCGAAGCGGCGATTAACCAGATAAACGCGGTCGTGGATGGTGGTGGCGAACGTAAAAAAATGCCGATATAGGTCGCGCCATAAGGGAGCGCGGCCCAGCGCCCGCCGTAGATAATCGCGAGAAGCGCGCCGACTGACAGGGGCGAATACCAAAAAATACGCGGCGATCAAACGCAGCACAACGCGTGCGACGCGCCGACCCAAACGCAGCGAAATCCAGGTCATGATGCGTAACATCAGTTTGTTGCTACGTTCGGGCGTGTCGACCCATGCGGCGTGAGAGGGAGCTGCGGGTGCAGTCATTCAGATGACCCCGGCACGATACTGCCAGTGGCGATTTTGCGCGTGCCCGCGATGATGTCGAAACGGATCGTGCCGCTGGCCGAAACTTCGTGTTGGATCACTAGCGCATCACCCGGATTAGCCGGACTTAAAAATTTAACCGAGCTGATTTCGCAGTGATCCAGGTCCAATCCGCTTGCGCTGGCAATGGCTTGCAATGCGGTGTCGAGCAGCACCACGCCGGGAAGAATCGGCGTGCCGGGGAAGTGTCCGGCAAAGGCCGGATGATCCAAAGGCACCGTCCAGTAAGTGGTGTGCGTCATGTGCATTGCGGAGTATCGCGCGCTTCGAACAAGGCTTGCAGCGCAGCACGGGGAAGTTTGCCGGTGCTAGTGCGGGGCAACGCTTCCACAAACACCAGAGGCCGTGGCAAAAAAACCGGGTCGATGTAGTCACGCAGTGCAGCCAGAAGATGGGGTGCATCCACCCCGGGCGCCACCACACAGGCAGCGAGTCGGGTAATGTGCGCGCTGCAGTTTTCGTCGGGCATGTAAAAGGCCCCATCGACTACGCCCGGTAGGGTATTGAGCAGGTGATTGAGACTGGCGAGCGAATGGCGTTTGCCAGCAATATTGATCAAATCGTCGATACGCCCGTGCAGTAAAAAACACGTGTCTGAAAGCGGCTCAATCATATCGTTCAGCGCAGTCGGCGTGTCGATATGCCCGCCGCACGCTTGCATGCTGCCGCTGTCACTTGACAGCGTTATGCCGGGTAGCAATTGCCATTCGGCCGTTTGCGCGGAGCGACGCGTGGCAATCAGCCCGGTTTCGGTGCTGCCATAAATTTCCATTAGCGGTGCATGGCAGCGCGCCTCAATCTCCACGGCAAGTTGCGCAGATAAGGGCGCCGTGGCGGATACCACCAAGGCTAATTCTGGCAGGGCCAATTCGGCATTCAGCAAAGCTTGTAAATGCACCGGCGAAGAGACCAATACGCGAGGCGCTGGCATTGTCTCCAAGGCTTGGCAAATATCCGCCGGGTAGAAGGGCTGCGTATGGCTTAATGCATGGCCGCTTTGCCAGGGCATCAATACGGTCGATTCAAACCCATACATATGTTGTGGCGGCACCGTGCCCACCAAGGTGCAATGCGCGTGTTGCATCAGCCCCAGCCGCGTGGCCTCGGCTTGAACACTATTGACCAGCGCGCCCCAGGTTTTGACGTGCGGCTGCGGCAACCCGGTCGAGCCCGACGTGAACACGATCGCAATGCGCTGACTGCTATCGATTTGGGGAATTGCGAAGTCGATTGCCGGACCCGTAGCCATCGCGGGGTAACGAAATTGCGGCAGTTTTACTGCGCACAGATCGCTGTCGGTTAAGCAAAAGACATCGGGAGCAAACAGCTTGATCTGACGCACCGTCTCAGCGGTATGGGTAGACGGCAGCAGGCTGATTTTACCGGCCACAATCGCGGCCGCGAGGCCCACGCTAAAGTGGTAACGGTCGCTGCACATATTGAGCAAATGACCACCCGGCGGGAAGAGCGCGACAAGCTCGGCAACTTCAGCCAGAAACTGGCGCAACGTGACAGCCCCCTCGGCACGCCTAGCTATGATGCTATCCGGCGAGCTGTGCGAGACGAGCGGAAGGGATGCCATGGTCAAGCTGTAGGCCTCAGCGTGGTCGGGCCGAAGCATCGCGGAACGCGCGTATCGCATCCAGAAAGTGCGCGTGGCGCATTTCAGGCAACAGCCATTTGCGTAGCCAATATTCGACAATAAACATCAGCGCCACCAGGGGTAGCGTTAAAAAGTTGGCGAATATGGACCAGACAGGCAACGGCGCCAGAAAAAATAATAAGCTTGAAATGATCGCCATCGCGGCAAAAAAAAGCGTCCATGCAACGGTAACCTGACGCGCATAGCGTTCGTGCTGAGGACTCAAGGGCGCATGGAGCGCCTCTGCAAATCGCGTACACAGCGGTTGCCGCCCAGCGATCAACGTGCGGCCAAACATCATCAACAGAATTAACTGCATGCCCACATGTTGTAGCCAGTACACCAGCCCAAAATTTTGTTCCAGCCGCGACCAGCCCGCCCACAATGCAATACACGTTAGCGCGATCACCCCCACCATGATCAAATAATGCGGCGTACGCCACGCAAAGGCTAATGCGATCAGCACCACCGGCGCAATCGCCACTAACGCGCCTAGGCTGGCGCTGTGTGCTTGATTGGTGTAATGCGCCAGCAGCGGATAAGCAACTACCAGCACTACGATGCCGAGCCAACCCAAAATGCGGCGCACCATCAGCGTGTTCTTTGGGTTGCGATATAGTCAGACAGGCTGCGCAGCGAGCTAAAAATATGCTGGTTGTCGGCGCTGTCGGCACGCAGTTGCACGCCGTATCGTTTGGAAACCACCAGCGCCACTTCGAGCACATCGATCGAATCCAGGCCCAAGCCCTCACCGTATAAGGGCGCGTCGGCGGTGATTTGGTCAGCGCTCACTTCCAGGTTCAGCGCCTCAATCATTAATTCCGCAACTTCACGTTGCAGCTCTGGGGTGCTGGAGACAGGGGGGGTTTGGTTATCTTGCATATTTTTTTAGGGGTATTAAAACAAAGTCAATTGACGGTTGATGACTCATCAAACCATCACATTTTAACTGTGGAGGGTAATTGGTCTATAAATTCTGTTTACAGATGACTACAGTTTAGACGTTGGACTGAATATTCATTTGTATTAACGGCTATAGCAGAGGCAGCTTAACCGCTACATAAGGTTTATATGTATCGCCATTCCTGACCTAAGGACAGGGCGGTGGTATTGGGGACACTAATCGGGTAATGCGATGAGAATGTGAGGGGTAGCGTATCGTGTCGGCTTTTATAAGCTTAAGTTAGGCGGCTGCGGCGATGAGAGGATTAAATGTAGAGGCAACCATTGAGCAACAGGTTACCCGATGACAAAATTACTTGATACGCAACGTCGTAAATTTTTCCTGGATGCGATGGTAGCCGCAACAAGCTTCCCCTGTTTGTATCACTCTCTTGAAGCCGTAGCTGGAACGCTTCCCCACACAGATGGAAATGTTCGATTCCTGCTGCGAGACGATGCGGATTACCTCAAACATCGCAGCGTTTTCAATAAGCGCATCACAGTTATGCCGAAAGTGATTGCGCTCTGCGCTAACGAAAGCGGGGTGCAAGCAGCGACTACCTACGCCCAGATAGCAGCGCTCCCTATAGCTATTAAAAGTGGTGGACATAGTTTTGAAGGATATTCCACAAATGAAGATGGAATGATGGTTGATATGTCCGGCATGAAGGGGCTGAAATACCTTCGTGCTAACCAACATGTGGTTGTGCAACCAGGGGTGCGGCTAGGGCGCATGGCCCGCTACCTACATCAATATGGCCGTTTAGTTCCCACAGGATCATGTGCAGGCGTGGGTGTAACTGGCTTGACACTAGGTGGGGGCTATGGTTTTTTTGCTCGTGAACTGGGCCTGACATGTGACAGTCTTCAGCGCGTGCGCATGATAGATGGCACTGGAAAAATTCAGGACTCCGCATATAACGCGGAGTTGCTATGGGCCTGCAAAGGAGGCGGTAACGGGAGTTTCGGTATTGTCACTGAACTGGAATTTAGAACCCATGCAGCCCCTATTTTGTTTAATAGCTATCGTTTCAAATATTCTGATCTGACATCAGAACGTATTTTCGAACTTGCTAAACGCTGGTTCGAACTCATGGCAGGCTTGCCCAACACCGCTTATTCCGCGTGGGTACTTTACGGCAACGATTTGTCCATACTGGTTACGGATTCAGCTCCTGTTGAAACACCCAAACTCATTGGAATTTTGGGTGAATTAAAATCGCACGCAAGCACTGTGCTCGCGCCGCGCAAAGATGCCTTCTTGAGGGGTATTCAGAATTATCAAGGCTGGGTTTCCCCTGTGTATTTCAAGAACGTCTCAGCTGGGTATTACCATGGCTTTAAAGATGTGCAGGCCATGCTGCCAGAAATATGCAAAAAAATGCTCAAAGCGAAAGTATCGACAGTTTTGCAAATAAATACCTTGGGTGGAGAGATTGCCAATCCGATATTTGAATCCCTGGCTGCGTATCCCCATAGAGCCTTTGGGTTTCTGGGTGAGTTTCAAACTTATTATCAGCATGAGGCGCAAGGAGTACATGCGGAGCAGCTTGTGCGTGGGGTACAGGGAATACTGCGAGCAGGAGGTATCAAAGCGCATTACGCAAATTACCCTGATGTTGAGTTGCCTGACTGGGAAAGTGCGTATTACGGAGAAAATTACGGACGCTTGCAAAAACTTAAGCGGAAATTGGACCCGCAAAACCTGATACGGCATCCGCAGAGTGTACGTCTCTAACCGTATCAAATTTCCTATGCTCATTCTCGGTATTGAATCCTCGTGTGATGAAACCGGTGTTGCGTTATACGACACCGGGCAGGGCTTGCTTGCGCATGCGCTGTATTCGCAAATTGCGATGCACAATGAATACGGCGGCGTAGTTCCCGAGCTGGCCTCGCGTGATCACATTCGGCGGGTGTTGCCGCTCACGCGCCAGATACTCGCGGAGAGCTCGCGTACGCTGGAGAATCTGGACGGTATTGCCTACACGCAGGGCCCGGGATTGGCCGGAGCACTGTTGGTAGGGGCTGGCATGGCGCGCGCGTTGGCGTATGCGCTCAATATCCCCGCGGTCGGTGTGCACCACCTGGAAGGCCACATGCTGTCGCCGCTGATTTCCGATACTCCGCCCGCATTCCCCTTTGCTGCATTGCTGGTGTCGGGCGGGCATACGCAAATCATGTACGTAGCCGGAGTAGGGCGCTACGAATTGCTTGGCGACACGCTGGACGATGCAGCTGGCGAAGCCTTCGACAAAACCGCGCAGCTACTAGGCCTGGGCTACCCCGGCGGACCGGCGCTGTCGCAACTGGCGGCAACGGGAGATGCCACGCGCTACACCTTGCCGCGCCCGATGCTGCATTCGGGCGACTTCGACTTTAGTTTTAGTGGACTTAAAACCGCCGTGCTGACGTTGGTGCGCAAAGAAGGCTTGAAACATGCAGCGGATATTGCTGCGGCATTTCAGGAGGCGGCAGTGGATGTGCTGGTGACTAAAAGTCTGGCCGCGTGCCAGCAGCGTGGTGCCGAGCGTCTGGTCGTCGCAGGCGGCGTTGGGGCCAATCAGCGCTTGCGTCAGCGGCTCACCGCCGAGGCAAACGCGCGCGATATCCAAGTGTTTTATCCGCGCCTGGAGTTTTGCACCGACAACGGCGCAATGATTGCTTACGCGGGTGCTCAACGTATCGCACAGGCCGCGGTGGACCTGGGTTTCACGGTGAAACCGCGGTGGCATTTAGCGGAGCTCACTGCGTCTCAGGGTTGACCCCGTCATTGCCCGCGTATGCACCTTCCCCCTTTTCCAACATTGGACTGTTGCGCGTGTCTGGCGGTTAGAACAAGACACGATGATTAAAAACACTTCAGCGTGGCTTACGACAATATCGGGGGCGATGGGGCGCGGCTGGCGGCGTTTGTCGGTGCGCAAACGTAGCGTGCTGGCCTTGGTGTTATGGGTAATGGCATGGCAAGGCGTGATGACCGGGATACGCTTCATCGACAAGCCTGCGCTGTCCGAAATTCAGGTAACGATGCTGTCCGGCGAATCGAATAACCTGGCCGCGCTGGCTGACGGCAAACCCATGGTCCTCAACCTGTGGGCCAGCTGGTGCCCGCCCTGCCGCCGTGAAATGCCGCTACTGGCAGCCGCCCAGAAACAGCAAGCCTGGGCAAGTTTTGTGTTTGCCAATCAGGGCGAAAATCGCGCGAGCGTGCAAGCTTATCTATCTGAGGGTCAACTCGAGCTGGCCAATGTGGTGTTGGATCGGGAGACCAAAATTGGTTTCGTAGCGGGCTCCAGCGCGTTGCCTGTCACGCTCTTTTACGACGCCAGCGGGCAGCTGGTCGCAACTCATCTGGGCGCATTATCGGCGGCGTCGCTGGCAAAGAGACTCAACGCGCTGCGTCCGCATTGAGGTTTCAATTTCAACGCAGGTAAAGAGCCAATCTCAACCGCCCGGTGGCTTAATGAGCTTTTGCTCATCCAGCTTGTCACGGTATTCCTCAAGCAGATTTTCTGTTTCTACCCGCTTGATCCCGGTAAAAGGTTCTTTCTGTGCCAGCGTTTCAGCACAGGTCTTTTTCTCAAACCGATCCATTAACGAGCGCCCGACTTGATAGAGCGCCAGGTTTTTTTGTTCGCACGACGCAATATCGCGTTCATTTCGCGTTTTGAGGGTTTCGAGCGTGCGTTTCTCGGTATCGGTCTTTTGTAAAGTTTGCGTGGTTTCAGCCAGTTTGCTGCCCGTTGTAGATAAAGATTTTTGAGCTTCTGCAAGCTGCTGTTTAATGGTGCTCAACTCGGCTTTTGTGGCGGACAGTTCTTTGCCAAGCACCGTTTGTTGCCGCTTGCCCTCACCTACCGCGCGTTGCAGGCCCGCTGTTTTGCCTTCCATTTCTTTTGAGGATTTTTGGGCTTTATCCAGGTCTTCGGCGAGTTTGGTTTTCTCCTGCTCCAAGCTACCTATTTGTGTTTGGGTTTGTGACAGCTGTTGTTGTACTCGACGTAACGCGGCGCGTTCACGGTTGGCGGCTTTATCCGAGGCTTCAGCAGGCGGAACGAGACTGCTTATCCCCACCACCAAGGTAAGCATGAGCATACAAAGACGACGCGGCACTTGGGTCTTACCACTGCTTTTTATTGGATGAGTCACTGTCATAATTTTTTCCACAGGCGGCTTACCAGTTGCCTGCAAGCCTTAAAAAGTACTGCCTCCGCGCGACACCAGCAGTAGCGCAATATCATGATGGTCACCCGACCAGAACAGCGGCCGATTACCATTGCGATCCATCACATTGGGGTCGACGCCCGCATCCAGCATCATTGCGACGATGTCCATACTGCCTTCCTGAACCGCAATGCCGAGACTCACGCGGCCTTCCCGGTTCCAGATCGACACATCGGGGTGATAGGGCAGCAGCGCGCGTATCACATCGGTTCGATGCATCACGCTCGCGGCCGTGAGGGGCGTGTTGCCGTCGCTGCTCTTGCGGTCCACGTCCGCACCAGCTTTGAGTAATTGGCGGACGATCTGTGCACGGCCCTGCAGCGACGCCATGCCCAACGGGGTAAAACCGCGACCTTTCAGATTGGGGTCGGCGCCCGCTTCCAGTAATAGACGCGTCATTTCGACACTGCCCAATAACACCGCATGCATCAGCGCATTCTCGCCTCCCACATCAATCACGCCATTGGGATTGACGCCTGATTTCAGCAGGGCTTCCACTTGCTTGATGTCAGTGCGCTCGGCCGCCTGAATCAGTTCACGTTGTTTGCCTTCGGCATATTCCGGCTCGTGCTCATTTGCCGTTCTGCTGATGCGCGAGAAATCCACTGCGGTATAACGTGTGTGCGCTTCCCACGCTTTAGGTAATGGAGCAGACAACAGCCAGGTATCGCGTTCCTGATCAAATGCCAGTGCGGGCTCGATGAACAGTAGCGCGATGAACAGCCAACTAGAATTTCGCATTGAAATCTACCTGAATGACATCCGTGCTCAAACGGAATTGGTCTTTAATCAACGTGAAGGGATCCACGTACCCATCAATCTGGTCCGCCGATAACCATTTGACGGAGACCCAGGAATTACGATCTACACCATACGAGCCGCCAACAAAAAAGCCTTGGCTATTGGTGCCGCCTAACCGAAAATCAGAATCTGCAAACGCATCAAGTACTGCATCGCGTTCCAGATGGCGATACCCCATAAACATCTGCCAATCGTTTTTGTTCTGGATAACAGGCCAGCCCACCGTCACCTTGGTTTGCCAGCCCAATGTGCGAGGTTGCTGCGGCGTTAGCAGGCGGCTATTTACCCTGGTCGTGTCGTAACCCACGTTTTTAACCACGTCGCCATCGACAATCACATGGACAGGATCGAAGTGGGCAAGATCGACTGTGCCGGTTAAATTAATCAATGAGTAGTTGGCCGCCAGTCCATAAAGATTTGGGCTGTCACTAGGCGCCACCTGAAACCGGGTGTTGCCTTTTTGGCGTGCGGTCAAAATAGAGTCAGCATAGTCATAACGACTGTCACCATCGATAGGATCTTGCACCGCGGCAATGTTTTTGTAGTCGTAATACGCCAGTCCTACGCGCCAGCGAGTGTTCGCGTTCATTTTCCAGTCCAGCCCGGCTTGAGCGGCATAAAGCCATTTATCGCGCGCTTGATTCTTCACCGACGACTCCACTTCCTTGAGCGGAAAAACTCCCATCGTGAAAAAAGGTTTGGCGCTGCTATCACTGTGCAGCCACGGACTAATTGTGGCCGCTACTCCTTCGAAATTGAGGTCGTCATCCCAGACCAAATCGGTACTGAAAAACGGGTTGGGTATTCGGCCTCCGGATATAGATAACCAATCCCACGGTTGGGCTTTGATGAAGGCCTGATCCAGCACTAACGTGTATTTATTGAAATCGGTGCCCAGCGTTTGGTTAGTGGAAACCGGATCAGTCAGATTGCCCGTCGTAATGCGAAACCCGGCAGCGACTGAGTCGGTGATTTTTGCCGCCAGCCCCAATCGCGCTCGCAGGCGAAAACGCTGACGGTCTTCAGTGGTATTAATCGGATTAGACTTACTCCCCAAGGCATAGGGTGGATCCACAAACTCCCTACCGGGGGTATTGTTGCGAGCGAATATATCGTTTTGGTAACGCAGCCGAATATCACCTGACCATTTGAGGCGATCTATCCATTCTGGTACCGCATTCACGTTGCCCCACTGTTCGGTCTTGGCCTGCGCCACCACTTCCTGGCGTATCTGTTCGCGAATTTCGCGTTTCACGTTCTCGGGAATATACGGCACGCGTATCACTCCCGGTGCAGTGTCTGTTTGAGGATTTGCCGCGACTTTATCGCGCGCTTTTTTCTCGGCTTGGGTGATCAGGCCTTGCGCCACTTCGGGCGTCAGGATGCCTTTCTGTACCAGGGCGTCGAGCAGCGCATGGGTGGTTTCGCGCAGCGTTTCCAGCGTCTCGCGTTCACTATCGGCTTGCGCGGGCAAGGTAAATATCAAGCCCAGCACGATGGCCAGCGGTTTGAGGGGAAATTTTTTCATGACATTAGATTTGAATAAATTAAAAATTAACGAGACACCACCCGCAAATGCACGGGTTGCGGAATATCGTCCGGCAACGGATCGCGCAGGCTCACACGCTGTATTTCCTGACGCAGGGTTTCATCCAGTTCGCTATTGCCCGTGCTTTTGTCCAGGACTACCCGACTTACCGCGCCCGACGCGCTAAACCATATCTGCGCCACAACCCGATAATCCTTACCCTGCAAGGCCTTGGCACGTCTCAGTTCTTCTTCCATTTGCTGGGTAATCAAACGGGAATACCAGGCGCGGCGATCACCCCCTCCGCTGCCTCCGATCCCAATGCCACCGCTGCCCGCTGCCAGATCGGTGGTCATACCCCCCGGGGGTCCATCGGGTATGCCGCCCGCTGGGGGCGGGGGCTGATCCTGTGGCGGCGTGGGTTGCGGCTGGTCAATCTTCACCTCTTCTTTGGGCTGCTCGATTTTGGGCGGCTCGGGCGGTTTTTCTTCTGGCGGTTTGGGCGGCGGCGGTTTGATCAGTGAGATCGTCTGAACTTTAGGTCTTTCCGATTTACCCGAGTTGTTGATGAAGCCCACGATCACCCACACCAGCGCTGCTATAAAAGCCGTCATGAACAACAGGCCGACGATAAACGGCAGCCGACTACGCAAGGATCGTTGGGGCGTCGTCATGCTTACTTCGCTTGCTTGGCCGTTACCAAACCAAGCTGGGTGATCTCCAGGCGACCACATAAATCCATCACGTCGATGACTTTTTCATACGCAATCTGCGCGTCGCCCTTGATCACCACCGGCAAATCGGGAGTGATCGCCTTGAAGCTGCGCAAACGGCTTTCCAGCTCGGCCATGCTGACGGGATAGGTATCCAGATAAATCTGGCCGCTGGCATCGATAGTCACCGATTTGGTTTTGGGCTTGCCCAGACTCGGCGTGTTGCTGGCCTTGGGCAGATTAACCTTGATGCCTTGCACCGACGCCGTGGTCATGATGATGAAAATGATCAGCAACACATACGCCAGATCGAGCATCGGCGTGATGTTGATATCGTCAAACGGTTCATTGTCTTCGCGCAGTTCGGACATGTCCGTTCCTATCGGCTATAGGTTTCGGCGATGCGGGCGATGTATTCGTCCACAAACACATGCATATCCGCGCTGATGGATTTGATGCGCGACCCTAGATAGTTGTACCCGAATAGCGCCGGGATCGCGACGCCAAGACCCGCAACAGTAGCCACCAACGCGGCAGCGATGCCGGGCGCGATGGCCGCCACGTTCACGTCCCCGGTGGCGGCAATGGCCGCAAAGGTAATCATTACGCCGACCACGGTGCCGAGCAGCCCGAGGAAAGGTCCGCCGGAAATGGCGATGGTGAGTAGCACCATCAGGCTGTTGAGCTTCTGGTTTTCGCGCACTACCGTGGCATCCAAACCTGCTTTCACCACATTCAGCGCTTGGGGTGAAAGTTCTCCACCGGCGCGGGTGCCCACGCGTTTTTTTACTTCCTGAATCCCGGTGTGATAAATGCGGAACAGATTGGAATTCTGATGATGATCGTGGTGACCAAATAAAATCGCCGCAGTACCGCTGTCTTTCAGGTCGGCATCTGCGGGGTTGTCGTCGACGTCCAGCTTGGCGGTATCCTGCGCTTTAAGATTATGAAACGCTTCCAGAAATGCTTTGTTGGCTCGGGAAGTCTTGCTCACCACCATCGCCTTGAGGCCCATCACCAGCACACTAATGGCCAGCATCACCATCAAAATACCAATCACCACCCAGCCGTCGAGGGTCACGCTTTTTAAAATCACGCCGAAATAAGACGTGTTGCCCCCGCTATCTGCGCTTTCGGGTTCGCCTGCTACCACCACCTTGTCGTTGTTCAGCCCCTGCGTCATCGCCGCCAGGCGCAGCCAATCCGCGCTACGTGCGACATTCGATACTTGCAATTCATCAGCTTCGCCTTTGAAGCCGGAACCGATTTTCAAATCCAGCGCAGCATTAGGGCTTGTCGCGGCGGTTTCACCGACTGCTACGCCATTCAAGTACAACACCAGCTTGGGTCCCAAGGTGGCGGCGACCAGACTCCAACTGCCTGCAGGGACATCCGGCCCGGTTACCGTAACGCTGCCCGAGCGGGCCACGAGTT
>JAYWDZ010000253.1:0-1621 GCA_043779595.1 Nitrosomonadales bacterium
TGCGCATCTGACCATGCCGCGCATGACCAATACACTGATGCTGAACGGCGATAAAAATCCGGACGAGATTATCGCCTCGGTCAAAAACGGTCTTTACGCAGTGAACTTTGGCGGCGGCCAAGTCGACATCACCAGCGGTAAATTTGTGTTCTCCGCCGCCGAAGCTTATATGATCGAAAACGGCAAGGTCACCTACCCGGTCAAAGGCGCGACGCTCATTGGCAACGGGCCAGATGCATTGACCCGCGTGGCGATGATCGGTAACGATATGCAAATGGATTCTGGCGTGGGCACCTGCGGTAAAGAAGGGCAGAGCGTACCGGTAGGAGTGGGTCAGCCTACGTTACGCATTGATGGTTTGACCGTGGGCGGAACGGCTTAACCCAGGCCCGTTAACGCTAATCCCACATCACGTTTTCCTTGTTGGCGCGTGCCGCTTCCAATAGCTGGATGAGTGGCAAAGCGCGGTGCGCCAAGCTCACCGGCCGCTCTTTATCTTCGATGCGCGCGTCTTTTTCCAATACTTGATCACTTACGGATGGTGCCGCTACACCTGCGCGCAAATGCGCCAGTGCTACAGAAATATCCTCAGCCAGTATGGCGCCGGGCACAGTTGCAGTGTGACCCATCATCTCAATGAGCTGCGTACCGATATCACCCAGGAATGTAATGTCGGCGTACGATTTGGTGTGAAAGGTAATAGGCATCGCTATCCTTTTTAAGAAGCTTGATGGTGTTTATTATTGGAATTTACCAAGGTGCCGTAGACAATCTGGTCCAACGAGGAATTATCAGACATCTCTGCGACGTGCGCCATTTTCATATTTCGGTGGTTCTAGGCCTAGTGGTGTATAAAAGTGACTGATTACCAGCGCCGGGACACCTCGACTTGCAATTTCAAGCAAACGCGATTGCTCGGCTGACGAAGTATCTAATATCGTTAGATGCGCCACCCCTTTGTTGGCTGTGACGAAGACAGCAAGCAAAGCATTTTCAGCTTCAACTACGCCACCCGGATAGCGAGCGCAAGCCTGCATCGGGCTGACAAGTGAGAGCGGCCCACTTGCATTTGCGAAGTGTTCTATTCCCGAATCATCCGCCCTACGCGCGCCTCTCACGTTTTCCAACTTGCCTGACCTGCTTCTGCAGAGGCCGAGGAACTCCAAAAGGGCGCGGCAGTGAATGACGCCCGTTTCAATCACAGGATTAGTAAACGCATTCAAATTACCTTCGACTGCAAGCTTACCATCAACGAACATTTGCATCGGCGGCGCTACATCCCATTTGTTACGAAGATGTAGCGCGGTGGTAAATGTATCAACCGCGTTTAATCTATACGGAATGAGTCTGTGAATAACATCATGTGGGGTCATGGGCATTGCCTACTAATTATCTAGGGTGGTTATTGGTTTTTGCCGCGTTTGTCATCCAAACATTGTAAATACGCCACCGGGTCATAGGCGGTGTGAGTGCGCTGCGCTTGCCAGATCATTTCTGCCAGACAATCCATTACTTCATGCTGTGCCTGCATTGCATCACCGCGTTGTGCGAGCAGTTTTTGATAACGTTCGCGCACACCCACGGGTTGATCGATCGAGATCTGTTCGCCAATCGACAAATG
>JAYWDZ010000254.1:0-27931 GCA_043779595.1 Nitrosomonadales bacterium
TATTAACAGCTACGGCGGCGATATGGGCGTGACCTACGGTGTGCCGGTCAGCGAGATTGTTGAAGGCATCAAGCACGGCGTGCGCAAGATCAACATCGACACCGACCTGCGCATGGCGTCCACCGGCGCAGTGCGCAAGCATCTGGCCGAAAACAAGTCTAATTTCGACCCACGCAAGTTCCTGAAAGAAGCCACCAAAGGCATGTCAGACATTTGCCGCAATCGTTACGAGGCCTTTGGATCGGCCGGCATGGCGAGCAAGATTGCCAAAGTGTATAACCTGGAAGAAATGCAGAAGCGCTACGACAAAGGCGAGTTGGATCCCAAGGTCAACCAGGCTTAAGCCTGGTTGCATAAAAAGCCCCAAATAATACTGGGGCTTTTTATTGCGTAATACTTGAATTTAATCGCCCATCTGAATGTGCCCGGCTTTAACTGCTGCGGCAAAATCCAGCATTTTCTGGATCGATAGCGCAGCTTGAGCGCGAATGTGTTTATCGATCTGAATTTCGTTTTCGCCTGTTTCCAAAATCCGCGCCAATTTTCGCAAACCGTTCATCGCCATCCATGGGCAGTGCGCACACGAAACACAAGTCGCGCCTTCTCCCGCTGTGGGTGCCTCAATAAATACCTTACCCGGCGCTGCGGCGCGCATTTTATGGAAGATGCCGTTATCCGTTGCGACGATGAATGCGCGGTTTGGCAAGCGCTGGGCGGCCTCGATAAGTTGCGTGGTTGAGCCCACGACGTCTGCCTGCGCGATTACTGCTTGTGGCGATTCCGGGTGAACGAGCACTGCAGCATCGGGGTGTTCGGCCCGTAATTTCAGCAAGGCTTCCGCTTTGAAGGCTTCGTGCACCACGCAGGCGCCTTGCCATAGCAGCATGTCAGCTCCGGTGATGCGCTGTACGTAAGCGCCCAAATGTTGATCCGGCGCCCACAATAATTGGTGCCCTTGCTGATGCAAATGTTGCACGATGCGCACCGCAATGCCAGACGTAACCACCCAGTCTGCACGCGCCTTGACCGCCGCGCTGGTATTGGCATATACCACCGACACGCGATCCGGATGGGCATCGCAAAATGCGCTAAATTCGCTGACAGGGCACGCCAAATCGAGCGAGCAATCGGCGTTTAAATCAGGCATCAACACGCGTTTCTCAGGGTTGAGAATTTTGGCGGTCTCCCCCATAAATTTCACGCCCGCAACGAGCAGTGTGCGCGCAGGGTGTGCGTGCCCGAAGCGCGCCATTTCCAGCGAATCGGAGACACAGCCGCTGGTTTCCTCGGCTAGATCCTGCAAGTCGGCCGAGGTGTAGTAATGCGCCACTAACACCGCGTTCTGGGCTTGCATCATCGTTTTGATGCGTGCCCTCAGCGCGATGCGTTCGTCATGCTGCAACACCTCTTCGACCATAGGCGGCGCTTTGATTGTGGATTTCAGCGGGATGGGAAAATCTAGTTTCATGTTCAAGTGAGCGTCAGTGTTCAAGCTAAAGTATAGCCGGGCGGGCAGGGGTATTTCTGATTCAGCAGCACACTTGGCCTGAACCCGGTCTTTTGTCATATCCTTGCGCCCCATGCAACAACTTCTTCTTGATATTCGTCCCGCCGCCGTACCCGACCTCGATCAATTTGTGGTCGGACACAACCACGAATTGATCGAGCAATTGCAAGCCATGCTTGAGGACCGGGCAGCAGAGCGCATGGTGTACCTGTGGGGCGGGCCGGATTGTGGCAAAACCTATCTGCTGCAAGCGTGGGCTCAGGCTTGTCGGCTGCGGGGTTGGTCGGTCGATAAGTCGGCACAATCTGATGCGCAGGTAGTAGTCATTGATCATGCAGACGAGTGGGACGAGGCCCAGCAGTTGGCCGTTTTTGCAAGGTATAACCGGGTGCGTAATGCGGGAGGTTTGTGGCTGGCCGCCGGGCGTTTACCTCCCGCCAACTTGCCATTAATCCCCGAGTTGCGCACGCGTCTCGGGTGGGGCTTGGTGTTTCAGGTCCACGCTTTGAATGACGCGGAAAAACACGCCGCTCTGGCGCAACACGCGCGCAGCTTGGGGTTTTATCTCGAACCCCAGGTTGCGGACTATTTGCTAAACCACTATCCGCGCGATCTTGGCAGTCTGCTACGGGTGCTCGACGCGCTGGATCGCTTGAGTCTTGAAGCCAAGCGACCCATCACGCTCCCGTTATTGCGTCAGCTCGCGCTGCCCTGAGTTTGTTCAGGCTGGATCACCACTCTGTTGCTCGGCGATATCCTTGTGAACCTGGGCCATATCCAGCCCCGACACTTGTTCGATTAGCGCATCCAGCGCGTGGGCGGGCAACGAACCCGCCTCGGAATACAGGATGACGTTTTCCCGAAAAACCATCAGCGTGGGAATCGAGCGAATTTGAAAAGAGGCAGCGAGCTCCTGTTCCACTTCGGTATTCACTTTTGCAAATACGATGGCGGTATGTTTTTCGGAAGCGGCTTCATAAATCGGCGCGAACCCTCGACACGGGCCGCACCACGGCGCCCAGAAGTCGACGATCACAATATCGTTGCTAAGAATGGTAGTTTCGAAACTATCCTTGGTGAGGTCGATGGCAGGCATAACTTGTCCAGGAAAAAAATAAAAAAGACGTAGGGACGAGCCCTTGCGTCTTAGTGCCACCCTATCATGGATGGCGGGCCTCCGACAATACAGAGGCTAGTTATAGGGTAGATAAGCCTGGCTGCCAGCTACCCACGTTACCCACGCCAGTTGGGGCGAGTGATCAAATTATTTTGCATCACGTACTGGAGCATGCTGCGCCGCCCGTTGACTGCGTTGGTCTCTCCACTGCGTACTAAATGTTCTTTACGTTTCAGGTTCTCGCGGACTTCAGCGCGGTTCGCCGCCATGATCAGTTCGGTGGCGATCACGCGGGCTTGCTGCGAGGTTAGATCGAGTTCGCCATGGGCTAAGGTGTTGAATTTGATTACCACACGACTTTTGCCGGTGCTGTCTTCTTCGAGTCGGATATCGAAACTGTCTTTTTCATCGAATTCCGTCATGATCGTATTCCTTGTGTCTGGGGGTCTTGCATAGGAATGAGCAGGCTTTGTGCCATCCGAGTTAGGAGGTAGATGCGGCAGAAAAACAAATTAAATCAATGGAATAGTAGGGCCATGCGAAAAGACGCATACCGGGCCATGATGAGGCTTCGTCAAAGCCCTGCGCCGCTCGTCAATCTACGATGCGCAAACTGCGATGAGTCAACGAGACGTGCGCATCTATCAGTGCACGCGATACGTATCGGATGTAAACTTTTATCCTGAAGTCCGACGAACGTCATACCGATCACTAGGAATACATCATGCGCATACTCAAACACTTTGATATCTCGTCCTCTGAAATCACGCCGCCCGAGGTTTACCAGCAACGTCGCCGTTTTATGCAAGGGATGACGGCGCTTGCGGCCGCGCCGCTGGTGGGGGCGGCAACCGAAGTGCAAGCCGGGGTTAAATTGGCGGGCGTGCGCGCGAGTCAGTACACGTTGCCGGAAAACAAAACCGCCTATAAAGACATTACGACTTACAACAATTTTTACGAATTCGGCACAGGTAAGGATGATCCCTCCGAACGCGCGGGTGCATTTAACACTCGTCCATGGACGGTATCGATTGAAGGCGAAGTCAAAAATGCCAAGACTTACGACATCGATTCGCTGCTTAAACTCGCGCCCCTTGAAGAGCGTGTTTATCGCCTTCGCTGTGTAGAAGGTTGGTCGATGGTCATTCCCTGGGTGGGGTTTTCGCTCGCCGAGATTGTTCGTCGCGCCGAGCCTACGGCTAACGCGAAGTATGTCGAATTTGTCACTTTGCAGGATCCGAAGCAATTCCCTGGACAACGCTCACGGGTATTAAATTGGCCCTACATCGAAGGCTTGCGGCTGGACGAAGCAATGAATCCGCTCACGCTGCTGGCGGTAGGTTTATACGGCGAAGTGTTGCCGAACCAGAATGGCGCGCCGGTACGTTTGGTAGTGCCCTGGAAATACGGTTTCAAAAGCGCAAAATCCATTGTCAAAATTCGCTTTGTTGAAAAGCCACCGCTCACCGCCTGGATGCAGGCCGCCCCGCAGGAATATGGTTTTTATTCCAATGTGAATCCGACAGTCGATCATCCCCGCTGGTCTCAAGCACGGGAGCGCCGGATCGGAGAATTCTTTAAACGCGACACGCTGATGTTTAACGGCTACGGCGAGCAGGTCGCGCAAATGTATCGGGGCATGGATTTGAAGCGCTTTTTTTAAGGCTTATCCATGACACGCAACTACAAACCTTGGCTATTTTTAATTGGCCTGCTGCCGCTGGCCAGGCTGGTTTATCTGGCTTTCAACGGCGGGTTGGGCGCTAACCCAATCGAGTTCATTACCCGATCGACCGGCACCTGGACACTGGTGGGGCTAATGATCACCTTAGCGGTCACCCCTTTGCGCCGACTCACCGGGCGTAATGAATTGATCTGTTATCGCCGCATGCTGGGCCTGTTCGCTTTTTTTTATGCGAGCTTGCACTTCACGACTTATATATGGCTGGATCAGTTTTTCGACCCTACCGCCATCCTGAAAGACATTTATAAGCGCCCGTTTATCACCATTGGCTTTGCGGCCTTTTTGTTATTGCTACCGCTCGCCATCACTTCGACCCACGCGATGATGCGCCGACTGGGTCGACGCTGGCAGCAACTGCATCGACTCGTTTACGTGATTGGTTCACTAGGCGTACTGCATTATGGGTGGCTGGTAAAAAAAGATCTGACCCAACCCCTTATTTATGGACTGGTTCTGGTAACGCTCTTGTCCTTGCGCCTGCCCTTTATTGCGAGCCGCTTACCAAAATTCCGCCTGCGCTTGGCGCCGGTGCAAACGAAGTCAATCTAACCCTCAAGACCAGGTGCTACGGTGATCAATAAAAAAACGGGAGCCTAAGCTCCCGTTTTCAGGATGGGCAAAGCCCGCCCTGTTATAGCCCAAAAGGCTTGATCACTGATACCGGTGGCGGCGAAGAAGGCATGGTTACCGGCGCCGGCTTGGGGGGCGCTGCCTTTTTAGGGGCGGGCTTTTTAGCCGGAGCGGCTTTTTTTGCTACCGGCTTTGCTGCGGGTTTCTTGGGAGCGGCTTTAGCAGCGGGCTTTTTAGCAGGCATGGCCTTTTTGGCGGCTGGCTTTTTGGCCGGAGCGGCTTTCTTGGCTGCCGGTTTAGCAGCAGGCTTTCTAGCAGGTGCGGCTTTTTTAGCAGCGGGCTTTTTGGCCGGAGCGGCTTTTTTCGCTGCGGGCTTTCTGGCCGGAGCCGCCTTCTTGGCTGCCGGTTTTTTCGCTGCGGGCTTTTTAGCCGGAGCGGCCTTCTTGGCTACTGGCTTTTTGGCCGGAGCGGCTTTCTTGGCTACTGGCTTTTTGGCTGCGGGCTTTTTAGCCGGAGCGGCCTTTTTGACTGCTGGTTTTTTAGCAGGTGCTGCTTTTTTTACTGCGGGTTTTTTAGCCGCGGTCGCTTTTTTGGCGGGTGCGGCTTTCTTTGCTGTTGGCATACATCACTCCTTAGAAGTTAAACACATTCACTACGTTCATTACGTCTTCAAAAACGTGCAGTCTGAGTGCACTTCCAAAGCGTGGTATCAAAAAGCCACAGTCAAAAATTTCGACAACGGCTGAAACCCTGATGACACGGGCGATACCGAGGCTCCGCTTGGTGAGTCTCATTCTAGTTGCTTTTTTTTTGTGTTCAATGTTAAGGCGTGTATTCCGAAATATTTTTTCGAAATAATGTGGCAGTCAAACAAAATGTATCGATTCGATACCAGTTTTCAGATTTATTAAAGACTCTAAAAATCGTTGAACCCTAGGTAATTAGCCGCTCTCCAGCCGTTAGGGCGCTAATCGCTTCACGCTCGCGGATCAGATGAATTTCATTCTTGTCGATCAGTACTTCGGCGGCACGCGGCCGGGAATTGTAGTTGGATGCCATGCTCATGCCATAAGCGCCGACAGATAGCAGTGCCAGATAGTCACCTTCCTCTATCGTCAAATCGCGCGCAAACCCAATAAAATCGCCAGTCTCGCAGATCGGGCCAACAATATCGTAGCGATGCTGCGGGCCTTGCCGCGCAGTTAGCGGAACAATTTCGTGATACGCCTCGTATAAGGCCGGGCGCATTAAATCGTTCATTGCGGCATCCACAATCGCAAAGTTTTTTGCTTTGCCGGGCTTGAGGTATTCCACTTGGGTTAACAACACGCCGGCGTTACCCACTAATGAGCGCCCGGGTTCCAGCAGCAGTTTTTCAAGCCGACCGCTGAAGCGCTCAGCGAGCAATTGGCCGTAAGCCGCAAGATCAGGTACAGCTTCATCCCGATAGCGGATGCCGACGCCGCCCCCCAGGTCGATGTGATGTAGAGGGATTCCCTGATTTGCGAGCGTATCAACCAGCGCGAACACACGGTCAGCCGCATCAGCTAAGGGCGATAGGTCAATGAGTTGGGAACCGATATGACAATCCACGCCGACCACTTCGAGGTGAGGCGAGTCCGCAGCAAGGCGGTATAGGCGAGGCGCATCAGTAATCGCAACGCCGAATTTGCTCTCTTTGAGGCCGGTGGAAATATACGGGTGGGTTTTTGCGTCAACATCTGGATTGACGCGAAACGAGACGGGAGCGATTTTGCCCAGCTCCCCGGCTACTTTATTTAAACGATGCAGTTCGCTCTCTGATTCCACGTTAAAGCACAGGATGCCTGCCTCAAGCGCTTGGCGCATCTCGGCCGAAGTTTTACCCACGCCGGAAAACACTACCTTGCGTGCATCGCCGCCCGCGGCCAGTACGCGAACCAACTCGCCACCCGAGACAATGTCGAAACCGCAGCCCAGCCGGGCAAATAGATTCAGAATTGCCAGGCTGGAATTGGCTTTGGCTGCGTAGCAAATAAGGTGCGGCGTGTGGGCAAATGCCTGCGCATAAGATCGATAGGCTTCTTCCAGCGCAGCACGCGAGTAGACGTACAGCGGCGTGCCAAAACGGGCGGCGAGTTCGGTCAGTGCCACGCCCTCAAAATGGAGCTGGCCGTCTAGTCGATTCAGGTGATTCAAGGCGAGGTCCGTTGTGAGTCTGGGGGCATACCCGGGAGGTACAATGGCCCCTTCGAGCCGCAGCCCGTCAGGGTTAAGCCACTAATCAGCAATGTCGTTATCAAGAGCGCGCGTAGGTTCATGCGTTGGATGTTAGCACGGCTTGAAGAGCGGGATAAATGGGGAAAAATGATGGACGAAGCTGAATTTAACCAGTCGGTGGATGTAGCGTTAAGCCGTATCGAACAAGGCGTCGAAGCCGCTGATTTGGATTTTGAAACGCCAGCCGATGGCATTCTCGAAATCGAATTCGACGACGGGAGCAAAATCATCATCAACCGCCACGGGGTGGCGCGAGAGATTTGGGTGGCTGCGCGTTCGGGCGGGTTTCATTTCAAGCCGCAGAGCGGGGCGTGGGTGGATACCAAAAGCGGGGAAGACTTGTACGCGAAACTGTCCGCGTTGATCGCCACGCAGGGCGGCGGGATCGCCAAGCTGTGACACGCTAAAACTTGAAAAGCCAGGCACCTATGCTGTTTGATTTAAGTGAGCGACTGGGTACGCTAACCCGCGCGCGCTTGCGTCAGGCGGGCCTGGTGCATGGCTTGCAAGCGATCCACCTGCAAGTCTTGAGTTATCTCGAACGGGCGAATCGGCTCAGTAATACTCCGCAAGGCACGACCGAATATCTGGGACTGACCAAGGGCACCGTCTCGCAAAGCATTTTGGTATTAGCCCGCAAGCGGCTGGTTACCCGCCAGACTGATGAGCGCGACGGCCGCGTGGTGCGCCTGGTGTTGACCGAGCGTGCCCATGCTTTACTCAAGGAGATCAATCCTGTCAGTCTCTGGCGTGACGCACTTCAGCCCGCAAGCCCGGCGCGCGTTAGCTCCGCAATGCAGGTGTTACGGCAGGTGCTGGCGGGGCTGCAAGCCCACTCTGCTCAGCGTACGTTTGGGGTATGTTCGAGTTGTCGGCACAACCAGCGCCTGGGACCCCGTAGCTATTTTTGCGCGTTGATTCAGGAAAAAATCAGCAGCCCGGAAGTGCGGCTGATCTGCCGCGTGCATGCGCCGCCTGATCCGAGCTGATGGTTTAAAGAATACGCGCGCGAGCTCGCTGGATGGCTGCGCGAACCTGCTCAGGCGCGGTGCCGCCAAGATGATTACGCGCGGCGAGTGAGCCTTCCAACGTCAGCACGGCAAAAACATCGCCTGCGATGCTGGCACTAAAAGCCTGCAATTCCGCCAACGACAAATCTGCCAGATCGCGTCCAGACTCGTCGGCAGTCCGCACCGCGCGAGCGACGACTTCGTGCGCATCGCGGAACGGCATGCCTTTTTTGACCAGATAGTCGGCCAGGTCGGTGGCGGTGGCAAAGCCTTGCAGCGCCGCGGCGCGCATCGCGTCGGGCTTGACCGTCACGCCGCGCAGCATTTCGGCGTAAATCGTAAGCGTATCAAGCAGTGTGTCTACCGTGTCGAAGAGGGGCTCCTTGTCTTCCTGATTGTCCTTGTTGTACGCCAGCGGCTGCGCCTTCATCAGTGTTAATAGCGCCACCAGATGGCCGTTCACGCGCCCGGTCTTACCGCGCACCAGCTCCGGCACGTCGGGGTTTTTCTTTTGCGGCATGATTGAAGAGCCGGTGCAAAAACGGTCGGCCAGATCAATAAACCCGAAACGCGGGCTCATCCACAGAATCAGCTCTTCGGACAAGCGGGATAGATGCGTCATCACCAGCGCGGCGGCGGCGGTAAATTCAATCGCAAAGTCGCGGTCCGACACCGCATCGAGCGAGTTTTCGCAGATGTCCTCAAAGCCCAGTTCGCGCGCGACGTATTCGCGGTCGATGGGATAACTGGTGCCCGCCAACGCGGCGGCGCCCAGCGGCAGCCGGTTGATGCGACGACGTCCGTCGATAAAGCGCTCGACATCGCGTGCGAGCATTTCAAAATACGCCATCAGATGATGGCCAAAGGTTACGGGTTGCGCGACCTGCAGATGCGTGAAGCCCGGCATCACCGTATCGGTGTGTTGCTCGGCCAGGTCGATGAGCGAAGTTTGGCAGGCCGCAAGCCCGGACAAAATGCGGTCACTGGCGTCGCGCAGATAGAGTCGAATGTCGGTCGCGACCTGATCGTTGCGCGAGCGTCCGGTGTGCAGGCGCTTGCCCGCGTCGCCGATTTTGGCGGTCAGCGCGGCTTCGATATTGAGGTGGACGTCTTCGCGGTCCAGCGACCAGGAAAATTGCCCCGCGCGAATTTCGTCCAGCAGTTCGTTCATACCGCGCTGGATTGCCGTCAGGTCGTCCTTGGACAACACGCCCACGTGGTGCAACATGGCAGCGTGCGCCAACGAGCCCTGAATATCGAACTCGGCCAGCCGATAATCAAATGTGATCGATGCGGTATAGCGTTTGACGGTTTCGGATACCGGCTCGGAAAAACGGCCGGACCAGGCGGCAGGTGGGCCGCCAGGAGGCGCAGAGGACGTGCTCATAGCGCAAACAGGGAATATGGAAAAACGGAATCATAACAAGCACCCCGCGGAATTACCGAACTTCTGTCATTTAGGCGTCAGCCTGCGCATCGCATTGACGGTGGAGTTGGCACTGGCACTCTCGGTGATCGCCCGCGTGTCCAACGGTGCGGCGTTTCGCGATGAGTTCATCGCGCTTTCGGCATTGGCGCAACCGGCGTTATTGCTCACGCTCTTGAGCTTGTGCGCCTTAAGTCGCTGGCTGCGTGCACAGCCTTATCGCTTAGGGTTAGCGTTGACTTTGTTCATCGCGCTGTCCGTCCCGCTATTGCTAGATCACTGGATGGACGCGTTATTGCCCGACTTGGCGCGCCTGCCGTTTTGGGGGCTGGCGGGGTTTGTACTCACGCTGAGCGCAGGCTTGCTGTCGTACTTTAATCTGCGTGCGCGCGCATTGTCGCCGGCGATCAGCGAAGCCCGCTTGCAGGCTTTGCAGGCGCGCATCCGCCCGCATTTTTTGTTCAATAGTTTAAATGCCGTGTTGTCGTTGGTGCGCAGCGACCCGCGCCATGCTGAACGCGCGCTGGAAGACTTGGCCGAATTGTTTCGCGCGTTGATGAGCGATGCGCGCCAGCTAGTCGCGTTAGAAGACGAAATTCGATTGACGCGCGCGTATATCGAATTGGAGCAATTGCGCCTCGGTGACCGGCTGCGCGTGCTCTGGCATATCGAAAAAATGCCCGGCGACGCGCTGATCCCGCCGCTATTAATTCAACCGCTGGCCGAAAACGCGGTGTACTACGGCATCGAGCCCGAGCGCGAGCCTGGCGAAATCAGCATCAATATCTACCGCAGTCAGGACCAGGTCCACGTCGTGATCAAAAACCCGCTCACCTCCGGCACCGGCCAGCGCAAAGGCAACGGCATCGCGCTGGACAACATCCGCGAACGCTTGCTGCTGCACTTTGATCTCGACGCCACGCTCAAGTCAGAGCCGATGGGAGCCGTTTATCAAGTTCACATCAGCTTTCCCTACACCCGTGCGCCCGTCCAACCCTCTCCGCGCTCTAATCGTTGACGATGAAGCCCCTGCCCGCCGCCGACTACGCGACGTGCTGGCAGACTGCGCCAGCGCGTGTCCCGCCACAGTCGTCGGTGAAGCCACCGATGGCTTAAGTGCGCTAAGCTATCTGGAGCAGGGCGATATTGATCTGGTATTGCTCGACATCCGCATGCCCGGTATGGACGGCATCGAATGCGCCAGCCATATTCAAAAACTCGATTCAGCCCCCGCAGTGATTTTTATCACCGCATATGACGCCTACGCCTGCCAGGCGTTCGAGCTGAATGCGATCGACTACCTGTTAAAGCCGGTGCGCGCTGAGCGGCTGCTAAGAGCACTGGAAAAAGCCCACAAGCTCAGCGAAGCCGCGGTTCAGGCCTTGCGCGCCGCGCATCCCAGAGCACGCACGCATTTATCCGTCAACGAAAAAGGCCGTATCGTGCTGATCCCGCTGGAGGAGATTCTGTACCTGAAGGCCGAGTTGAAATACGTCACTATCCGCACCAACGCGCGTGAGTTTTTGCTTGAAGAGTCGCTGAGCCGACTGGAAGAAGAGTTTGGCGAAACTTTCCTGCGCATTCACCGCAACTGCCTGGTCGCCAGCGCGCGGATTCGTGAAGTCGGCAAACTGCCCGGCGCCGATGACGGACACTTTTTGCGCCTGGAAGGCCTGAATGAACAACTGCTGGTCAGCCGCCGACAATATTCGGCGTTTCGGGACAGGATCAAAAGCTAAAAATTAGGCTCAGGGCCATCCGCCATCCGCCATCCGCCAACCGTGGCCCCCTTGAATAAATTTAGCCTGTACTTTGCACGCGCTCCCACGGCTCGACAGGGCCAGGTTGCACGCGAAATAACGGATGACAGCTGGGCTCACCGTCTTTGCTCAATCGTTGGTACAGGTCCGGGCTGCGCAACAAGAGCTTTTTAAGCAGGTGTTGCCACTCAAAGTCCATTTGACCCGAAGTGACGAAAATGACGGACTGCGTACTCACGCAGCCGATCTTGCTACGATCAAATGAGTAGCCACGAGAGACCGCCTCTGCGTAGACACCGAGTAGATATTCGCTGATGGCAGAAAGCGGTGCTGCTTGTGAACGAAAGCGTTCCAGTTGCGGATGATTGCGATAGCCCCGCGTCGCGCCACGCAATACGGCATTGGCCAGCAGTGCCTCGCGCCAGAGGGCCACCAGGCCTTGAGGGTCGAGATATTTTGGATGCAGGGACCACAGGCGCATTCGGTGTTGGAGCCTAACGGGATACAGTGATGAAATAAAAACACAACGGCAGTCAAAATTTTGGATGCCCTTGTATTAGAGCTAACCGGGCTGCGCCGCTTATGCGCAGCGTCCATAGTTGACTGCCGGGTTGGACATCAAATTCACAATGCATTGATGAATTCGTCTGGCGAAATATCGGCTTGGCGGAGAACACCCGCAAGAGTCCCGATCTTGATTTCGCTGTGCATCGGAACGACACAGCCATTGGAGCCACGCCGCATGATGACATGGCTACCGGATTGGCGAATTTTCGTAAACCCCAATCGTTCAAGTGCCCGAACTGCCGTGGCGCCGGAGATATGCGGTAACTTAGGCATGTGCTGGAACGCTGAACATTGTGACCAGTGGGTGCCCATGGACAGGTAGAGGAAACTCGGACAAATAGAGTGCTGTTGCCTCGGTCAAATTGGCAATAGCCTCCTCAACTGTTTCCCCTTGGGTCGTCGTGCCGGTTTCGGGATTGAGGGCAACATATCCGCCTTCTTCAGCAGGGGTAAGAACCGCAGTTAATTCCATGACTATGACTCCGAGGGTCGGAAAAGTTAATTGTCGCGCATTCCGGAGTGTAGGTGTCTATCGGGGCTGTAGAAAAGCCGCTAAGAAATCAACGCCAACATCTTGTCTGCATCAACATCGCGGAGACCGCTATCTTCGCATGCTGCTCACCCCACAGCGCACGCGCGGTGCTGAGAGCCGCCACGCTGGCCAGACGAGCGGGCCGACAGATCAATGGATTTTAAAGACTGGGCGGTTGAAGGTGCAGGGCCGAACTAACGACAACAAGGCCACGTGTGCGCTGGCGAATAAGCTCGCGCGCATCTGCTATGCGGAGCTCAAATATCGTGAGTATTATGGCACCCCCTACCCGACGGAGGACCAGAAGAAAATGAACCGTACGGCCTACGCCGTGGCGGATTGAGGAAAGCGTAATCTTGAAATGACCATCCTGCGTTTGCGAAGAGACTGATCACCTATCATGGCTCAAACGATTGCATCATCACGGACTGACGCCGGTGGCTCTGCCGGCACGCAAGCTGCCGCTTGTAACGATAATCGCGCCGTGAGCAGATTGCATATCGGCACGGGTCACATATCTTCACTCAAGATGCCGGATATACGGCTGCTCGCAATTCCATACAGCCACAACTATCGATCACGTTTCCTGCTTTTGGAGGGAGTCCATATAGAAAAGTTAGTACAGAAAAACCGTGGTCCCCATTAATCTTAAACTCCCAATACCCCTATTGCCTGAAGGATGAAACCAATGCATAGAAATCCGAGCCCTATCCTCTGCCAAAAAAGACGGTTGGCGTTTTTGTCTTTGATACGCTTGTTATGTTCCAATAAGTAGTCGCTTCCAAAACCCCCACCATCCAGTGATTGGACGGAATAGCTACTTAAGAACAGAATTATTGTACCGATGGCCAAGAGCAGCCGAAGCGAGGCCCACGTATTGAGCCCAGATCATTCAAGATATCCTTCAGGTTTACCCCCCATATAGCCATCAAAGCCAACGATCATGGACTTCGACACACACCTGCATCTGTCTTCGCGCCCCGGCCACGTCCATTGGCCGTTGAGCAGCATTCCCTTGGTGATCGAATAGGGCTTTCCATTCGCTGCCTTATGGATGTCATCTTGCTCCACGCTACCGCACGGGGCGCCAGAATAACGCCAGATCGCATATTTGATACCGATTCGTTTTTGTTCTTCGATCTCAATGAGTACGGTAGCTTTGTTGTTTAGCGAAAGCGATATATCCGCCGCTCGGCGCTTACTTATCCCGTCGATGGTCATCAGGGCTTGATATACGATGTCTAACGCCCTGCCAGCGGATATTGAACGAAGAGTCGCATCGTAGATCATGTCAAAATTATCAGAGGCCACTTCGATAAGCGATTTAATGTTTTGTCGTAGGTCTATCTTGATAGCTTCGGTTACCTTGGTAGGATCGAACTTGACCGTTGGTATCTCGTAATTTTGTTTTTCTGGCTCGGGGATTTTCTGATCCTCCCGGTCGCGTTCTGTCTTACTCCACCCGAACATTATCGGAGAACCCGAAGCGGGCGGCGAACTGCTCTTGCGTCAATCCCACGGCGCAAATCCGCCACATCGACTGCGTAAGGCTGATATTCGTTGACTCCGGCCTGTTTGCTTTTGGCATGAGCGGCCGCTTCGCTCAACCCTCGCTTGATGCTTTTAAATGCGCTCATGCTTATCTCTCCAGCCAAAACAAGGGTATCACCCAGTCCGTTGCGCTCTGCCTCACTAGGATTGCCGCGCTCGTTTTTTATGAAGATCCGTTGTCACTTTAGTTCGCCTTCACAGCAGCACCACACGCTCCACCACATACACCAGCGCCGCAACAATCCCAACGATTAGTGCAAAGCGCAGCACACGGTTGAGATAAACCAGATATTTGGAGTCACGCGTGAATAGCCAGGTTAAGGCCAGCGCGCCGGTTGCGATCAGGACTGCCACGAGCATCAGGCGGATAACAATCATGTCGTGTCGCTATTTAAGCTACAAGGGGATGTAGTCGCAGGTAGGCCGCGGGCACGTCTTCGTTGCGTTCGAAGCTGACGTATTCCCACGACTCCTGATGTTCCAGCAGTTCGCGCAGGAGGCGATTGTTTAATGCATGGCCGGATTTATATGCTTCGAATGCGCCAATGATCGGATGACCCAACAGGTATAAATCGCCGATTGCATCGAGCACTTTGTGTTTGGCAAATTCGTCGTCGTAGCGCAGGCCGTCGTTATTTAATACGCGGAATTCATCCATCACGATGGCGTTGTCGAGCGAGCCGCCCAGCGCGAGGCCGTGATTGCGCAGGTATTCCACCTCGTGCATAAAACCGAAGGTGCGGGCGCGCGAAACTTCTTTGGTGTAGGCGGTGTGATCAAAATCCACTACGACGGTTTGCGCACTTTTTTCAAAAACGGGGTGATCGAATGCGATGGTGAATTCGATGCGAAAGCCATTATGCGGCGTGAAGCGTACCCATTTATCGCCGTCTCGCACTTCGATAGGTTGCAGAATGCGCACATATTTTTTGGGCGCGTCCTGCTCTTCAATGCCTGCGGATTGCAGCAAAAAAACAAACGGCGCCGACGAGCCATCCATGATCGGCACTTCGGGTCCGGTGAGGTCCACCAGCACATTGTCGATGCCCAAGCCTGCCAACGCGGACATCAGATGTTCCACCGTCGCGACTTTTGCGGCGCCCGACTCGAGCACCGAACAGAGCCGTGTATCGGTGACGAGATAGGGGTCGGCTTTAAGGTCGGGGGCGGGGTCGAGATCCATGCGTCGAAAAACAATGCCGCTGTTCACCGGCGCCGGGCGCAGGTGCATCTCAACCTTGATGCCGGAATGCAGCCCCACGCCGGTGGCGCGGATTGGGTTTTTAAGCGTGCGCTGTTTGATCATGCAGGGGCCGACTCCGGCAAGCCGGAGGCTGAAAATACCGCGGCAATTTGCGCCTGGATAGCATGCGCCGCAGCTTGGGGATCGGGTGCATTGCGGATGGGGCGGCCCACTACGATATAGTCGGCGCCGTTTTCGAACGCCTGGCGTACATCGACCGTGCGTTTCTGGTCGTCCGGCTGGTCGTTGTCCACGGGCCGAATACCGGGCGTGATCACCAACAAACGCGCGCCCAAATCGGCGCGCAATTTGGCCGCTTCCATGCCCGACGAAATCACGCCATCGCAGCCGATTTCGAGCGCACGTCGGGCACGGGACAACACCAGCGTTTCTGCGTCGCATTCAAAGCCGAGATCGTTCAGATCGCCGCGGTCCAGGCTTGTGAGCGCGGTGACGGCGAGGATTTTGAGGTCGGCTTTTTCTCGCACTGCGGCACGCATAATTGCGTCGTTGCCATGGATAGTCGCGAAGCTCACGCCGCGATGCGTCAGTTGCCGCACTGCGGACGCCACCGTTTCAGGCACGTCAAAAAACTTCAGGTCGACGAAGATGTGCTTGTCACGCGCGCGCAGCCAGTCAATCAGCTCGTAATAACCGCCCGCCATAAATAATTCCAGCCCGAGCTTGTAGAAGACGACCGCGTCACCTAGTGTTTCGACCAGTTGTTTGGCCTCGTCGGTGCTGGGCACGTCCAACGCAAAAATCAGCCGCTCACGAACCGGGATAGATTTAGTCGACAGATAAAGGGGCATATCCGTAAGTCCTCGTAAGGTGCCTCCAGGCAAGTTGGCTTGGAGCACGGCACGGCCTGAAAAATTCCAAGCCTGCCGCAAACACCCCCGATTTTACAGACTGGCTTACCAACTGCCGATTAGTCCGCCTGTTTACGCAGGAAGGCGGGGATATCCAGCTTTTCGATTCCCGAGTCTTCCATCGCGCGGATCGTGCGCTCGCGGCGGCTGGTCATCACGTTGGGCATGTCGTCGCCCATCGTTGCGCCGCCCATCATCGGCATGTCGTCGGTGCCAGTGCGAATAATCTGCATCGGCTTGGGCTGCAGACGCGACACTGCGCTGCCAAGTCCGGTGGCGACCATGGTCACGCGCAACGCGTCTTCCATGCTGTCGTCCAGCACTTGGCCGACGATGACGGTGGCTTCTTCCGCAGTAAAGCTTTTGATCGTGTTCATCACTTCGTGAATCTCGCGCATTTTGACGGTCGACGACGCGGTGATATTCACCAGCACGCCACGCGCACCGGCAAGATTCACGTCTTCTAATAAAGGGCTGGCGACCGCTTGCTCGGCGGCAATGCGCGCGCGGTTTTCGCCGCTGGCCTGCGCCGAACCCATCATCGCCATGCCCATCTCGCTCATCACCGTGCGTACGTCGGCAAAGTCGACATTGACGAGACCAGGGCAGTTGATCACTTCGGCAATGCCGCCGACCGCGCCGTGCAGCACATTGTTGGCGGCTTTGAATGCGTCGAGCATCGATACATCGTCGCCCAGCACTTGCATCAGTTTTTCGTTCGGGATGATGATCAGCGAATCGACGTGCTTCGATAACGCCTCGATGCCAGCGTTGGCCGCGCGCACGCGTTTGCCTTCAAACAGGAAGGGTTTGGTCACCACCGCGACGGTCAGGATGCCCAGCTCCTTAGCCACTTCGGCCACCACCGGCGCAGCGCCCGTGCCGGTGCCGCCACCCATGCCTGCGGTAATGAAGAGCATATCGGCGCCGTCTATCATTTCGGCGATGCGCTCGCGATCTTCCAGCGCAGCTTCACGGCCGACATCGGGATTCGCGCCTGCACCCAAACCTTTCGTTACGCCATTGCCCAATTGCAATTGCATCTTGGCCTGGTTGCGCTTCAATGCTTGCGCATCGGTATTGATCGCGATGAATTCCACGCCGGTCAAACCCGAGGTAATCATATGATCCACTGCATTGCCGCCGCAGCCGCCCACGCCGATGACTTTGATGACTGCGTCCTGCGTATCTACATCCATAAGTTCAAACATGTGTCTCTCCTTTAATTAATCAAACCCACTACTCAATATCCTTGATGTGTTTACTCGATGAGTACAACCATCAAAACCCGTTCAGCTCAGGCAGCATCCAAGGAATTGGAATGCTTTGCCTGCGCTAGAAATTCCCTTTAAACCAGCTCTTCATGCGATCAAAAATGTCTTTCAAACTGCCGCCCGTCAGCTTGGGCACGTCGCGCCCACGCTCTTCCAGCCCGGCGAGCAACAAGCCCATGCAGGTTGCATAGCGTGGGTTATGCATCACATCCGATAACGCGCCGGAATAGCGCGGCCAGCCGAGACGCACCGGCATGTGGAATACTTCTTCGCCCAACTCCACCATCCCGCGCATGCCTGCCGAACCGCCGGTAATCACGATGCCGGACGAGAGCAGCTCTTCAAATCCGCTGCGCCGCAACTCGGCCTGCACCAGCGAATACAGTTCTTCCATGCGCGGCTCAATAAATTCGGCCAGCGTCTGGCGCGATAAGGTGCGTGACGGCCGATCGCCGATGCCGGGCACCTCAATCATGTCGCGCGCGTCGGCGAGCTGGCGCAACGCGCAGCCGTGTTGTATTTTGATGTCTTCGGCTTCTTTGGGTGGCGTACGCAACGCGACCGCGATATCGTTGTTAACCTGATCGCCCGCGACAGGAATCACCGCGGTGTGGCGAATCGCACCGTTGGTGAACACTGCGATATCGGTGGTGCCGCCGCCAATATCGACCAGGCACACGCCGAGTTCTTTCTCATCCTCGGTCAACACCGCCATTGCCGACGCCAGCGGCTGCAGCACCAGATCGCTGACTTCCAACCCGCAGCGGCGCACGCATTTGATAATGTTTTGCGCCGCCGACACCGCGCCGGTGACGATATGCACTTTCACTTCGAGCCGCATCGCGCTCATGCCGAGCGGATCGCGCACGTCCTCCTGGCCGTCGACAATAAATTCCTGCGGGATCGTGTGCAGAATTTGCTGGTCGGTGGGGATGTTCACCGCGCGTGCGGTTTCTACCACGCGGTCGACGTCCATCTGGCTGATTTCCTTGTCCTTGATTGCGTACATGCCGTGCGAGTTAAAGCTCTTGATGTGGCTGCCCGCGATGCCGGTGTAGACCTCACGTATCTTGCAGTCCGCCATCAGCTCGGCTTCTTCCAGCGCGCGTTGAATCGCGTTGACCGTGGCTTCGATATTCACCACTACGCCGCGACGTAAGCCGCGCGACGGGCTTGTGCCCATGCCAATAATGTCGATCCCGCCCTCGGGGGTACTTTCGGCGACGATGCAGACGATTTTGGAGGTTCCAATATCGAGTCCGACGATGAGGTTTTTGGGGTCGCGCGGTTTAGTCATGGCTCAACTTTTAATCAAGGGGGGTGAGTCCGCAGCAGGCAGAGGCGTGTGCGGGAGCTCTTTTTTGGCTCGGACATGCGCAGCTTTCGTCGCTGCCGATTCGACCGGAAGCCGAAGCGCCAGCCCGTCGGCGTAGCGCAGGTCAACATGCGTGGGAGCTTGCAACGGGTCAGCAAACAGCTTGGGGTAGAGCTGGATAAAACGCGTCAAACGCGCCGCGGCATCGCTGCGCCCGACTATGATTTCGGTGCCGTCATCCAGTCGCATACGCCACGCACGCCGTGGCGACAATTGCAGTTCGCTAATGCTGCGGCCCACAGTCGTCAGTTGTTTTTGATACGCCAGATAGGTTTGCGCGACTTCGCCGTTGCTATTTTCGGGGCCATTCAGGTGCGGCAAATTGGCATCCAGCGCTGCCGCAAACACTTCGCCTTGCTGGTTTAGTAAGGCCGCGTCATTCCACCGTGCCAACGGCACATGCTCTGAGAATGCCACCACCAGCGTATCCGGCCAGCGTCGCGTTATGCGTGCCTCGCGCACCCACGGCAGTTTTTCAAACGCACCACGCAGCTGTTCCAGATTGACGCTAAAAAAATTGCCGCGTACATGGCGGTCGGTGACCAGCCTGACCTGCGCGGGGGTGACATGCGTGACCGGCGCAATCACGTCAACTTTATGCAGCGCAAATATCGGCTGCGCGAGCAACCAACTGCCCACGCCATACAGCAGCAACGTGCTCGCCGCCCAAGTCAGCGTGCGGCTAAGTTGATGGATGGGCTGTGTGGTCTGCTCGCTCATCGTAGCGTCAGCTCCAGTATCTCGAGGCACAGCGCGTCAAAGTTCTTGCCTGCAGCCCGCGCCGCCATTGGCACCAGGCTGTGATCGGTCATGCCGGGCGAGGTGTTCACTTCGAGTAGATACGGCTGACCCGCGCTGTCGAGCATGAAATCCACCCGACCCCAGTCGCGGCAGCCCACTAAACGGAAAGCTTCCAAGGCCATTTTTTGACAGGCGACTTCTTGCGCAGGCGCAAGGCCGCTCGGGCAGTGATACAGCGTGTCGTTGCGCAAATACTTCGCGTCAAAGTCGTAAAACTCGACGCCTTGCGCGGGCTCCAATCGAATCAGCGGCAACGCGGTATTGCCGAGAATGGCAGCGGTATATTCCGGGCCATCGATAAATTTCTCGGCGAGCACCAACGGGTCGTGCTCAGCGGCGGCGGCATACGCGGCCTGCAATTCGCCCGCTTGTTTGACCTTGTTCATGCCGATGCTCGACCCTTCGCGGGCGGGCTTAACAAAAATGGGTAAACCGAGCTTGCGTTCCGCCGCGGCAAAATCGGTCTCGGCCGTCAGGATTTCCCAGTCCGCGGTGGGCAGTCCCGCGGCACGCCACAATAATTTTGTGCGCCATTTATCCATCGCCAGCGCCGAGGACAAAACGCCACTGCCGGTATACGGCAGCTCGAGTAATTCGAGTGCACCTTGCATGCAGCCGTCTTCGCCGTAACGGCCGTGCAGATTGATGAACACACGGTCAAATTCGCCGGCGGCGAGGTCGCTTAAATTAAGCCGTGCCGGGTCGAATGCATGCGCATCCACGCCCAGCCGGGTCAGCGCCGCGAGTACGGCGCCGCCACTATTCAATGAAACCGGACGCTCCGCCGAGGTGCCGCCCAGCATCACCGCGACCTTACCCAAACGTTTTGCATCGATGGCCATTAAATGCGTTCTCCTATGATGCGCACTTCACGCAGCAGTCGCACATTGGTGCGTGCTTCCACCACGGTTTCGACGTGCTCGATCAGGCGCTCAATCTCGCCCGCGGTCGCAGCGCCGAGATTGACAATGAAGTTGGCGTGTTTGGTTGACACTTGGGCGTCGCCGATGCGATGGCCCTTGAGCCCGCACGACTCTATCAGTCGCGCTGCAAAATCGTGCGGTGGATTGCGGAACACCGATCCGGCATTGGGCAATTGCAGCGGCTGCGTAGCGATACGCTGTTGCAACAAAGTCTTGATGGTCGCGCGTGAGGCCAAACCATCGCCCTTGGGTAAGCGAAACCAGGCACCGATAAACCATTCTTCTATCGGCTGGGACGTGGGCCGTCCAGCATGGTCTCCCATGGGGAGGGCCGCGCGTAACACTACATGACGATACCCGGTGACATAGTCGTCAGGGCGGCGCTCATTCAGTTGGCCGTGTCGATTAAGCGTTAACACCTGAGCCACTTTCCCCCAGGTTTCGTGGCCATAACAGCCCGCATTCATCGCGAGCGCCCCGCCCACGGTGCCCGGAATGCCGGCCCAGAATTCGCCGCTGACAAGATTTTGATTCGCGCAAAAACGGGCCAGCTTCGGCGCGGCGACTCCGGCTTGGGCATAGACCAGCAGCGTATTCACATCGCCCGCAGGTAAGCCTTGCACCCGACTTTCAATCGCCAGTTTTTTGAGTGCGCCATGCAGCATAATGGTGACACCCTGAATGCCGCCATCGCGAACTAAAAGATTGCTGCCCAAACCCAGCATATGAATCGATTCATCCGCGGGCAGCGAGCGCACCAGCCACGATAAATCTTCCAGATCAGCGGGGATGTACACGCGTTGTGCCAAGCCTCCCGCGCGCCAGGACACATGCTTTTTCATCGGCTCGTTATGCAGGAAGCGACCGCGCAAACCCGCACCGTTGTCTGTGCTGAACGTTGTGGCGGCATGGCCGCCGCCTGCCGTTTCGTCTGCACTCATCCGGTAGTCATGGCGCATACGTCACGCCCTCCGCGATACGTGCCGCGACTTGGCCGATGCTGCCTGCGCCCATCACCAGCACCACATCGCCGCCGCGTATCAGCTCGATCACAGTCGCGGGCAATTCGGCCACGTGCTCGACAAAAACCGGTTCAACTTGCCCCACGACGCGTACCGCACGCGCGAGTGCGCGACCGTCGGCAGCGACAATTGGCGTTTCGCCAGCGGGATACACTTCGGTGAGCACCAGCGCATCGGTTTGCGACAGAATGCGCACAAAATCTTCAAAGCAATCGCGCGTGCGGGTGTAGCGATGCGGCTGAAATACCAGCAGCAAACGTCGCCCCAAAAACGCCCCGCGCGCCGCGGCCAATGTGGCCGCCATCTCGGCCGGGTGATGGCCGTAATCATCGACCAGTTGGAAGGTGCCCCCGTCTTTGGCAGGCAATTCGCCGTGGCATTCAAAGCGCCGCCCGACGCCATGAAACTCGGCCAGCGCTTTGACGATAGGCGCATCCGCTGCGCCAACTTCGGTCGCCACTGCAATGGCCGCCAGCGCATTGAGCACGTTATGCATGCCGGGATGATTCAGCATCACCTCTAGATCGGTGAGGCCCTCGCGCAGCACCCGAAAGCGCATTTGCCCATTGTCGAAGCGGGCGTCCACCGCGCGCACCTGGGCAGTTTCATCAAAGCCATAGGTCGTCATCGGCTTGGTGATCTGCGGCAGAATCGCGCGCACATTGGGGTCGTCGACGCACAACACTGCCATGCCGTAGAACGGCAAACGCTGGCAGAAATACACAAACGCCTGTTTCAACTTTTCAAAATCGTGATCGTAGGTGTCCATGTGATCGGCGTCGATATTGGTCACGATCGCAATCACTGGCGTTAAATACAAAAACGACGCATCGGATTCGTCGGCTTCCGCAACCAAAAAGTCGCCTTGCCCAAGCCGCGCATTTGCCCCCGCGGCCATTAGCTTGCCGCCAATCACAAACGTGGGGTCCATGCCCGCTTCACCCAGAATGCTGGCGACGAGACTAGTGGTGGTGGTTTTGCCGTGCGTGCCCGCCACCGCAATGCCCTGACGCATGCGCATCAATTCGGCCAGCATGATCGCGCGCGGCACCACCGGGATTTTGTTCTCGCGCGCGGCGATTACTTCAGGGTTATCGCTCGCCACTGCCGTCGATACCACCACTGCATCCGCGCCCGCGATGTTTTCAGCGACGTGGCTATGCTGGATGCTGGCACCCAAGCGGGCTAAGCGCCGCGTCACCGCGTTATCCGCCAAGTCGGAACCCGACACGATGTAGTTCAGATTCAGCAGTACCTCGGCAATGCCGCTCATGCCGGTGCCGCCGATGCCGACGAAGTGGAGATGTTTAACTGCGTGCCTCATGCGTGCACCTTTTCTGCCTGCGCCTTGTACGTCGGCATCTGGCGCCCCTCGCGGGCGCTCGCATCCCGCAAGCGGGAGCCCTGCTCGCTGCTCGCGGCGACCATGCCAACAAAGTGAAGATGTTTAACTGCGTGTCTCATCGCACCAAGGCCTCGCAAATATCGGCAACGCGTTGCGTGGCGTCCGGTTTGGCTAGCGCACGCGCTTTGGCTGACATCACCGACAGCACATTGCGGTCGAGTCCAGCGATGAGCTGAGACAAGCCCTCCGCACTTAAATCTTTTTGCTGGATTAACCAGGCTGCGCCGCCTGTGCTTAAAAATTCGGCATTGCCGGTCTGATGATCATCGACTGCGGAAGGGTAGGGCACCAACACGGCGGGTACGCCTGCGCAGGCCAGTTCGGCTACCGTCATCGCGCCTGCGCGACACACCGCAAAGTCGCAGCCTTGATAAGCAACGGCCATGTCTTCAATGTAATCGCGTACGTCAGCTGCCACGCCCGCCGCGGCGTAATTGGCGCGCAGTGTATTCACATGGCGCGTGCCGGACTGGTGCACCACCGTAGGCCGTTGCGCGAGCGGCAACAGCGCCAGCGCTTGCGGGATTAGCGTATTCAGTGCGGTCGCGCCCAGGCTGCCGCCGACTACCAGCATGCGCAAGGGGCCACTGCGCTGTGCGTCTCTATCGGTCGCAGGCGTGATATCCGCACGCACCGGGTTGCCGACCCATTCGCTCGCAGTCTTGCCGCACGGAATGGGTTTGTCTTTTTTGCTCTTGAATGCTTGCGGAAATGCGGTCAACACCCGGTCCGCCACACACGCCAATACGCGGTTGGTCAATCCCGCCACCGCGTTTTGTTCGTGCACTACCAAGGGCTTGTTTAAAAGATTCGCCATCATGCCGCCCGGGAAAGCGGTATAACCGCCCATGCCCAGTACAACATCGGGTCGCCGATTTCGAATCGCGGTCGCGGACTGCCAGAACGCGCCCAACAATGCATAAGGCAGCAAGGCCCAGCGCAAGATACCGTTGCCGCGCAGGCCGGACATCGCCACCCAAACGATCTCGATATGATGTTGCGGTACTACGCGCGCTTCGAGTCCGGCGCGGGTGCCGAGCCAAAAAATATTCCAGCCGCGGGCGCGCAATTCCAGCGCTACTGCCAAGGCCGGGTAAACGTGACCCCCGGTCCCGCCAGCCATGACCATTAATGTGGGTTTTGCGGTCATCATGTGCAGAAACCCTCTGCATTGAAGCGGATTAGCGTTGTCAAAACGTTTTCCCCTTCATCATTTGCCGCAACTCCCAATCGATGCGCAGCAGCACGCCTATCGCCAAACAATTCACCACAATGCCGCTGCCGCCAAACGACAGGAAAGGCAGGGTCAATCCTTTAGTGGGCAGCAGGCCGACATTCACGCCCATGTTGATCAGCGCTTGCACGCCGAGCCAGATGCCGATGCCTTGCGCTACCAGCGCGCTAAAGTTGCGCTCCAGTTGCGCTGCGCGGTGACCGATCATGAAGGTTTTGATAATGAGCCACGCAAATAGCCCAATCACCGCGGCCACGCCAACAAAGCCCAGCTCCTCAGCGATCACTGCGAGTAAAAAATCGGTGTGCGCTTCTGGCAGGTAAAAGAGTTTTTCGATACTGCCGCCGAGCCCTAAGCCCAGCCACTCGCCGCGCCCAAATGCGATCAATGCGTGTGACAGTTGATAGCCCTTGCCGTAGGCGTCCGCAAATGGATCCATAAACCCGAGGACGCGCTGCAAGCGATACGGCGACGACCAGATCAAAATCACAAAACCCACCATCAGCACCGAGACCAGTGCGGCAAACACTTTCCAGTTGAGCCCACCCAAAAACAGGATGCCCATCGCAATCGCGACAATCACCACAAACGCGCCGAAGTCGGGTTCACGCAGTAACAAGCCACCGACCAGCATCATTACGCCAGCCATCGGCATAAACCCTTTTTTGAAGTTATCCATGAACGCGGCTTTGCGCGTGGTGTAGTCGGCGGCGTAGAGCACGGCCAGAAACTTCATCAATTCGGATGGCTGCAGATTGGCGAAACCCAATGGAATCCAGCGGCGGCTACCGTTCACGTCGCGACCTATGCCGGGGATCAACACCACGATCAGCAACAGTAAACCGGCCAGAAAAAGATACGGCGCGGCCGTTTTCCACGCACGCATTGGCACCTGAAAAGCCGCTGCGCCCACCGATAATCCGACGCCTATAAACAAGCTCTGGCGAATCAAATAGTAATAACCATTGTGGCCGGTGTATCGGGCCGCTTCCGCCGTGGCAATCGACGCGGAATACACCATCACGAGCCCCGTGCACAGCAGCCCAAGCGCCAACCAGAGCAGCGTGAAATCCAGCTCGGTGGTGGCCTTCGGGGCGCGGGCGGTGTAGAGCATTAGTCGGTCGCCTGCTCAAGCGCGAGTTTATGCACGGCGGCGATAAAAACCTCAGCGCGATGCACGTAGTTGCGGAACATATCGAAGCTGGCGCACGCGGGTGACAACAACACCGCATCACCGGGCAAAGCCTGTTGATGGGCCAATCCAACCGCTTCGTCGAGGCTGGTCACGGTTTCAATCGGCACTGCTGAGCCGTTTAACGCGTCGCGAATCAGTGGCGCGTCACGTCCGATTAAAATGACTGCGCGCGCATTGGACTCGACTGCCGCGCGTAATGGGGTGAAATCCTGATCTTTGCCTTCGCCGCCTAAAATTACGACTACCTTTTGCTCGCCCATGCCGTATAAAGCGGCTTCGGTGGCACCGACGTTCGTGCCTTTCGAGTCGTCGTAATACGTCACGTCGTTGATGACCGCAATTTTTTCAACCCGGTGTGGCAAGCCCTGAAAATGCACCAACCCCCGCAAGGCAGCATCCGCCGGGCAGCCAATGGCGCGAGTTAGCGCCAACGCCGCTAGCGCATTCATCACATTGTGCAGGCCGGTAACGGGCAATGCGCTGATCGGCATCAGCATGTCATCCCCATGACAGAGTTCATCGTCGCAAATACCTAGGTTGTCATCATTCGGGCTACCCAGCCCAAACGTGACAAAGCTGCGACCGGGCAAGCGCATCGCAAGCGAGTGCGCGTCATCGCGATTCAACACCTGAATGCCGTTGCCATGAAAGACGCGCGCTTTCGCCGCAGCATAGGCGGCGAGGTCGGGATAGCGATCCATATGATCTTCCGACACATTGAGCACGGTTGCCGCATCTGCATTGAGACTGGACGTGGTCTCCAATTGAAAGCTGGAGAGTTCAACCACCCACACATCGGGCGCGCCTACATTTCCGCGCTCTACTTCGAGCAAGGCTTCCAGCACAGGCAGACCAATATTACCGACCACGCAGGTTTGCAGCTTGGTCATCCGACACATATCGCCGCACATGGCCGTGACCGTGCTTTTGCCATTGCTGCCAGTAATCGCGATCAATTTCATCGGGTGTTCGCGTTCGGTGTTGAGCGCATGAATCGCGCGTGCAAACAGCTCGACGTCGCCTACCGTTTCAATGCCGCTGGCCACAGCATCGGCGATAACCGGTTCGCTTAATGCGAGCCCCGGGCTCACTACCAGCATGTCGGCCGTCTGCAGTAGCGCGGAAGAAAACGGGCCAATATGTACGGGCACTTCGGGCAGCAACGCGCGCAACCGCTCAGCTTGCGGAGGATTATTGCGCGTATCGGCAGCGGAGACTTTAGCGCCCCGCGCCGCGAGCCAACGTACTGCGGACAAGCCCGTATCGCCGAGCCCCAGCACCACAATATTGCGACCTGCAAGATTAAGTCTGTCGTAATTCATCGTCGTTAAATCAAACCATTGAGAATGCGTGGGAATGCATGCATTTGTTTATCGCAGTTTCAAGCTCGCCAAACCAATCAACACCAACATCATCGAAATAATCCAGAACCGCACTACCACCTGGTTTTCTTTCCATCCCGCGAGTTCGTAATGATGGTGAATCGGTGCCATGCGAAAAACGCGTTTGCCGGTCAGCTTGAACGAGGCCACTTGCACCATCACCGACAAAGTTTCGACCACAAACACGCCGCACATAATGAAGAAGATAATTTCCTGCCGCACGATCACCGCAACCACGCCGAGTGCGGCGCCCAACGCCAGCGCACCGACATCGCCCATGAAGACTTCCGCGGGATACGCGTTAAACCACAGGAATGCCAAGCCCGCACCGGCCATCGCCGCACAAAATATCGCAAGCTCGCCGGCACCGGGGATATGCGGCAGCCCCAGATATTTGGAGAACACCGCGTTACCTGCGACATATGCAAAGATTGCGAGCGCGCTGGCAACCATCACGGTCGGCAAAATCGCCAGGCCGTCGAGCCCATCGGTCAGATTGACTGCATTGCTCGATCCGACGATCACAAAATAGGTCAGCGCAACAAAGGCGGCTACTGACATGTACAAAGTTTCACTTTTAAGGAAAGGGATAATCAATTCGGTCTGCGCGGGCAGCGTAGCCGTGCTCACCAGATAGGCCGCTACGCCCAGGCCGATGGCCGATTGCCAGAAATATTTCCAGCGTGAGGGCAATCCTTTGGAATTTTTCTCAACCACTTTGCGCCAGTCGTCTACCCATCCAATCGCACCAAAACCCACCAGCGTGGCGAGCGACACCCACACATACTTGTTGGTTAAATCCGCCCACAGCAAAGTGGTGAAGGTGACCGAGACAATGATCAGCACGCCACCCATGGTCGGCGTACCGGCTTTGATCAAATGCGACTGGGGACCGTCGTTGCGCACCGATTGACCGATTTTGAGCGCGGTCAGTTTGCGGATCACCGCAGGCCCCACGATGAACGAAATGATCAGGGAAGTCAGTGTTGCCAGCACCGCGCGCAAGGTGATGTAGCTGAATACATTGAACGCGCGCACATCCAGACCCAGGGTTTGAAATAGCCAAAGCAGCATCAGTGCATCTCCTCAAAGTCCTGCGCTACAAAGCTCATCACCACCCGTTCCATTTGCATAAAACGTGAGCCTTTTACCAACACCGTGG
>JAYWDZ010000255.1:0-4194 GCA_043779595.1 Nitrosomonadales bacterium
AAACCACTGTAGAAATCACGAGTCTCGCAAGAATGTCATCAAAAAATGATTCGATGACGGTGGGATGAAATTTAATGGGATTTATAGAAGTGCCCTAAAGAGAAGCTCAAAATCTTGGCAATTCGGGATGCGGTAATGCTCCTCCGCTGATGTGCATTGCGCCCCACTCGGCGCAGCGGTGGAGTTCGGGAACGGCTTTACCGGGATTGAGCAAGGTCTCAGGATCAAACGCCGCTTTTATTTGATGAAAACGTGTGAGTTCGGGCCCAGCAAACTGATTACACATCTGCTTGATTTTTTCGATGCCCACGCCGTGCTCGCCGGTAATAGTCCCGCCGACTGCGACGCACAGTTCAAGTATCCGGCCGCCGAACTCCTCGGCTTGATGGAGTTCACCAGGGCGGTTCGCATCAAACAAAATCAACGGATGCAGATTGCCGTCCCCAGCGTGAAACACATTCGCGACAGGCAAGCCGTATTCCGCGCTCATTGCACTTATCCGTTGCAATACATGTGGCAATTGTGCGCGCGGAATGGTGCCGTCCATGCAGTAATAGTCGGGTGCGAGTCGCCCCACTGCGGGGAAGGCCGCTTTGCGCCCGGCCCAAAATTTGAGCCGCTGCGCTTCATTTTCTGCGGTGCGGATTTCGGTCGCGCCGGATGCGGCCAGTACCGCATGGACAGTCAAAATATCGTCCGACACCTCTTCGTTCACGCCATCCACTTCGCACAGCAACAGTGCTTCGCAATCGAGCGGATAGCCCGCATGCACAAAGTCTTCCGCTGCGCGGATCGCCAGCCGGTCCATCATCTCCAGCCCGGCCGGGATCACGCCCGCGGCGATGATATTGCCGACCGCTGCGCCCGCCTTGGCGACATCGTCGAACGCGGCCAGCACCACCTGCGCGCGCTGCGGACGCGGCAGCAGTTTCACAGTGACTTCGGTGATGACGGCGAGCATGCCTTCGGAGCCGGTCATCAGTGCGAGCAAATCGTAGCCTGCGCTGTCGAGCGCGTCGCTGCCAATTTCAAGCAGTTCCCCGGCGATGGTCCACGCGCGTAGTTTGAGAATGTTATGCACCGTCAGCCCGTATTTCAAACAATGCACCCCGCCGGAATTTTCGGCCACGTTGCCGCCAATCGAACAGGCGATTTGCGACGACGGATCGGGCGCGTAGTAAAGATTGTGCGGCGCGGCGGCTTCTGAAATCGCCAGATTGCGCACGCCCGGTTCGACCACTGCGATGCGTGCCAGCGGGTCCAGGTGTTTGATGCGATTAAGTTTGGACAGCACCAACAGCACCGCGCCATCGATCGGCAGCGCGCCTGCCGCAAGCCCGGTCCCGGCGCCGCGTGCGACAACCGCAATTTTGTGTGTATGACACAGGCGCAAAATCGCGGCGACCTGCTCCTCGTTTTCCGGCAGCGCTACCAGATCGGGCACATTGCGATACGACGACAGGCCGTCGGACTCGAACGGCACGCGATCCTCGCGCGCATCCAGCAGGCTGTGCGGCGGGAGCAGGCGGCGCAACTGTGAAATAAAGGCGGGACTAAGCATCGTTGGGGGCGGTATTTAAATCAGGCCGCCAGTGTAGCCGGGTGGGTCTGCTGCGGCGAGGGGCGCGCGAGGCGCCGATAGGCCTCTGCCACGAAAAGGGGATTCCCCAATCGAGACACAGGCAGGCTATGGGTTCATACCCGCAACAACGCGTTCATCTGCCGGACCAAAGGCTCAAGTGCCATGAAGCCATGGTTGACCTGCACTATCCTGCCGTCAGGCGCTTGTACAAGGGTGCTTGGAACAGTCATAACGCCAAGCGCACGGGCTTGCGTCGGCTGCGTGTCCGCATCAATGATCACCACTCGCAGCAATGGATATAGCCTACACAGGCAGACAATGACTTTCTTTTGTGCAGGGCAGACAGCACAGCGCGACGAAACGATAACCATCAGGCTTATCTGTCCCTCGGTTGGCAAATTGTGGATCGCACGCAATCTGCGGCGTTGGTAAAGACGAAAGCACTGGCTGGCGAGCCATACAAAAGCAAAGATCGTTACTGTCCAGCCTAGCCGTTCCATTTCGATCATATTTCAGTCGATGATGCGACGGGGCCGAGCGCCTAAAACCACCTGCTTGTCTGTGGGGGTATGACCGAAAAATCCGCCCAGCCCGAACCGGTTGATCTGGTAATAGAGGAAACAACCGATACACCACCCCATAAACGATATCCCGGTCAGCGCAATCAGCACCCAGACCAGCACCCAGCCCAATGTAGCGTAGTTGAAGTACAAGGCTAACGCCGCCAAGCCTGCGCTGATAGCGCCGATCGCCTGGCCGAAACGATGAGGTTGCAAATTGTCCGCCCGCAGGTCCGGTTTAACCAGGCCAAGCGGTTTCAGCAGTAAGCGATATAAGAGAGCAAACGGCCCCCATTCAAAGAACACGCTGGTGATGAGAAAAACCCCCGCGAGGACCGCAACCGGCTCCCACCGATCCAGCACGTAAGCGGCTAGCAGCACGGCGATGGCAAGCAGTTGCCCTATCTTGATTGCGCTATGGTCGACCCTGTGTGTAGACGGCATTTTGTTCTTCCCGAGTTATGTTGATATCAAAGGTACGTCTATGATAGGGAATTCAAATATGCATTGCATAGGCTGATTTTTGCATTTCTTCTATACGGAAATGAATATTATGGATTGGGACGATATCCGCTACTTTCTCGCTGCGGCACGCACCGGCAGCCTGGCTGCGGCCAGCCGCCACCTAGGCAGTCACCAGCCGACGGTGGGGCGGCGTATCGACAGCCTGGAAAAACGCCTGGGGGTCCGCTTGTTTCAACGCCACGCGCAAGGGCTGACGTTGACTGAAGAAGGCCGACAGATCATGCAGGCAGCCGAGGCCATGGACGAAGCCGCAGCCACGCTGCAGCGGGCGAGTGGGTTGGAGAGCACGGAAATTCGCGGCAGTGTGCGGATCGCCGCACCCCTCGGTTTGGCGGTGCATCTCGTTGCCACGGGCCTGCCCGCGTTCCATCAGCGTTATCCGCACCTGGACGTAGTCTTGCAGCCCTCCGCCTCCAGTGCAGATTTGACGCATGGTGAGGCCGATGTGGCGATACGCTTGTATCGGCCCGCCGCTGGGGAGCTGGTGGTGCGGCGTATTGGGACAATGGCGTTTGGGCTTTACGGGGCTGCGTCATATCTGCAACGGCATGGCGCGCCAGAAAAGACGACCGACTTGCCGCGCCATCTTTTTATTGGCTACGGAGCGCAACTGCGCCAGCTTGAAGAGAACCGCTGGCTGGAGGCGTTGGCAGGCGATGCCCGCTTTATTCTTCGCAGCGACGATACTTTTACCCGGCAAGCGGCCGCCGACGCAGCACTGGGACTGGCCGTGCTGCCTCACGTCCTGGCGCAGCGATCCTCCCAACTGCAACAGGTGCTTGAGACGGAGGCCTTGCCCTCGAAACCCATCTGGCTGGTCGTGCACCAGGACTTACGGCAGGTGGCGCGGGTGCGTGCGGTGTTGGAGTGGCTCGCCGAGTTTATTAAGGGCAGTTGTGGCCCCCCAGGAATCACTTCAGCTCATCACGAGCCTTCGGCACTGTAGACTCCGGTAGCGTCACCGCACACCGTAGCTGTCACGGTGCCAGGCGCCGATAGGCCTCTGCCAGCGCGTCGTCGCCGCCGACGTTGCCAGGGAAAATCACCACCGGCAGATCAGGCAGGCGCGGATGGTCTGGCGGCGTCGTGACCACGGTGACGCCGGGCAGGATTTGGCCGAGCACGCGCGAGGCAGTGAGCGCGAGTCCGGTAGACAGCACGTCGTTGGAGGTGATGCCGCCTTTGCTGATCAGAAAGCCTAGCGTCGTCGGCAAACGCCGCACCACGTCCATCAGCGTGCCGGACACCGCTTCGCCAAACTGCAATCGATCGGCCACGCTGGCGAACTGCCGCTCGGCCCGGCTGGTGAACACGACCGGCGTGAGGCCGCGCATGTGGGCGTGGGCGATGCTCGCTGCGAGTTCGTCCACCACGGCGGCGCGCGCTTCGGGCAGACGGCTGACGTCGAGCGGCAAGCCCACTACGCCGCGTTGCTTCAATAAAACGGAAAGCTGCGCGGTGGTTTTGGCGACGTGCGAACCGACGATGACCGCGCCCGGTTGCCGGTTGCGCACAATGCTGGCGAAC
>JAYWDZ010000256.1:0-4185 GCA_043779595.1 Nitrosomonadales bacterium
CCTACTTCCGCCCTCCACTTTTTTATTGAATCAATGGAGGCGACATCTAGCCTGACATGGAGGGCTTACTCAAAAGACAATAAAAGTAAACTAGGAAAAGGCGACCCTACATCCCCGAATTCCCGAAGCCTGAATCTGCCGGGCGGGCGTCGAAAAACTCGGCCTGCTTTTATTGATGTTTAAGGAGAGCAGGCCTCAAACACCTTCGCCGCTGATCCGCCCGGCAGACTCAGACTTCGGCGGGACTGAAAGGGGAGGTCAAAACCAAAGCGGGGAGAACTGGACGTTTTGTGGTTACTATTTAGGCTTCATACATCCGGCGCTTTTGCCCTGAAGGGCCCAATGCTCTTTGTTTATTGACACCCTACGGGATGCGCTTTTCATGAGTTGAAATAATGTGAGCTTGGTCCCTTGAGCCTGTCAGAATTTTTGTGTGTAAGGCATATTCAACCGTTCGAGAAAGGAACGAGATATGCCCGAGCAGCAAACCAAACCGAAGAAGCTGAGCATGGTTCAGCAATCCATTATCGATGCGCGCAATGCGCCTGCGTTAACGCCTGAGATGCAGGCCGCGCTTGACGCACTGGTCAGCGCACCGATGACCGGCAGCGAGGTCAACGACCTCACGGCACGCCTGAAGCGTGCGATCATCGAGCGCGCGTTGAATGCCGAGATGAGCCTGCACCTGGGCTACGCGCCGGGCGAGGACAAGCCCCCAGAAGCAGCTAACCATCGCAACGGCAGCAGCGCCAAGACGCTGCTCACCGACACCGGCCCGCTCAGGATTGACATCCCGCGCGACCGCAGCGGCGCATTCGAGCCGCTGATCGTGCCCAAGCATGGCCGTCGCTACGAAGGCTTCGACGATGTGATCCTGTCGATGTACGCACGCGGCATGAGCGTGCGGGACATCCGCGCACATCTGACCGAGATGTATCGCGTCGAAGTGTCGCCCGACTTTATCAGCACCGTGACCGACGAAGTCATGGCGGAAGTCGCCGCCTGGCAGGCGCGCCCGCTGGAGTCGATGTATCCGGTGATCTTCTTCGACGCGTTGCGCGTCAAAATACGCGACGAGGACCTGGTCAGGAACAAGGCCGTGTATCTTGCACTGGGTATCCTGCCCGATGGCAGCCGCGATATTCTCGGGCTGTGGATCGAGCACACCGAGGGCGCAAAGTTCTGGCTCAAGGTCTTCAACGACTTGAAGACGCGCGGCGTGGAGGACGTGCTGATCGCCGTCTCTGATGGACTGAAAGGTATTCCAGAGTCGCTCGCAGCGGCGTACCCGGAGGCCGTCCTGCAAACCTGCATCGTGCATCTGATCCGCAACAGTCTGGACTACGCGAGCTGGAAGGATCGCAAATCCGTGGCAGCCGCACTACGCCCGATCTACACCGCGATAAATGCAGAAGCGGCAGAGGCTGCGCTGACGGCATTCGAGCAAGATGTGGCGACCTCGCGCTATGTGTCCGAGTGGGGAGCGAAGCTGCCGCATGTGGCCGCATCGTGGCGGCGGGCGTGGGAGTATGTCACGCCGTTCTTCGCGTTCCCGCCCGAGATTAGGCGGGTGATTTACACCACCAATGCCATCGAATCAGTCAACGCGCGCATCCGCAAAATCATCAAGACGCGTGGACACTTCCCCAACGACGAGGCAGCAACGAAACTGATCTGGCTGGCGCTGAGAAATATCACGAAGGAATGGACGAAGCCAGTGTTTCACTGGAAAGCCGCGATGACGCAATTCGCCATCCAGTTCGGTGATCGCTTTACGAAACGTGTGGCGTAAAATCACGTAGCACGCAATGAAACTTCAAACCGCCTTGCACACAAAATTACGGATACGCCCTGACAGTTACCTTTGTATTTGGCTTACCGCGCAAGCGCGATACACCTTCAGTTAGAGTCATATTTTTGACATACACGTGATCGATTTCTACAATCAAGTCGCCGCTGCGTATGTCTGCGTAATACGCGGGTGAGTCGTCTAAAGGTGCTACCACTTTCAGCCATCCATCTTCCCTTCCTATTTCCAGTCCGACTGACGCCATGTTTTTCCAGGCTTCCCCTGATAACTCTTTAAAAGCCTCGGGGTCTAAATACTCTCCATCGGGGTCAATTCTGTTAACCATCCCTTTAATACTTGCTTCTATCAGCATGTTGTCATCAAGTACGTCGACATATTCTTCACGCATCCGGGTAAGTACTGTGTTGTATTCTTTTAATTTTTCAATAGCTACTGGCGCTCCGGCCGGTTCGATGGCGGTGACGTTGTTAGGCGCACCCAGCAATAAGGCAATGATGGGCAACCTACCTAAACGAATGGAGAGATATTTATGCATGGCTGGGCTAACCAATAAAATGGAGACCTAAACACGAGGGAAATTGCGAGATATCGCACATCTACTTATAGCTAGCAACTGATGTGTTCAGGGCGTATACAGACGGGCATCAAGTCGGATTGCCAACTCTACCGCTGGAAGATTACGTGAGGCTTAATCGAGCCTGAAGCGACGATACACTTTCACTCCACGCCGGAAAGTCGGCTTCATTTTCTTGCCACAATTCACGGAGCTCACTACCGGTATCAAGCACCTGGTCAATTTTTCTGATCGCAATGGGAATGAGCGAGGAAACATCAAGCGATTTATGTTCTTGTACCCAATCTCGGGCCTCTTCTGGTAAATCGGATGCCGACTGGCCTTGAAGGGCGGCGATGATTTCGCCAGCGCATAAAATGTGAATACCCTGTGGAGCTTCTAGATATTCATCACCATTCTCAGTTCCTTCAAATGCGCTTTGCAGCACTGCGTGGTCCGCAGATGCCTGTAATTCATCCAGCCACTCCACTGCATCGTCGTTCTCGAATGTTCCTATACCCCATGCGCCCATAGCTGCTTTATCTCCTCTGCATTTTATTGTGCTTCACCCACGGTGGCTGATGAGTCATATACCAGGCTCTCCAGATACCCTGGGCGACCAGGCAATATAGTCTCCCATGCAACCAGTCCTCTATATGCCTCGACCAAGCCTTCGACTAGCGGCGCACCTTCATACTTGCCGCCAACTAAGGAACCAGTTTTAAAGGGTTTTAAGGGAAGTAAGTCATCAACATCAATCCCAGGAACCGTACCAATTTTTGGCCAATCGCCACACTCCGCCGTACCGGTCGTAGTAGATATGACCGCCATAAGATGCCGTTGCTGCATCTCGTTGGAAACAAGACTAGCCAGATACTCGCTGGTGAACGAGTCCGCTGATACCTCATTAGAAAGGAGCGCTATGCTCATTACCGATGCCATGTTTGGCCATAGTCCCAACACATAGGCTAAGGTGTGTTTACCATTGGATTGCGGAAGCAACAGCACGTCGCCAACTTTAATCTCGGTTTTCTTGCGGGGTCGAGGGGAGGAAGACTTTGTCGTAGTCATAGTCGCCGGATGTCTCATTATTTAATTAGGCACAATAGGGATTTTGATAGCAAGGATCATTCATCATCCTATCAAATTCCTGGAATTCAAGTATTAACCCTGGAATCATGAGTAACCCGGGTAATCTAACGCCTAGGGCTCTAGGGCTCCTAGGCCTAGGAGCGGGGCTAGTAGGCTTAGGAGTGGTGCCGCCCCTTTTTTGAAACTCGGGGTCATTCATTTCATAGCGTTTATTCTCGAGGGTACCGCCCTGCTTGCTTGGCCCGCCGTTTTCGCGGATGCGTTGTTCTTCAATCAAACGTCTTTGATCTGCAGGAACTTTTTCATCAAGAATCTCATACGAATTAGTTCGTCCGGTTTTTTTATCGTGTTCGCCTTGACGTTGGTTATATCTATCTTGACTGCATGAGCTACCGACATAACACTCACCACTGGGGCCAGTGCGCTTATAGATGATGGCATTGTTGTCGGTTGCAGCTAATTTCACTCCCTGCAACCCGGCACTAAATGCCCCAAGCGCTTGCCCGGTGGGCGCGCTGTAATCCATGAAGGTAAGGCTGCCGAGAGTTCCCAGAATGCTCGGGTCTATCGCTCCCAACCCCAGCGGATCAATCATGTTAATGGGGTTATTCCTCACATACGCATAGCCGCTAACCGCATCCGCCATCCCCATCGGATCACGGCTGGCGAACCTGCCGATCCCTGAGTGGTAGTAACGTGCTCTATAGAACGTCAGCCCAGTAGCATCCGG
>JAYWDZ010000257.1:0-1608 GCA_043779595.1 Nitrosomonadales bacterium
CGCTTCGCTCAAATTGGCGTAACGCTTCTCAAGGTCAAATAGGCTGTTTTGCATGGTAAAAGCGTGCCTGAATTGGGGGATTTATAGAAGTGCCATTTAGCTAATCGAATCAAGCACAAAAAAGCCGACACCATAGGTGCCGGCTTGCGTGTAATGATATTAATCACGTCGTCTTACGGCGACGCATAGCCCCTAAACCGGCAAGGCCAATACCTAAAAGCGCCAATGAAGCCGGTTCCGGCACCGTGGCTGTTCTGTCTATTGTGGTGACGCTCACGCGCAGGTTGTCCATCGCCCACGATTCATCCTCGAGACTTTGATTACCCGGGCCGAACATGAAAAAGTCGATCGTCGCAGTTGAACCTGTGTGCGCAAAATTTGCGAAGAGGGGATCAGCGCCGAAGTTGTAAGCACTGTCTGTGTAAAAGCTACCCGGACCGCTAAACCCGAGGTCAATATGGCGTGCAAGTTCCACGCCCGCAGGTGAAACGTAACTCTGAATCTGTGAGGGTGATGCGTTGGCGAACGATTCGCTAAAAAGCGTTACACCGTCGAACACAATTTTGAAGAAGTCACCCGCCGGAAAAGTCCCGGTTCCATCGAGTGAGTCGATCGCGGCGAACAAGAATTCGAGGCTAATTGTGTCATGGGCGGGTAATCCTGCCAGTGACAATGTCACAGTGTTACCGGTGGCACTGCGCAGAAAGTTTCCACTAAACTGGTTACCTACCGGTCCGAGACCCGAGTATCCCTGTACACCCGTTAGTGTGGCGCTACCTGGAGCAATATCGCTGGGCAACGCGCCATTGAAATCAGTATTGAACACCTGAATCGGCGCGGCCTGAACGGCAGAGCCAATTGCGCTCAGGGCGAATGTGGCAGCTAAAACTAAACGTTTCGACATGATATTCCTTATCAGTTATTCTGAAATTATCTAATTACTAATTAAAGTGCTACTCAACTCTCGAACTGCAACTGTTCGTTTTACGGACACGTTAAGCATTAAACATTAAGCAGAAATCATGCCTAAATATTTTAACATTAAAACCAATTTGTTATGTTCTCTTGGGCAGATACAAAGCTAGGAATGTAAAATTTTTCGGCAAGGCAGAAGACAATTGAAGCGTACCCCATCAATGCTTTAAAGCTTGATCTCAGACGGCATCCGTTTATAGGGACTACTATCGTTGCGGAGCGCACTTTCATGGAGCATCAAAGGCGGGGGCGTCCCGCCAGCCAACACAATGCACGCTGGCCCAAACCCATCATCTATAGACTCGGCACGAATTATCCTTGAACTTTAAAGTATGGATCGTGTCTAGTGCGCATGGAAAAAGAAGATGCCCGCAAGCAGTCGCGCGAAGTACTGCACGAGAGACGAAAGCAAGTCATCCGCCTGCACCGCAAGGGGATGCGCGTGATGCAAATTGTTGAGCACAGCGGCCTGAGTTGGTATGCCGTGAACGCTGCGATCAGCGCTTATTCGACTACGGGGGCGGCGGCACTCAAGCCTGCTGCGCGCGGCAAGAAACAGGGCAGTGGACGCATGTTGAGCGAATCGCAAGAGAGCGCTGTTCGGCAAATCATCTGTGACAAGCGTCCCGAACA
>JAYWDZ010000258.1:0-1608 GCA_043779595.1 Nitrosomonadales bacterium
GGATGAGATTGAGCAAAGAAATTTGAAGACGGTTAAACGGGGAGAAATTGACGCGACGGAAGTAGGAAACGTCTCTCGGTCATGCGGACGGGACAACGGTTAGTAGACGACTCTTGACTGAAAGCACTGTTTCGCGCCACACGGAATAGCCATTTTCGTCCTCTTTCCAAAGCTGATTTAGTTCGCTGTTCTCACCAAGCACACGATCAATCGCCTGTAACGCTATGGGAATTAACGCAGAGGCATCCAGCGTTTTATGGTTGCCCACCCATTGGCGCACCTCATCAGGCAAATCCGTTGATGTCTGACCGCCAAGGGTGGCGATAACCTCGCAGGCACACAGCAGGCGCGATCCTTCAGGTGCTTCGAGATAATCGCCAGCATTCATAACGGCCTCAATCGCTTCACTCAGCGCATCTGAACCATTAGCGGTTTCCAATTCGTTTATCCAATCCGTCGCATCATCATTGTCAAAAACTCCGATTCCCCATGCACCCATGTTGTCGCTCGTCTAATTATTAGAAGTCTGAAAACTTCTGACCGAGGGATTCTTCAAACTCACGTACAAGCTGTAAATGGCTCTCAGGAAAAAATGAAGAAAGTAGCTTAGGCATCTCACGTAAACCCTGTTTGAGTCCATTTATCATTGCGCGTGTAGTTTTAGCATCAACTTGAACTGTACGCATTTCACTCAATTGCTTTAGTGATTTAGTGGCGGTCTCCGCAAAGGCAATAAGTCGCGTGTCACCCTTGACCCTCATGAGATTTATTAGTTTTAAATAAGCAGCGACCAAGGCATCGATCTTTGTTGAGTTAGATTCTGTCATGGTGTTGTGCCTGGAGTAGTAACGGTTCCAAATCTGGCTCTGCTCGGTGAATTGTCAGGTAACGGGCCAAATTGCTGGATCGAATCTTGAATATAAATATCGCGGAATGCGTTGAAATCGGCAACCCCATTAATCTTATTTCGAGTTGACCCGCCAATACTTTGCGCCCCACCAAAATAATCTATTAGTTGCTGCTCACGTCCCCGTATTGCGGAATAGTCGGTTGATACAGCATCTACCACAGGCCGTGCGAATCCTTCTGCATTGAGAAGAGGTTGCCCGGCTGCTCGCCTAAATGCAATTTCCTGTGGCTCTCCGTAACCCCCACTTCGGCCTGAGTAGATTTGGCCTGTGGTTGGATTTTCCCGAGTGTACGTTATATATTTGTACGGTTTAGAGTTTTGGGTATCACCAGTGAGGGTCAATGGCAACAAGAGTACGCCACCACGAAGTGCGCCGAGCAGATCAACACCTGACAAGGAGCCAGAACCTGGGAGTACAGCGGTTCCAGCGGACAGGGTTGCACCATTCGCCGCCGTCATCCCCCAATAAGCCGGTTTCATTGGCGTGCCGCTTAGTCTCGCCAGTAACCCCATCGGATCAATCAGGTTGATCGGGTTGTTTTGGACATAGGCATACGGACTCACGCTGTCCGCCATCCCCATCGGGTCTCTGGATACAAACCGCCCGAGTCCGGGATGCTGATATCTGGCTCTGTAGAAAGTCAGGCCGGTGGCGTCCGGTTCTCTGCCGGTGTACCCGTAAGTCGGTGTCGTGCCCG
>JAYWDZ010000259.1:0-10342 GCA_043779595.1 Nitrosomonadales bacterium
AGACAGGCCAAACTTCATTTTGCGTGGCGCGAGATTGGCGACCATCACGGTCAGCCGACCCACCAGCGCTTCCGGCGCATAGGCCGACTTGATGCCGGCGAATACCTGACGCGTACCGAGTTCGCCGAGGTCGAGCGTTAACCGCAGCAACTTGTCTGCGCCTTCAACGTGTTCGGCATTGGCGATGCGCGCGATGCGCAGGTCGATCTTGTTGAAGTCGTCGATGCTGATCGTCTCGGCGAGCGGCTGCGTCTTGTCCTCGGTGTGCTGTTGGTGTTGGGCGTGGCGTTGGGGCGACTCGGCTTCCTTGGCGACGGGCGCCGGGACGGCAGGAGCAGTGAGTGCCAGGGAGTCGCGGTTGGCGGCGAGCAGGGCCTCAATCTGCTTGCCCTCGATGCGCGTCATAAGGTGCTCGTAGTTGCTAATACGGTGGCGCGGAAGGATCGGCGAGTCGACATCACTCCAGGACTGCGCTCCGATCCCAAGAAACTTTTCCGCAGCCTCTGCGAGGTTCGGCAATATTGGCTTGATATATATCGTGAGTAGCTTGAAGGCATTCAACATCACGATACAAACTTCATTAAGTTCTGCAAGGCGATCATTCTTTGCAAGAATCCAAGGCTTTTCCTCGTCGACGTAGCTGTTAACCAAGTCCGCGAGTTCCATAATTTGCTTTAATCCTCTAGCGAAGTCTCTATGCTCGTAGTAGTCCGCGATGGTGTCAGCCCACCCACGGATTGTGGTGAATAATATTGGTTCAGGCAAAGCTTGGAAGGCGGGGTATTTATAAGTGAACTCGCTCTCGAGGTCTGCGTGAGGCACAATTTTGGCCATATACCGCTTCTGAGCAATTCCTCCTGCCTGTCGGTTAGTTAGTGGCAGTAATTGACCAGCAAAGTGCTTATGCACAAACCCTGCGCAACGGCTAGCGATATTGATGAATTTGCCGACCAGATCGGAGTTCACCCGCGCGATGAAATCGTCAAGGTTTAGATCGATGTCTTCCATCGAGCCGTTCAGTTTTGCGGCGTAGTAATAGCGTAGCCATTCGGGGTTGAGTTGTTGCGCGAGATAGCTTTGCGCGGTGATGAAGGTGCCGCGCGATTTCGACATTTTCTGTCCGTTCACGGTCAGAAAACCGTGCGCGTATATCTTCGACGGCAGGCGGTGGTCAGAATATTTCAGCATCGCGGGCCAGAACAGCGCGTGGAAATACAGGATGTCCTTGGCGATGAAATGCACCAGCTCGGTCTTCGAGTCGGCATCCCACCATTCATTAAAATCGAGCCCATTGCTGGCCGCATATTTGGCGAAGCTCGCCATATAGCCCACCGGGGCATCCAGCCATACGTAGAAATATTTACCCGGCGCATCCGGAATTTCAAAGCCGAAGTAGGGCGCGTCGCGGCTGATGTCCCAGTTGTTCAGGCCTGCTGCAAACCACTCCTGCATTTTGTTGGCGGCTTCGAGTTGCAAGCTGCCCGAGGTTGTCCATTCGCGTAGAAAGGCCTCACACGCCCCGAGCTTGAAAAAATAATGTTCGGAGTCTTTATGCACAGGTGTCGCGCCCGACACGGCCGATACCGGATTCTTCAGTTCCGTTGGCGCATAAGTCGCGCCGCACACTTCGCAGTTGTCGCCGTACTGATCCGCCGCGCCACATTTCGGGCATTCGCCTTTGATGAAACGATCCGGCAAAAACATATTTTTGACCGGATCGTACAGCTGGGCGATGGTCTTCACTTCAATCAGACCCGCGTCGCGCAAACGCGTATAAATCGTCGCAGCCAACTCTCGGTTCTCATCCGAGTGCGTCGAATAATAGTGGTCGAAGCTGATATGAAACCCGGCGAAATCCTGCGTGTGTTCTTGCCACACCCGGTCGATCAATTGTTGCGGTGTAATTCCCTCGGCTTCCGCGCGCAGCATGATCGCGGTGCCGTGCGTGTCGTCGGCGCACACGTAGCGGCATTCGTGCCCGCGCATTTGTTGAAAGCGCACCCAGATGTCAGTCTGGATATATTCGACGAGATGGCCAAGATGGATGCTGCCATTGGCATACGGTAGTGCGGAGGTGACTAGGATTTTGCGCGACATGGATAGATACAGATGGATAGATACTGCGGGGCAGAAGTGCCGTAGTTTACTTGATGGGCAAGCTTAGAACCGTGAGCCGGGCTGCTTTAAAAAGGCGATTTCTTCCGGCGACGAGGGTCGGCCTAATATGTCATTGCGATGAGGGAAGCGCCCAAAACGCAGCACCACTTCGCGATGCTTATGCGCATACTCCAAAAAATTATCGAACAACGCCCGATCGGATGGCATCGCTTGTGTAGCGAGTTGCTGATATTGCGCGACGGATAAATCCTGCATGGTCACCGATTCTGCGTGTTCCAGCGGCAGATACAAAAATACACGTTCAATCGGTGTCAGTGGCTTGTCTTCGCCGCTTGCCAATGCTGCCATGCTTTGAGCAAGCGACTTGGCATCCTGCGCAAATGCTTGCGGTGTATCACGGTGTATATGGTGCGGAAACTGGTCCAGCACGATGATCAAGGCCAGCCTGCCCCTTGGCGATTCAGCCCAATGATCAAGCGCGCCTGAAATTGCGGCATTGAACGTCGGCGTAAAGCGCTCGCTGACATCGCGATCTTTTTCCGGCAGCTTGCCAAACCACAATTTGGATTGGCGCTCGGCAATTTCGGCAGCACTGCCGGGTACCCCAAACCAATAATCCAGAATGCTTTCAGGCGTGGCGATCATGTTCAGAAAATATCTTCAGGCAGATCGTTGTGTGAACCATCACAGAAGGGCGCGTCTTTTGTGTGCTTGCAATTACATAGCCAGACGGTAGATTTTTCGGCGATCACAAATGACTTGGGTTCGAGCCCGGTGCCTTCGTGTGAGCCATCACAAAAGGGCTGTGTCATCGAGCGGCCACACGAGCACCAAAAGTATTCGCCCGGTTCAAGTTCGAGTTCGGCGGGATTGCGGTCATACACAATGGGATCAGACATGGTTGGCTCCTGAAAAAGGGTGGAATTCTAACAGTAGAGATTAATCGTCCGGGTGCGGCACGATCAGGTCTTGGGCACGGCGGGTGGGATCGGGCAATAACCAGCGAAACAAGGCGGTGGCGGCCAGTGCACCTAACAGTTGCGCGACAATAAAGCCGGGCGCATCGATAGGGCGGATGCCAGCGAACGTATCCGAAGCCGCGCGCGCCAACGTCACGGCGGGATTGGCAAACGAGGTCGACGCGGTAAACCAGTAGGCCGCAGTGATATACGCACCCACTGCAAACGGCACGATGCTGGAACGACTTCTCACACAACCCCATATCACCGCGAGTAAACCAAAAGTGGCAATGAATTCACTCCACAATTGCGCAAATCCCGCACGCTCGTGCTGTGAAGCAAAAAATAGCGGTTCGCCAAACATCAGGTGTGTTGCTGCCACCCCGGCAAATGCGCCCATAATTTGTACGCTGATGTATGCCGGGACGTGTTTCCACGGCAGCCCGCCTTGCCAGGCATCGGCCAGCGTGACGGCCGGGTTGAAATGCGCACCAGAGATGGGGCCGAAAGTGAGTATCAGCGCGACCAGTCCTGCGCCTGTGGCGATAGTGTTCGCCAATAACGCAATCGCCATATTGCCGCCTGCGAGGCGTTCGGCCATGATGCCGGAGCCTACAACGACCGCGAGTAAAAACGCCGTGCCCAGACCCTCCGCGACCAGTCGGCGCGCCAGACTCATGTCGGCGGACTCAGTTCGGCACGTGCTGCCTTCCCCAGGCGTGTGCGGCTATCGTTAGGCACGGTCACGTTAGCCGAAACGGCCGGTGATGTAATCCTCGGTTTGCTTCACCGCCGGATTCATAAATAAAGTCGAGGTATTGCTGAATTCAATCAGTTCACCCAGATACATGAAGGCGGTAAAGTCGGAAATGCGCGCCGCCTGCTGCATGTTGTGCGTGACGATGACAATGCTGTATTCGCTTTTCAGCTCGTTAATTAGCTCTTCAATTTTGGCGGTAGAAATCGGATCCAGCGCCGAGGTAGGTTCATCCAGCAATACAATTTCGGGCTTGACCGCGATGGTGCGCGCGATGCACAAACGCTGCTGTTGGCCGCCGGATAACGACAAGCCGTTTTGTTGTAGCTTGTCTTTGACTTCGCCCCACAAGGCAGCTTTCTTTAACGCCCATTCCACCCGGTCATCCATCTCCGAGCGGGAAATGCGATCGTACAAGCGCACGCCAAACGCGATGTTTTCGTAGATCGTCATTGGAAAAGGCGTGGGCTTCTGGAACACCATGCCGATTTTGGCGCGGACCAAGTTCACGTCCTGTTTTTTATCGAGCAGATTTTGGCCGTGAAAATTAATGACCCCCTCGGCACGTTGCCCGGGGTACAAGTCGTACATGCGATTAAACGTGCGCAACACGGTGGACTTGCCGCAGCCGGACGGCCCGATGAACGCGGTTACCAGATTCTTCGCGATATTGAGCGAGATGTTGGTAAGGCCGCGAAAAGTGCCGTAGTAAAAACTTAAATCGCGCACTTCAAGAATGGCTTCGTGGTTATTCGCGGCCAGGGGTTGAGACATCGAGGGCTCCGTTACAGTCAGTTAATTTTTTTGCGGAAGACGATACGTGCCAGGATATTCACGCCGAGTACGACCAGTGCAATAAGCAAGGCCCCACCCCAGGCCAGATTGACCCAGTTATCGTAAGGGCTCAACGCAAATTGATAGATTACAACCGGCAAGTTACCCATCGGTTGGGACATATCCAGGCTAAAAAACTGGTTGTTGAGCGCGGTAAATAACAGCGGCGCGGTCTCACCGGTAATGCGGGCGATGGCGAGTAATACGCCGGTGACCACCCCCGCTTTGACTGCGCGCAAAGTGACTTTTAGCGAAACTTGCCAGCGTGGGGCACCAATGGCAAAAGCGGCCTCACGCAAGCTTTCGGGAACCAGTCGCAGCATATTCTCTGTGGTGCGTACTATCACTGGAATAGCGATCAACGACAGCGCAAGTGTACCGGCCCAACCCGAAAAGCCGCCCATCGTCGCCACCGCCAGTGCATACACAAATAATCCGACCACAATCGAAGGTGCGGACAACATGATGTCCGTGACGAAGCGTGTAATCGAGGCCAGCCTGGAACGATTGCCAAACTCGGCCAAATAAATACCCGCGAGAATGCCGATAGGCGTAGACAGCAGGGTGGTGACGCCGATGATCATGCTACTGCCCACGATGGCATTGCGCAGTCCACCCCCCCCGCTTCCTGGCGCAGGGGTGTCTTTGGTAAAAAGATCCCAGCTGAATACCGAAAAACCTTTGGAAAAAAGCGTCCAGAGAATCCACAGCAACGCGAGGAGACCCAGAGCCATCGCGATCATCGACAGCGTTAGCCCAATACGATGGATCAGGAGGCGGCGCTGATATAAAGTCATAAACACGTCTAAATCCCTTGTTTAGCGACGCTACGCTGAATCAGCCAACGCGAAATACCGAGCACGATAAAAGTAATAACGAAGAGCACCAGGCCGAGAGCAAATAAAGACGAGATGTGCAGACCCGGATCGGCTTCACCGAACTCGTTAGCAAGTGTGGAGGCGATCGATGTGCCAGGTGAAAACAGGCTGCCGGTGATACGGTTAGCATTACCGATTACAAAGGTAACCGCCATCGTTTCTCCCAGTGCACGACCCAGGCCCAGCATGATTCCGCCGATTACGCCGACTCGGGTATAGGGCAATACGATGTTCCAAACGACTTCCCAGGTGGTACACCCTACGCCGTAGGCCGATTCTTTTAACACTGGAGGCACGGTTTCAAACACGTCGCGCATCACCGAGGCGATGAAGGGGATCACCATCAATGACAGCACAATCCCTGCGGTGAGGATACCCACTCCGATAGGTGGGCCCGCAAACCAGCTGCCTATGATGGGTACGTCACCTAAAGCCGCTTGGAGAGGCGGCTGAATATAGGTTGCAAACAGCGGCGCAAATATGAACAAGCCCCAGATACCATAGATGATTGAAGGTACGCCTGCGAGCAGTTCAATCGCGGTTCCCAGGGGACGACGTAGCCAGACGGGGCAGGTTTCCGTCAAGAAGAGCGCGATACCAAAGCTGACAGGCACTGCAATAATCAGTGCGATTACCGACGTCACCACTGTGCCGTAAGTGGAGATTAACGCGCCATATTTGTCATCAGGAACGCTCCAGATTTTGGTCCATAAAAATCCGGGGCCAAATTTGGTAAGCGCAGGCATAGCCTCGATTGCAAGCGAAATCAGAATCCCGGCTAATGACGCCAGCACGATTAACGCAAACAGCAAAGTGACCCATTCGAATAAACGATCCTGCAACTTGAAGGCTTTGACCTGTTTGGCTTGCGGGTCTATCTCCGACATTATTGCGGTGTCGCTCATTGGGGATTCCGTAGATTGGTGAGGCAGTTGAGCGTTTTTAAAAGGAGTAACGCAGTCGGCTAATTTAGCCTAATTTAACCCCTTTTAAAAACGATCGGGGAATGGCGACACCATTCCCCGAGGCGTACAGTGATAAAAGCGAAGTTTATTTAATCGTTTTCATCTCGGCTTCAACCATTTTGACCACATTAGCGGGCAAAGGCACAAAACCTAGTTCTTCAGCCATTTTTTGGCCGTTGTTGAGTGACCAGGTAAAAAAGTCGACTACCGCTTTACTCTTGGTGGGGTCGCTGCCTTTCTCGTAAGCCAGCATGTAGGTTGCGCTAGTAATGGGCCAAGCGTTCTTATGCGGTTGGTCCAGTAAATCAGGCGCCATGCCCCGGACTTTGAAATTGGCGCCACTGGCGGCGTCAGCCACCGCATCCTGATTCGGCACGATGTAATTACCGGCTTTGTTTTTTAACGCGACAAATGTCATGTTGTTCTTCATCGCATCGGCAATATCCACGTAGCCAATCGCACCCTTGATTTTCTGCACATTAGCTGCCACGCCGGGGTTGCCCTTGCCCCCGACCGCATTGGCAGGCCAGTTCACTGTATTGCCAGCGCCTACATCCCGCAAAAACGCCGGAGATTGTTTAGCTAAATAATTGCTGAAAACAAAGGTCGTGCCCGAGCCATCGGAGCGATGCGAGACAGTAATGGCCAAATCGGGTAATGCAAGGCCGGGGTTCAGCTTTGCAATCGCCGGATCATTCCATTTGGAGACTGTGCCACTGAATATATTGGCAGTGGTGAGACCATCCAGTTTCAATTTGCCCGAGGGGATACCCGGCAGATTTACGACCACGGTGACCGCGCCCATCACGGTGGGGACTTGTACCAGGCCCATTTCATCCAGCTGTTCTTCTTTTAGCGGTGCGTCGCTGCCAGCGAAATCCACTGTTTTAGCTTTGATTTGCTTAACGCCACCCGAAGAGCCGATGCCCTGATAATTAACTTGATGACCCGTTTTGGCCTTATAGGCTTCAGCCCATTTGGTATAAACGGCATAGGGGAAGGTGGCTCCTGCCCCTGTGATATCGGTAGCGACAGCACTGGTAGAAATGGCAATACCCAAAACCATCCCAGCGGCCGCGCGTGTAAGTTTCATAATGTAAGGTGTGGCATTCATTTGATTCTCCAGTTGCAATTTGTTGGTAACCAACGCAGTGCATACTATTCATGAAATATTACAAAATTATGACATTTCTGTGCATGCCGCTTCGCCATCGCCGATAAGCTCATAGTTGACCAGGCCCCCCCCCACCAGTACCATCGCGCACTTTTGTGAAAGGCACCCCATGCGCAAGAATTTGGTCGCGGGAAACTGGAAAATGAACGGCTGCATAAGCGAGAACGCTACTTTGCTGGCGGGCTTGAAGTCAGCATTGGCCGACATTGAGGCCTTGGTTTGCGTGCCTTACCCCTATTTGAGTCAAGTCCAGGCCTTACTCGCAGGATCCTCTCTTGCTTGGGGGGCGCAAAATCTTTCTGAACATGAGCAGGGTGCTTATACCGGTGAAGTCTCAGCCGCTATGTTGAAGGATTTTGCATGCACGTATGTCATCGTAGGCCACTCTGAGCGGCGCAGTTTGTATGGTGAATCAGACGAGTTAGTTGCGATGAAATACAAGATTGCCCAAGCAGCGGGCTTAACCCCCATTCTATGCGTAGGCGAATCTCTGGAGGAGCGTGATGCGGGCATTACAGAGCAAGTTGTCGCGCGGCAACTTGACGCTGTCATCAAGGCTTCGGGCATTGCGTCGCTCGCGCAAGCAGTGGTGGCTTATGAGCCGGTTTGGGCAATTGGCACGGGCAAAACCGCATCACCCCAGCAGGCGCAAGCCGTTCATGCTTTCATTCGTAGCAAGATAGCCGCGTTGGATACCGGTGTGGCGAACGGCTTGGTGATTCAATATGGGGGTAGCGTAAAAGCCTCAAATGCGGCAGAATTAATGGCTCAACCCGATATTGACGGGGCTTTGGTGGGCGGGGCTTCGCTAATCACTGATGAGTTTGTTGCCATCTGCAAAGCCGCAGCCAGATAATTTTCAAGCTACCCAATACCTTGCATTAATAACCTAAAGCGTCTTACTTAACTCAAAAAACAATGGAAACTCTGGTCTGGATTATTCATATTATTGTTGCGATGGCCTTAATAGGTCTCGTACTGATTCAGCACGGTAAAGGCGCGGACATGGGGGCCGCTTTTGGGGGCGGGTCTTCTGGCAGCTTGTTTGGATCAAGTGGCTCGGCTAATTTTTTGAGTCGGGCTACAGCTATCATGGCAACCGTTTTTTTTCTCACGAGTATGGGCCTCGGCTATTTTGCGTTGCAACATAATAAACAACACAAAGTGTTTAATTTGCCAAAAACGCCCATTAGTAGTCAACGCGCCGGTCAGCCTGTTCCAGCCCCCATACAAAATACGGGTTCGAAAGCGGGAGAAATTCCAAAGTAATTGTTGTAGTTTTCCTTGAGCCTGAAAAGACTTCATCGTTGCGTTATAAAGGTGAAGTCATTAAGTCCCGAAATGCCGACGTGGTGGAATTGGTAGACACGCTATCTTGAGGGGGTAGTGACCCTAGGTCGTGCGAGTTCGAGTCTCGCCGTCGGCACCAGTTTTCTATCCAGATTTTCTGGAGGCATACTAGCTAAACATCCATAAACTTTTAACAAGTTACTAAAAGCGCGGGCACTTCGTCGCATAGCGCGAAGATGAATGAGAGGCGGGGTAGCCCATTTAACGTCAAGTAAGGGTTAGACTGACAGCTAAAATATTAGCCTCGTCAAACCCACCTCCCTCCCCTTAAAATTATTCAGTAGTGGGGGGCTTACATACGGCCCGTGTGGTCTGCGTCTTTTGTAATTGAGTTTCGTGTGCTTTTTAGCCCTGCCTATTACCTAAGTTATGATGTGCAGCAGATACCGTTCTTACTTGTTAGCATGCAGGCTGGATTTCAGCTGTTGCACCCTGCATTTCATAATTTCTGCTCCCGCTCTCTAACAGCGTTGTGTCCATTCCAAATCCTAAAATGGACATCATGCCTATTCAGCTCCCTCTTCGAGCTCACCTTTTTGATTTCTGGCTAGCGCGCGGTGCTATCTTAATCACGGCCGCTTTAAATGCAGTTTTGATCAACAAGCTGTCGACCCTTCCATGGTGGCTAGCCTCAACAGTCGAACTTGCGTTATTAATTCCGCTCTCGATCGCGACTGCCTGGACTCACGGACGCATGCGTAAAGCCACCAGTCCCCATCATTGGGAAGCTATTCATCATTACCGACGCATTATCAGGTCGGTAACGATTTTGCTCACCGCGTTTATCACGGTCATAAATTTTGAAGCTCTGGTTACAGTTCTACATGCTCTTCTATATGGCGCAAAAGGTACGACTGGCCAGACTTTATTAATCGATGCGTTGAATATTTGGTTCACGAACGTAGTGGTTTTTAGCCTATGGTTTTGGAATCTTGATCGAGGCGGTCCCGCTATGCGAGGCCTGAAAAGTGAACTCCCTCCGGATTTTCAGTTTCCTCAAATGATGGGAAATTTAGTGGGGGGCGAAAACTGGACACCTGGCTTCATCGATTATTTTTTCGTGTCGTTCACGAACGCGACGGCATTTTCGCCAACAGATGCCATGCCACTTACCGCGCGTATTAAATTGCTTTTTATTATTGAATCCACCGCATCATTGTTGACGGTCGGATTGGTGACGGCACGCGCCGTCAATATTCTCTCCTAAAGATAAGGGCACTTCTATAAATCCCATTAAATTTCATCCCACCGTCATCGAATCATTTTTTGATGACATTCTTGCGAGACTCGTGATTTCTACAGTGGTT
>JAYWDZ010000260.1:0-4158 GCA_043779595.1 Nitrosomonadales bacterium
TGACTCAGGTTCATGCTTACCTTGTCAAAGCGCATAAACGCAGGGCTTTGTGGCAAGTAAGTGCAAATGATTCACGGATAAATCTGACCGGATCAATAAGTGCCTTCAATCCGTACGCGCAGCAGTTTTACTGAATTTACAAACACCAGAATATCCGGCCCTAGGTGCAGTAGCGCGGCCTGAATCGGGCCTATCCAGCCCATCAATGCCGCGGTAATGCCCAGCACATGCACCACGCCTACGCCTACGAATAAATTCTCCTGAATCGTGCGATACGCGCGCCGGGCGATGGCGCGGGCGCTGACGATCTTGGATAAATCATCCGTCATTAGTACGATATCGGCGGCTTCCAGCGCCGCTTGCGTACCGCCACCGCCCATTGCAATGCCGACATCCGCGCGCGCCAACGCGGGCGCATCGTTGATGCCGTCGCCGATCATCGCGACGCGATGGCCCTGCTTTTTCAATTCTTCGATCGCGGTGACTTTATCTTCGGGCATCAGATCGGCGCGCACTTCGTCCACGCCCAAGTCTGCGGCCACTGCGCGCGCAGTCGATGCGTTGTCGCCGGTCAACATCACAATGCGCTTGACCCCGGTTTCTTTCAGCTTCGCCAGCGCTTCACGCGCGCCCGGGCGCAAGGTGTCGGCGATGAAAATGACTCCGGCAAACTGCCCATCGACGGCCACATGCACCGGCGTTTGTCCGCCGTCTTCGACTGCTTCAGCGAGCATCACGCCGTTTTCGCGCAGCAACGCGGGATTGCCAACCAGTACCGCGCGCCCCGCCACGGTGGCGATTACACCGCGGCCCTGTACTTGCTCGTATTGATCCGGCTCCGGCACGGCAACCCGTTTGAGTGCGGCGTAATCGACCACGGCTTTGGCCAGCGGATGAGCTGAACGACGATCAGCAGCGGCGGCCAGGCTTAGTAAATCGGCTTCCGAAAATTGTGCATCGCGCGTTTCCACGCGCACCACTTCGGGCTTGTTCGCGGTCAGCGTGCCGGTCTTGTCGAACACCATCACATCTACTTTCGCCAACGACTCCAGGTACAAACCGCCTTTGACCAGAATGCCATGGCGCGCCGCGCGCGCAATCGCCGCGATCATCACCAAAGGCGTCGCTAATCCCAGCTCGGCAGGTGAGGTAAAAATCAGCAAGGTGACAATCATGCGCACGTCATGCGTGATTAAATAAACTGCGATCAGAAACACGAACACCACTGAGATTAGCCACGACGCTACTTTGTCGGCGAGTTTTTGCACCGGCGCCTGCGCCGCTTCGGCGTTTTCTACTAGTCCGATGATGCGTGCAAAGGTCGTGTCGCCGCCGACTTTTTCGGTTTGGATATCCACCGCGCCCGAGGCGACGATGGTGCCCGCAAACACAATGCCGCCGATAGCCTTGTCCTTGGGCAGGCTCTCGCCGGTGATGGGTGCTTCGTTGATGGATGCCGCGCCACCAATGATGCTGCCGTCCACGGGGATTTTTTCACCCTCACGTACTAGCACCACATCGCCTGTTTTGAGTTGCTCGATGGGCACCACGCGTTCACCGTCCGCGCCGCGCATCAACGCTACCTGCGGCACCGAGCCGATCAGGGATTTGATCGACGCGCGAGCGCGATCCATATTCAGGTCAGCGATGAATTCCGCAATCAGGATGATCACCATCAGCACCGCGCCAGCAACCGTTTCGCCACCGAACATCGCGACCAGCGTGGCCACGGTGACAAAAATTTCGGTACCGATTTTGCGCTCGCGCACCAGATCGAGCAGTCCGGTTTTTACCAGCGGATACAAGCCGATCGCGACGGCCAGCCACAGCAACTGGATCGGCACCCATTGCCGCCAATACAGGAACGCGATCAAGCCCGTCAATACAATACGCCCGACTTCGATCCAGCGTGTACGCGTCATCAACCCGCGCCATCCTGCCGCGTTTTCTTGTTCGCTAACCCCCGTATTGTTCGCATTCATTTTTGATCTCGCCTTTTGATGTATCCGTAAATGTTTAGTCGTCGTGTTCCAAATCCCAAATCAGATGCGCGTCAACGAGTAACCCGTAATAAGCCTTCAGCGCCGTGACTTGCGCTTGCAGCGCACTATTCAGCGCCGCGTTGGCCTGGCGACGCGCGAGCAGCAAAGCTTGCAGCTCGGCTTCACCCAGCGTATAGGCGCGTTGCATCAGCGCCGCGTTTTGCTGCATCGCTACTGTGCCTTCGTTGGCGATTTGCAGGCTGTCGTAGGCGCCTTGCGCGGTGGCGACGGCGCTCGCAATTTCCGTTTCGAGCTGGCGCTGTTTGAAATCGACTTCCGAGCGCGATACTTCCACTACTGCCATGGCCTTGGCACTACGCGCATTGCGCAGGCTCCCCGGAATGGGCATGCTGATCGTCACGCCGGCAAGACGCTCGCGGCCCCCGATTTCCGAGGCTGTCTGGACGCCAAGTGTGGGATCGGGCAGCTTGTCCTGGCGCGCGCGTTCTGCATGCGCCTGGTCGACTACCAATTGCGTTTGCACAAGTTTTAACTCGTCGCTTTGCTCAAGAATGCGCTCGCGCCAGAATGCGGCTTCCTCCCCCAGTGGCAGCGGCGTCGGCAGCGCCCGAACTTGCCGCACTACGCTAGGAAAACGCGTGGACAGTCGCGCCCAAGCGGTGGCGGCCTGCGTTTTTGCGTCGTTTTCCAGGCGTCGTTGGTCGGCCAACTCGGCGCGTGCGAGGTTCACATCCAGCTTCGAGGCATCGCCCGCCCGAACGCGTTTGTCCACGGCTGTGAGGCTTTCCTGCGTCGCCTGCCTATTTTGTCCTGCCAAGGTGTGGGCATTCTCGGCATGCAGCCACTCCACCCACAGACCCATCAGCTCGCGCGCCGCTTCGTGCCGCGCCTCGCCATAGCGCGCGTGCGACGCTTCGACGGTGGCCTTGCCCAGATTGCGGTCGGCTGCGGCTTTACCGGGTAGCCGCAGCGTGCGCTCGATGCCGACCAGCCATTCGTTGTAGCGCAGGCCGTTCTCCACACGCCGTTGCTGTCCGGTGGACCGGACAATCCATTCATACGGAGATTTGTCGAGTATGCCCGCCTCTTGCAACGCGACCTCCAGACCCGCGCGCGCGGCGGCCACACCGGGGTCGTTTTCTAGCAGCGGTCGGGCCATTTCGGTAGGTAACAGCCCCGGCGGATTCACCGGCTGCACCGCGTGCGCGGTGCCTGAAAGCATCACCAGGCTAATCAGCAGCAATCGGATCATCATGCGATCTCTCCCGATTCGATCACCGGTGTTATCCAGTAACGCAAACCTGCGCCCACGAACTGCTGACGCAGCGCGTCGAGCAACGCCACCTTGTTGTCCGCCGCAAAGATCACCTCCACTTCGGTGGCGCGCGCGCGACCCAGCACCTGTTCGGTTTGGTCCAGATTCTCGTGGGTCAGACCGTGAGCGGCGGTGGGCTTGCTGGTGAAGACCGTGGTGTTGGGCAACATCAGCATCAGATCGAGCAATCTTTCTTCGGCCTCTGGCGGGCACAGCAGGGTTAGACAAAGTTCAGACATGGGAAACCTCTCGTTTCGGAAATGCGAAGCGTAAATACAGGATGGGGAGCAGCATCAGCGTCAGCGCCGTGGCGCTGATCAAACCGCCGATCACGACGATGGCGAGCGGTCGCTGGATCTCGGATCCCGGTCCGGTTGCGAACAGCAGCGGGATGAGTCCGAACGCGGTAATCGCCGCGGTCATCATCACCGGTCGTAAGCGCCGTTTCGCCCCTTGCACGACCACCTCGGCGAGTCGCATGCCCTCGCTTTGCAACTGGTTGAAATAGCTGACAAGCACGACGCCGTTCAACACCGCAATTCCCAGCAGCGCGATGAAACCCACCGACGCCGGCACCGACAAATATTCGCCGGTGACCCACAACGCGACAATGCCGCCAACCAGCGCGAACGGGACGTTGCTGAGGATCAGCAGCGCCTGGCGCACCGAACCGAAGGTCGCAAACAGCAACACGAAGATCAGCCCGAGTGCGACCGGCACCACCACCGTCAAACGTGCAGCTGCGCGCTGCTGGTTCTCGAACTGGCCGCCCCAGGTGATGCGGTAACCGGTCGGTAGAGGCAGTTTCTGTGCAACCAGCGCTTTGGATTCTTCGACGAA
>JAYWDZ010000261.1:0-1601 GCA_043779595.1 Nitrosomonadales bacterium
GACCCCGAGGCTTCCGGACTCCGAGGCTCCGCAAGACCCCGAGGCTTATGACCTGCCCCTCCTTGTTGAGACGCATAACACGATGGTCACCGGCGTGGCGCGCCGTTCGGCCACGTCCGATGGACCTACTCGTTAGCTTCGTTCTTAAATGCTTTCCAAAACCCAGCTTTCACTAACAAATTCGCAACATTCAGTATTTCCTCATTTATGTTCTGCATAGTCGCGTTTGGATGAAGTTCCTGCTGGAGAAGATAGATTTCAACAGCCAACGAAAGCATGTGGGCAATATGAAGCGAGAAGAAATCCTTTGCCCACTCCTCACGGAACATTGGAACCGTTGTTGCGACGTCCTCACCTTCTGAGCACTCTGAAAAATCACCCAGAATCTCGCCACCCAAAGTGTGACAAAGTTCGCTAAGCCTGCCGTAATTGGGAGCCATGTTAAAGGGAAGATTTTTTACGTTGGGTGGTTTCTTATCGTTTCGATTTCCGTCCTCGCGGTACTCAATAATTCTGGATAGTGTCTCCATCTGCTGTCGAAGAACGGCAGATGCGCCCCAGTAAGCGCCCGACGAAATTAGATATCAACGGCACTGGATGACTGAATCATGTTTGCGGTGAGAGAAATACGATTTGAACAGCTTTTTCGAAATGTATCAGGTTCTGCGACACCATGCTGAACAAGGACATAAATGAGATTCCCGACCAATGCGTAAGCTTTCCACAAGTCTTCATTTGATTTTTCTGAAAAATCCTTGACTCGTTCTCCAGCCTCTTTCAATATACTTGACAGTTGTGACTCAGTGGTCATGGCGCTACCCCTCCCAAGGGCGGTTGCCGGGATTGCTCAAATCCCTGCTGCCGTGGAGTACCGTAACTACAAGCAGGTGATCGGCGGTGGCTTGGTAAATGATCCGGTATCCCTGAAAAACAATTTCCCGGATATCTTCGCGATCTACTTCGGGCACGCACCGACCTAAACTCGGAAAATTTCGAAGCCCTTCAACTCTCGCAAGCAGGCGCTGGATAAATTGCCGGGCATAAAAAGGCGAATCCTGGCTGATGTAGGCGTTCAGCTGTTTGATATCGTTACGCGCGTTTCCTGACCAGACAAGGTTCACGGCTGATTGCTGAGCAGCTCACGCACCACCTCTTCGTGGGTGAAAACACGCCCCTCGGCGGCGTCTTTCAAGCCCGTTTCGATTTTTTGCCGCACATAAAACTCATACATGATGTCATCGAATGTCGCCGTGTCTGGCAAATGCTCGATCAACTGTCGCGCCATTTCCTTGGCAGTCTGCATGGTGTACTCCTCCGCAATACGATCAACGCTTGAATTTTACACGCTCATCCCGCAGGATGCTTCGGCCGCTGGCGCGGACGATGGGGGAGGCCCCCTATACCGTATGGGGGCACAGTAATCCCCCTATCGCCAACGCGCCGCGTCGGCGAAAATCAGACCTTCAACTCCGGCGGCAGATGCGGCGCGATGACTTGCAGCATCTGCGAGAAGATTTTGGGGTTGGCGGCGACGATGTTGCCGGAATCGAGAAAGCCTTCATTCCCCACGAAATTGCCGACCAGGCCGCCGGCTTCCTGCA
>JAYWDZ010000262.1:0-1600 GCA_043779595.1 Nitrosomonadales bacterium
TTCAGACAATGCCTCGCGGTATTGCCTTTGCCTTCGGCTAGTCGTTATGATAGTTAACATGGTTAACGTTGAATTCTCCGACAGGGGACTTTCACCCCATAAGTTCATGCCCATGCTGGGCGTACACCCGGCGGTCCACACGGACGTGCCAAAAGCGGCGCGCCGGTGAGCTGGTGCGTTGAGCCTGAAAAACAGGAGCGAATATTTTATGCCAGGTTATGTTGTAACGAACTACAAAATCCTCGATAGGGATAAAATCAACAAGTATTCATTGGCCGCTAGGCCAGTCGTAAAGCAATATGGTGGGGAGTTTATAGTTGCGAGTTCAGTCAAGGCTATTGAAGGCAGCCCACTAGAAATGATGGTTGTCCTCAAATTTGAAAGTATTGAAGCAGCCGAGAGATGGCATAGCTCGGCCGAGTATCAAGCGATTAAGCATTTGTTCTTGGGTAATTCCGCTGAGGGTTGGCAGGTCATTGTTCCTGAGTTTGTAATGCCAGCAGTGTGACCCGTTACCGTGATCTTGCCTAACCCTGCGGTCGAGCGGGCGCGGTGAGACGGCTCACTGTTTCCTGGTAGGATTGTGGCCGCGCCGCTCAACAACATTCGCTAGGCTGCCAAGAGGGTTCATCGCATGGTAATGAAGCTTGAAAATATCGTCCCGTTTGGGCGCTCACTGGATGAATACAAGAATATGTTTTCACTCTATGACGGCGACCTTGGCAAGAATATTATTGGCGTCGGAGATGGCCCGGCGAGTTTTAACGCCGAGATGTTTGCCTTGGGGAAGGCCGTTGTTTCCGTTGACCCGCTGTACATTTTTCGGGCTGAAGAGATCGAAAAGCAATTCTACTCGGTGGTTGATAATATCATTTCACAGGTAAAGGCCACCCCGGATGATTGGGTCTGGTCGAACCACAGATCCCCGGAACACTTGAAAGAAAACAGGGTGAACGTACTGCAGCGCTTTGTGGCGGATTTTGAGGAAGGAAAGACCGAAGGGCGTTATATTGTTGGCGAACTGCCGACCCTGGATTTTGAAGATGAAGAGTTCCAGCTTGCCCTTTGTTCACATTTTTTGTTTTTGTATTCGGATCATTTGACGTATGAATTTCATCGGAGGTCAGTTCTCGAGATGCTCCGGGTGGCTTCGGAAGTTCGCGTTTTTCCGTTGCTGACACTTCTGTTAAAAATGTCGCCTTACGTGCAGCCACTTATCGAGGAACTTAAGTCGGAAGGTTTTGTTGTATGCGTCGAGAAGGTGGGTTATGAGCTGCAAAAGGGCGGAAATGAAATGCTGCGAATTCAAAAATCAGCCTAACATTACGTTCGAGAGGGACGCGCCAAAAGCGGCGCGCCCCTCAACTTTACGTTATGCCCCGTTTGTTTTGTCTGTTTGTCTGCATCTTCGTTGAGGGCAGTCAGTCGTTGAAGCAAATCAGCGTCGGTAAGGTTCGTTGCAAGCGGTGGTGGCCTCTGTCGGTATCGAAGCTTGCGGTAGCCGTCTACAACACCTCGGTCATTCGGGTTCGTGCCGCATCCCGCGCGGCCCGAGCAGGTGGCCTGGGTTGAGTCTGCTGCGGGCCTTTGCTTCGGGAGG
>JAYWDZ010000263.1:0-4142 GCA_043779595.1 Nitrosomonadales bacterium
GCTGAAGGCTGATTTGATGCTTGGGAATGGATCAAAACGAGGACAATAAATTTGCTCCGGCCTCAACTTTCCGCACTGAAAAAGTATGAATTCAAGACCTGACCCCTGGCTTTCCCCTGCGTGTGTTTTATGTGGCGGCGACGCGGGCTACGCAGAGGTTCGTAATTGGGCGGGGTGGGGACAGGGGTTAGGGAAAAAATTTGGAGCCCCTTGAGCCGGAGCCTTCCACAAGACAAACAACAACTACTTCTACAAAATAGGTGAAGGATGAAGCGGTTCACTGAGTGTGTGGATGACCTTTCAATCACCACTCGTACAGCCTTTCGTATTAATCGCCTTTGGAGGCAAACTAACTTGACCGACTGCAGAAAAACTCCTTTCGGAGCCAGATTGCAAGCCCGGACAAATCCAAGCTTGATGAGGAACCACTGCCACCCTTCGCGTACAAGGATACACCATCAGTAAGCTTGCTTCAGTTCCTTCTTCTCCAATGAGTTGAGTAAGTCAACATCGCTCCAATTCACTTGCCAGTGTCCTTGTGCTGAATTGCTCAAGAATGCGCTCCATTGAACAGTTGTGGGAGCCGGCTTGCTTAATAGACCATGCAAAGCTTTCGACCAGTCTTTCTTCTTCTTGTCCGTTATGAATGGGCAACTTAACATGTCTAAGAGAAGGTAGGCTTTCTCGCTATTAACCAGTACGTCAGAAAGATCGCTCAACTTCTCGGAAATCGCTGAGACAACTTTAAGTCGCAGTTTGCTGTACCGTGAATCTGATTTGATATAAAAAAGGCAAGAAACCATTGTGAAGTAGGACATGTCACGCCCCTTGACAAATAGTTCGTCAATGATCTCCTCTGGCAGAAGGTAGTGATCGCCTAACTCGCGTATTGCCAAAACTATATTCAAACTCTCCAGTCGAATAAATCCGTCTACTCCTTCTGCATCAGGCTTGCTGCACTCATCTGCGAGCAGCGTGGCGGTTAGGTCATAGATTCGTTGCGATACAGCGGCCGTGTGCTGTGAAAGGTTTTCACGGACGAACCTAATCGCGAGGATTAAAGAGGTACTTAGCTTGTACGAAGCACTTACCGACGGCGATACGCTGTAGAAGAAAAAAAGTACGTCAAGCAAGATGTCGAGCGCGCTTAAGTAGTCAAGTTGCTCTACTTCTTCCACCGTGGAGAGGTCGTTGGCAACAATTTTCTTTATTCGCTCTGTGAGGATAGCTATCAAGAAAGATGCAACATCATCATAGCCAGCATCACCGTGTGAGCAAAGCGACTTAATAGAGTCGATATAGCTTTTTGTGAGTTTCCAAGGAGAAAACACATGTTTTGGCTGGAGTGATAAACGCCCATCTTGAAACAGGAACTCGTCAATAAACTCATTGGTTTTTTGACTAGCTTCGCTAATTAGCCGTGACTTTTTCGTGAGGAATGGACGAGCAAAACGTATAGACTTTCCTGTATTTGCATGCAGGTTGAATGCGATTAGCACGTCAGCATAGGTCTCGTAAACCAATCGTGCAATCTTGTCGTCCTTAGCAAAGATAAAAACGTCATCCACATAACGTCTAAAAGCATAGTCACCATTGAAGCTATTAGTCTGAAGCTTTGCGATTACCTGCCTATCAATTTCTTGGAAAAGAACTTCCGAAAATATGCGACTTACCTCCGGTCCAATAGGAATGCCGTTTGTCTCATTGTGGTTCCCATGCCTTATTACTGAATCAAACTCCTGTGCGAAAGTGGATGAAACTTCGAGGTTATTTTTTGTAAATTGCTTGTCTTTCACAGCCCACGAGAGACTATGTGTATATATGCTATCAAAGCACTTTGAAACATCTAGCGTCAGCAATATCTGAAACTTTTTCTCAAGAGAAAAATAATCTCGGGAGTTGAAGAATTTGTAGAGTCGATCATACCCGCGGTACGCGAAATACGATGGAGTGTGCTTTGCATACCTCTCTTTGGCAGTAAGCGCAACACCACCATTCTTATACTTATTTACATTCTCCCAAGAGCTCTTGTTATAAAAACTTCCCGCTATGCTATTCGGGGCTCTAATTGAAGCCGGGCTGAGAGAACAGTAGTGGAGAATAAGTTTTTCGTACTTTTCATAAAAGCATTTAACCTTCCATTGCGATCTTGGATGCAATAGTGCCAGTCGCCGGAATTCCGTTGAACTCTTTCTTACTTTGTAGTGGTAGGGCACAGTCGTTCTGGCTTCCTTAGGCACTCCCACACTTAAAACAAGCGCCTGCAGGAAGGTCTTTTGGACGTCATCTTCTGCTTCGAGGTTCATTAGCCTGCTGTACAGGCCATCATTAGAGAAGATGATGGGTGTTTCGTAGGGGAGGGTCTCAGTGATTAGTATTCGGTTGTAGTCGCTTCTTTTTATTCGATTTATTTTTCTCATCCAATCCCCTCAATTGATCCAGCATGCTTGGATTTGTTTAATTCTCTGACCTGGAAAGTAAACAAAACTTTTGCTCTCATGTCCTCTTACAAAGCTTTGAGTAAGGATTGAGCGCTTTTGTTTTCCGTTCAATTTTAAAGTTGTCTGTGAGAAAAGCTTGCCCGTCTTGGATAGGGTGGCGTTTCTGAGAAAATGATCAAGTTCAATCAAACTGGCGGCAGCTTCGGAAACTTCTGGGTAGCTGTAGTAGATGCCAGCCAACTTTTTGCTGCCAACTTTGCTGTTGTAAACACTGAAGTTCTGCGTCAAAAATTGGATGCGATCATAAAGAAGAGCCCAATCGCTGGTCTGGTTAAATTCATGAAAAGAGCGAATGATCCGCGTCTTGATCTTCTTTACTTTTGAGTTCGCAATGTCGACTGTCACAGTGCGCAAATAAGCAGGGGGTTTTTTATTGCCTTGCTTCTCGGGTTCATAGACAGAGAAGCTGTACCCCAGGTAATCGAAACGCAACAGGATCTGCTTTTTGGGTCCAGCTTTCGGTGTCACGCGATTGGCTGCATCAGCTATCGTTTTTTTGTTTTGATTGAGTTCGAGCCCTGCTGGTAGCGCAGCCTTGATCAGATGAGTAAAGGGCTTCACTTGTTCCCGACAAGATGTGATGACGATGATGTCATCAACGTAGCGTGCATAGAAGTAGACGTTTTGATCGAAAAATATATTTCGATCAAAATCTTCCATCATTAAATCTGACAGGATTGCGCCAAGAGCCAAACCGCGCGGGACACCAGAGCCCCCCAATGTTTTGTGACTAGCGAGTAATGAGTGAACCAAACTCTTGCTAAACGGACTTAGGTCAGCAAGCTGGTCAATTTTCGAGGCCACTTCCGAAGTGTTGAATGACTCGTAGAAACTCTTTATGTCCAGCCGGTACACCCGAAACGGTATACCTTCTTCCAAGAGTAGGTGCAGATTCCCAACAATCGCAGATCTGCCCCGGCCATGAGGTTTGACCAATCTTTTTAAGTTGGCAGAAAGTTTTCTAACAACCAATTCATTCGCCAAAGTGGGTAGACAAAAAATTGCCTTCCCTTTCAAATTAAAAGACGCTAACGGATTTGGTGCTGTGCCAAAATTGGATAGTGCTGCTGCCTCCGCGTCTGCTAGTCGCTCACCCTTGAACACTTCGTGATCGGCAGCCGCAATCCCACGAAAGTCAGCTTTTTGAAGCACTCGTTCAAGGGTACGCCTGCTGAATGATTGGTCGTACACGTAGTTCCCTCTGCGGTTTAGAATGCGACGGCTTTTTTTTGGCTGGGCCGTATGGCGAATGGTAGCTTAAGCACGCCGCTATTTCCGGCTTCCAGAACCTTACGTTCATATGTGACACCGCTAGGGTGCTCACACAGCATTCACCCAGAGAAACTGTGCGGGCATGTTTGACATGACTCCCCGTCAGCGCTTGGGCGCTGTCGCGGGGAGTATTGGGGTCAGATTCCAATTCCCATAATGCAAACAGTGTTGGGTCAGGTCTTGAATTCATACTTTTTCAGGGCGAGTATTGCGAGTATTGGGGTCAGATTTCAATTCCCATAATGCAAAAACTCTCGGCATTGCTGCCGTCACCTCCGTGCAAGGGTCACCACTGGTTTTGTTACGGATACTGCACGCAACGCTACCTTTGTTATAGCTGCTTCCGCACGTATTCATTGGGCTGCAGCC
>JAYWDZ010000264.1:0-1592 GCA_043779595.1 Nitrosomonadales bacterium
TCACATCTACCACGGCAACCTTCATTCGTATCCTCATGCGCTGCGTTTCGTCCGAGATCGCGCCGCCAACAAAGGGAAACCAAGAAATTGCTTTTGTCGCTAAATCCTCCCGGCCAGTTTCCAGCAACCCCCAATACACAACCAACTTATCTGCGCCGCCCTTTGCCGCCGCAAGTCGCAAAGCGCGCGAGTAACCACCACCAGAACTTCCCTCTGCCGCTGGGATGCCGGTAAATACCGACACGTTGTAGTACTTCTCCATCACTTCGACCATGTCTTCATCTGGAATCATTGCGCCAGATTGAATAAGCATAATCGCAGCGCCTTTCTGAATTGCGATACGCGATTTCGATGCGACGGCTTTCGCGATGTCTTCTTCTGAAATGGCGGATTTCGAATCAATTCCTATTACATCAAGCTCATTCAGTTCGCCCTTGTAAAAAGGATTGTTCCGTTGTCCGTATCTGCGATCAGAGTCGGCGCTGTAGTCCGAATTCGAGATTGATCGTGTACCGCACCCAACGAGCAAGCTCACGGCACTAAGCAGCAATATGAGGCGGTGTGCATTTCGAAAACTCAGCATAGTTACTCCTTTCAGTAGAGTGCCAACGGTTGACATAAGGGGCGGTGCGCGTCAGCGCAACGTCCCGTTTGATGGATGGCTTAGACCGATGCCACAAAGTTAGGACTGGCCCCGATTTCTATTAAAGCCGACCAATTATTTACTTCTTACCACAGGCTGTTTTTGATTGAACTTCCCCAATACTCCCAGGTTTTACTGGTCTCCATTTATCGGTGTTGTCGTATGAGTTAACGACCTGCCCCTTTTCCATATTCCCACTATATGCAACGTGCATAATGGATCTTGTTTGCCCGTCCTCGCAGTTGAATTCTTCCTGCGTTTTAATCGACAAATACTTAACGCCATCGATTTCCTGTATGGCTTTAAAATCGTTCAAAGTCCATATTTTCAGCTTGTTGCCTGACCTTTGAATAGTGTCGTAATCGGCATATACCGTTACTCCGAATCCATCACTCTTAGTTATCCTAGTCCAGGCCGCCATCGTGCTAGTGCTTAAGAAAGCTAGTGTTAAAGTTATTAGCAGCTTGTTCATCTCTCACCCTACAAGTAATTAACGGTATTTCCTTTAAGCATCTAACGAGCGCCGGGTTATATGATTGCTAGCCGGAGTAATTATTAACAAAGTTGTTAAGCTTACGTCGATGCAGCGAGTCACTTAACGGCCCATACCTTGACTGCAATCTTGGCCATTTCCTTCTGGCGTACCTCTATTGCGGTCTTGTCCCAGTTTTCGAAATTGCTCACCATTTTTGTAAAGTAAAAGGATGACTTCTTATACGCCCCCTTCTTCGCTGAAAACGGGTCATTTCCAACGGTACTGTTGATCTTCGCCGACATTAGCGCGAGATTGCCTAACCTACGTTGAAACGCTCTCGCATCATCAACTACCCACATGTCCTGCCAATCCTCGCCAAGCGTAAGCGGCAAGACATGCTCAAGATTCACGCGCCCCGTATCTTTACTCGGAACCTTCTCACCATCGTCAGCAGAATCGATTCCTTCTTCTAAG
>JAYWDZ010000265.1:0-1590 GCA_043779595.1 Nitrosomonadales bacterium
CAATACGCGCTGAAAAAATGGGGATGAAACTCGTCGCGAGTGAAAACCTTGCAGAAATCAACCCATAAAATCAGTTAGTTGGGTGGTGTTTCTTGAGAGAACTCATACGTAACGATTTGGAGGGTAATTGATAGGTGGTAATTTTTTATTGGGGGTTTCCAATTGTTCAATCTTCTGATTAAGTTTTTCAATCTTGTCACGGAAGTAGTTATTCTCCGTTTCAAGTTTTTTAACCTTCTCCTGGAGAATCGCATTCTCAGATTGAAGTGCTCTTGCTGTGAACAGGTGTTGGAGAAAATTGAACATAGGTTGGCCCTGAGTTCTAACGTAGAGCTAAGGGGCGGGCCGCTTGCGGCACGTCCCACTTGAGCGGCGGGTTAGCGAAGTAATCGGGCCAAGGCCGCAAATCGCCCGAAAGTCGCTCATAAATAGCAATTTTAAATCAATCACTTACAGGGAGCGACTTGAGAGGGCGGACGCCTACCGTAGCCACCGCTGCTGGGGCACCGCCCCCACGCCACACAAGACCGATGCCGGTGCAGACTGCCCCTGACTTTACCCGACCGAAGGCACGCTGCCTACCGCCACCTGACTTGAGCGAAGGCACAAGCAGCGCGGCACGAATGCCCTTTACCAAAACAGATACACGCAGCCCGCGCAGCACGGTTGATGCACCCACTGCACGTGCAACAACCATCGACACCCAGCCGCCCCGACCAGAGCTTGCGAAGATGAAACGAAGCGATACTGCTTGCATAATGAACGATAGTGCTTAGCCAAAAATGTGTTGCCAAGCGTTTTCCAGTCCTAGTATCGCACCGGCGGCCAGGAGGAAGGACCACCAGATTCCTGGAATTAGGCGATCTTCGCAGTTGGGATAGGCGTGGGTAAATGCAATAAAGGGGAATCCGAGTGCCGGCCACCAGAATATTGGTGTGAGAACGTTTGCCCACTTGGGCCACGATCTCGAAGACTGCCCAACAACAGTCTCCAAGAGTGGCAGCAACGTCAAGATGGCGAGAAATGTGCCAAGCCAGTAGCAACAAAGATATAGAGCGGTTAGTAGCTTTTGGCTATCAGTCCAATGCGGTGCGCTAAGGAAGACATGAAGAATAGCCACGAAAGAAACTATGAATCCCCACACCTGAATCGTGTGTTTCGTGTCGTAGCCAGTTACCGGCTGACCAACTAAGGTCGCCACGAAGGCAAACCACGCAATGCAAACGGAAATGAAAGCATAGGGTTTCTGAATGGAGGTCCAGTCCCTTGCCATCGTTAGTTCGCACAGCTCCTGTGGAGAAAAGTAGGCTAGTTTGAGCGTGTGCAAACTCGTTAAGTACTTGCTAAAGCCAAGTTGATCGACGACTTCTGCAGCTACACCGCCTTTGCCGTTGGACTGCTTTTCGCTCATGAGGCTTCCAGTAGAGACGGAGGTGGATGTGCAAGCAAACTACAGCTTCCGTTGGTGCGGGTGGCCAGCGTTGCTGTGCGGCCTAACGAGTCTGTAGAAAAAGCCACCCACAGAAGCAGGGTTTCCCGTTATTAAAAGTTTTTCGGATTTTCATCGCTATTTTGTGTTTTGTTTTTGCC
>JAYWDZ010000266.1:0-1584 GCA_043779595.1 Nitrosomonadales bacterium
AGCGGACCGTGGTGAGAATGCAGTGATGGCCGAGGAACTTCTGCACCTCGATCAGATCGACGCCGGCCTCGATCAGGTGGGTGGCATAGCTATGTCGAAGCGAGTGGGGCGTAATCTTTTTTTTAGGCCGCAGGTCTCGACCACCTTGTGCAGCGTGGTCTGCACGCCGCCGGAATCCATCGGCGTGGTGGCGCTCGCCGCCGCCTTCAAGCCGCCGAGGCGACTGGGGAACAACAGCACGGGGTTGCGATGCACGTGCCAGAAGCGTTGCAAGGCCTTGTGTGTCGCCCGCGGCAGAGGAACGAAGCGATCCCGATTGCCCTTGGCGTCGCGAATGTGCACGCGCCCGCGTGCCGCATCGATATCGCCCACCCGAAGCCGCAGTCCTTCTCCCAGGCGCAGTCCCAGGCTGTAGAGCGTGAAGTAGAACACCCGGTAACTGAGCACGCGGGTGGCGGCGAACAGCCGCCTGGCCTCGGCGATCGTGACGATGTCCGGCAAACGCTGGGTCTTCGGCGGCTTGATCAGACCGGGCGCCACCCAGGGCTGGCGCAGGACATGCGCGTAGTAGAACTTCAACCCGTACAGGTCCAGCTTGACCGTGCTCCAGGAGTGCGATGCCACCAGGTCGGTGAAGTAGTCCGTCAGTTGCTGCTCGGACAGCGTGTCGATTTGATGATCGAAGTAGTCGCCGATGCGGCGAATCGCGCGCGAGTACGCTTCGATCGTCTTGGGTTGCAGCCCCTTGAGCTTGAGGTGCTTGAGATGCGTCTGGTATTGCCGGTCAAAGCGCTCGGCGGTGTCGGTCTTCATGCTGGTTTATCCTCACGAAATATTGCAGAATCAAACCCCTCGGCATCGAGGGGATGAAGGTGCAGAATAATTCGTGGCGCCGCCGCAGGCGATTCCTCCGCGTAGCGGCTTCGTCCAACAAGACGCTCAAGCGGGATGCGCCGTACAGCGCGCTTTCAAGGAATGGGGTGATGCAAAAAATGTCTGGCCCGGCACACGTTAGCGCGGCGCGCCCCTTAGCTCTGCGTTGGGCAAACCATGGCAAGGGGTCTGGCTTGGAACATTGCATAAAGCCTTGTTCGCATAATCAGGAGCAGTGAGCCGGGGGGGTAGCCCGGCTTGCGATTTTTCCAGCCGGTACGATAAACGGGAAGTTTCGCTGAAACAACAACTCAGTTTGCGACTTCCATACGACACCAATTGCATCGGAGTAGACTACTTTCGAGAATCCTAAACGGAGAGGCTATATGGGCCAAAAGCTGACCATGATTTACTGGAAGGGCGACCAGTTCTGGCTAGGGAAACTGCTTGAACACCCCGAGATCATGACCCAAGGCGAAACAATTCAAGAGCTAGAAGAGAACCTCAAAGAGGCTTTTCGGCTTATGGCATTAGACGAGGTGCCACGAGACTACCAGACGAAAGAAATTGCACTTTGAAGCGCAGTGAGCTGATCCGCCAGCTTGAACAACAAGGCTGTGCTCTTCTGCGGCACGGTGGACGCCACGACATTTACCACAATCCGGCCACCGGTCAGAAGCAGCCGGTGCCACGCCATAACGAGATCGACAA
>JAYWDZ010000267.1:0-1583 GCA_043779595.1 Nitrosomonadales bacterium
CTGAAAGACGGTGGCGGATACGCCGGTGAGGGGGTCGGTGGATTGGGCGACGACGTTCCACTTGGAGGCGAAGGCGGAGGCTTGGGCGGAGGACATGCCTGCTTTTCCAAGTTCCGCTTCATCCGGTCTGGTAGTAGTCAAATTCGCATAAGCGGCCAGAGCCAGCTCAGCTTGCGTAAAGTAATTTTGAAGCATTTCTTACTCCCCCCTTGATTGAACGAAAATACGCTGTTGAAGAACCGAATTACCTGAATCTTTAGGGCAACTAAAAGATGACTCATGCCAAGGTCCAGGCAGATCGCCGCCAAGGCGTGCGTAGCTAACCGCTTCACCCAATAACTTCATGTCTGATCTTTGGTAAACAAGAAAATGATCACGCCGGATTGACGGGTTACCCTCCCTATAATTCTGTTCGTTCCATTTCGAATAATATTTATCCGTATCTTTGAGCTTCTGGTACGGAGTAGTAGGGATCCGGAATTTGTCCATCAGTTCTGGCAACAACCTCACCGTCTCATACACCCGCACCCCGCCATCCTTCGCGCACATCTCCCGCACCTGCGCATCGTAGTAATACTTCACCCCGTTCGACACCAGTAATGGTGTAAACAAAATCGCAATGCTTGCCGCCACCACAAAGCTTTTCCCCTGCGGCGTCCTCGACCGACGCCACAACAGCACTCCTACCAGAAGGGCAAAGAGCGGAATCCCGATCCAAACGAGCAATGCCAACCACGCCATGCTATTCAATCCAAACATTTATGCTGCCTCCTTTTTTATCGCGCCATTTGCCAACAAGTATCGTCTTTGCTCTTGGTCTCACTTCATTGCTTTTCTTTTCCCTGGGTTTTGTTTTACCCATATTCGCTAACATAGCTTAATACCAAATCGTTTCAGTATGCATTGCTATCAATAGAATGTCGATTAACAAGCTGCATCGGCTTCCAATGCCGATGTGGACAAACGCCTTACCCCAGAAAAACGCATCGGCCTCGCCCTGCGCGCAAAGCGCGAATCTTTGGGCTGGTCGCAGGAAACGCTGGCCTTCGAGTCAGGCCTGCATCGCACGTATATCGGCGCGGTGGAACGCGGAGAGAAGAACGTGACGCTGCGCAATGCGATTCGCATTGCGCGTTCGATGCAAAGCACGCTGTCTGATGTGCTGCTTGCGGCGGGGCTTTGATGGGCGTGATTTCGCTGTCCTATCCGCCCCCGTCCCGCCATACAACCGCCCACCGCTATTGCCTGTGGAGAGGTACAACGGCGTAGCCAGCGTCGTCCCCACCAGCGTTTCCAGATCCATCACGTCGCCGTTGGCGAATTGCAGCGTAGCGTTCATGCCGAAGGGGGCGTTTGGCAGCGTTAGCGTCTGGCCGTTATCGAGCGCGACTTTGAGGGTGGTGCTGTTGGTTATGCTTAAAGCATTGCTTGTCGCCAGCCCGTTTGAACCTGCAAGCTGGATGGTGTTGTTGCCTTCGATGTCAAAGAGGTTGTCTTCGCCGCTGACGTTGAGATAGGTGTCGTCGCCCGCGCCGCCTTGCAGGGTGTCTATCCCCGCGCCGCCGTCGAGGGTGTCGTCGCCC
>JAYWDZ010000268.1:0-4112 GCA_043779595.1 Nitrosomonadales bacterium
ATCAACGGCTTATACAAAGCTGAAATGATTCACCCCAGAGCACCCTGGAAGACGAAGGCAGCGGTGGAGCTGGCGACGCTGGAATGGGTGGCGTGGTTCAACCACCTCAGGCTGCTCGAACCGATCGGCTATATCCCGCCCGCAGAAGCTGAGGCAAACTACTATCGGCAACTCGCCGAACAACAGACCGAATCAGCGGTCTGCACTTAAACCAAATGGCCTCCACGAAAGTCGGGGCGGTTCAGACTGCACCGATGCTTGGCTGGATGGTCGACGAGAAAGGGATCGAACCGCATATGCCTGTTTGGGACAAGACAGCGCGCAAGGACGACGCTCTCTCAAGCAGCGACTTCCAGTGGAATGAAGAAGCCAACGAATATCGCTGTCTGGAAGGGCGCGCCTTACGCAGCAACTGGCGTCCATTCAAGAATCAACGCTCACATGTCACAAACGCCGACACCATCATCTATCGGTCAAGCCAGGTCGGCTGCGCGGCCTTTCCGATGAAAGATCGCTGCTGCCCGAATACGCCGTTTCGCAAGATCACCCGAAGCATCCATGAGGCCGCACGCGACGTAGCCCGGCGCATCGCCGGGACGCCCGAGTACGTGCGCTCACGTCATGAACGCAAAAAGGTCGAGATGCTGTTTGCGCACCTCAAGCGGATATTGAAACTTGATCGGTTGCGACTACGCGGACTCAGCGGCGCGAGTGACGAGTTTACCCTGGCTGCAGCCGTCCAGAATTTGCGTCGTTTGGCCAAGTTGACTGCACAAGCGCCGCCCGATCACGGGATAGGTGCGCCCGCTTGATGCAAAAACAGCAGGATTAACGAAAAAACCGAGCATTTAGACCCGGTTGCGAGCCCCGAAAGGAGCGCGTTTCAAAAAAATACCCTGGGTGGGGATGGACTCGGCTGCGACATCGAGTTTTTCAACAGAATCCGGCCTGAACGGTCATTGGGGGATTACCGTGGCGATAAATCCGAACGGCTGCTTACCGAATAACGCTTACCCTCATACCCCAGTCATTTAAGGTCAGGTCTACAGCCGCAAGCGGTCATCCACTCTTTTGCCAAGGACTGCCAATAAATTGATCTATCGTTACAAAAAATGCATAGATAAAATACCGAACGATGGCCAACGAATTCACCCGACATGAAAAGTCTCTGCTCAGGCAACTTGCCAGTGAAGGCTGGGAAGCAGAGTTAACGTGCGGCTTGAAGAACTGTTCGAACGCTTCTGTATTTGGGCCGACGATGGTATCAGCGCCTTTGATCTTTCTGAGGAAATTCATGAGTTTCACAATGGGGTATCCCGAGAGCTATACAAATGCTATTCGGGGCTCCCTCCAGAAAGTGCAGTTGCAAAAGCAATAGCGACGGGTGTGCTCAGCGAGCAATCATTAGATCCCTCGCTTCTGGAAAAATTACGCCCTTCAATCGAAGCCTTCCGCACCTTAGTGGAAAAGTAAGCTGTCTCCCTTGCGATTACTATTTGGATATCACAAGCTATCGAACGGACTAGCGACATTACGCGTCACTTCCAACACATGGATGTAAATCATCGTCGTTTGTAAACTTCGATGTCCCAGCAATAATTAGATCGTACGAATATCCGTGCTTGAAGCCAACAAGTGCGTCGCAAATGAGTGCCTTAACGTATGCACGCTGGCGTATTTGTGAATCCCCGCTGATTTCCGCGCATCACGAAATGCGCGCTGCACCGTTGAGTCCGATGTATGCCAGCGCGCCAAACGGCCACCGTCACCCCAGGGCCGCAGCACCGAGGACGCAAAGACGAACTGCCAGGACAAAGAGGACGAGGCCGAAGGATATTTGCGGGCAAGCGCACTAGGCATAGGTGAGGCCGTCACCCGGCCCCAGATGCGCTTTGTTCCGATCAAGGAAGAGCACCAGCAAATCATCCTGTGCCTGCACCGCACCCGGCAAGGCTTCGTCGAAGAGCGCACCGCGACCTACAACCGACTGCGCGGCCTGATCGCCGAATTCGGCATCGTGCTGCCGCAGAAGGTGACCTGCCTGCGTCAGAGCATCGGTGCGCATCTTGAAGCGCTGCCGGGTTATGCCAACCGTTGCATCGGCGATCTGCTCGCCCATGCCGATCAACTCGACGCGCGCATCGCCGACTACGACAAAGCCATCGCACAAGCAGCGCGCGAAGACGCGGCTAGCCGCCGCCTGATGGAACGCCCCGGCATCGGCCCCATCACCGCCAGCGCGCTCGTGGCTAGTATCGGTAACGGACACGACTTCAAGAACGGCCGCCAAGTCGCCGCCTGGATCGGGCTGACACCAGGCCAGCACAGCAGCGGGGGCAAATCCAGACTGGGGCACATTACCAAAGCCGGTGACCCTTACCTGCGAAGTTTGCTTGTCCTGGGCGCACGCGCCATCCTCAACAGCATCGGTGGCAAACAGGACAGCTTTAGTCGGTGGGCACGCAGCCTGGCGGAGCGTCGCGGCTACTGGCGCGCGGTGGTCGCGATTGCGGCGAAGAATGCGCGCCTGGCGTGGGCAGTGTTGCATTACGGTGAAGACTTTCATCTGAATCAGCACGCAAGCTGAATCTTTTAGAAAAGCGTCTACAGAAAAAACCCTTAAAGGAACCAGCAACAAGCCGCCGTATGGCGGCTAGGAATCACCAGTGCACTGCACGTGTTGATGTGAAGCGGGTTGGACCCGCGCCGGGAGAGCCTGATTAGCTCAAGGGGAGAAGCCATTCCCGACTAACGATTGAGGCCCCCGCGCGCGTCTTTCATCAGGGTCCGGACGATGCGTCCAACATGACCGTTTGTAGTCTCGCAGTCCTTCACCTTCTTTCACGACCCAGCCGCGCAATGCAATAGCAATAAGATGAGGAAATGGCAATGATTTAAAAACACACAACATGTCACTTGTAAATTTGGGGAAGCCCTTGTAGTTGAGCTAACCGGCGGCGCTTTAGCGCCGTCCAGCGACCGAAGGGAGCGAGGTTGAGCGCCGGGTTAAAGGTGGCAATGAACTGGCTAGACCTCATTTTTGGACAATTCAACGAACTGGAAAATGTGAAGGCCAGAGTAAATACGGCCGCTCTGGTGCCCCGCAAAAACACCGTGCTCGGGCATGTTTGGAATTTCACCAAGAAAGATTAACGGCATGTCATCGATGAACGGCAGGCCTTTCGATGTTGGCTCGGCCGCCCACTTCTTCTTGAGCTTTACGAGACTAAGCTTGCGAGGTGATTTGGGCATTACTTAACCTCTAACGAATTGAATTCACCGGCGCTGCGCGGCTTCATCGCGCAGCGTGCGGTGGAATGATGGGTTCGGCCCCACGTTCACGCGCCACGGGAATGACGGGCTACATACTGACGAAGCACACCATCCATGCGAGATTGCCAGCCTTCCCCTGTGGATTTGAAATAGGCAACGACCTCTGGGCTGTAACGTACCGATACGAGCAACTTTTTGTTCTCCGACTTCGGCCGCCCACGTATCGCCCGCAACGGAACCATTGCTTTAAGCTGTTTTGGCGTAAGCGGTTGTGCATCAGGATCGCTTTTGGCCGCTTCAGTAATGGCCTTGTCCTCTGCCATGGTAGGCATTTGGACAGTAGGCCTCTTAGAGACTTTCGACATAGTTTTTTACCTCACGACGATTGGCGCGGCGAAGGCTGATGATCCTTCGCACTTCGCCACGGTCTACAAACGCCACGTAGTAAAGGATCTCGGATTTTGGAGCGAGTGCGATCATTCGTATTTCGTTGTACTCAACCCGGTCATCAACCCACACCAGCGCGGCTTCCCAATCGAGCTCGACCGCCATGAACAAGGACACGCCGTGTTTCGCTTGGTTTGCCGCGTCCTTGGCTGGATCGAACTCGATACGCATGCTTTACTGTAGCTACAATAATTGCCCTTGTCAAACAAACCGTGAAACAGCTTTCTATGGGGCCGAATCGGGATAGGAGAAAGCCTCACGGCCTCCCCCTCCCACACCACCGTGCATACGGGACTGAACCGCCCCGACTTTCGTGGAGGCCATTTGGTTTAAGTGCAGGCCGCTGATTCGGTCTGTTGTTCGGCGAGTTGCCGATAGTAGTTTGCCTCAGC
>JAYWDZ010000269.1:0-10136 GCA_043779595.1 Nitrosomonadales bacterium
TTTCGTGTATCGAACATGTTTCATCTTTCACCTACTTCCGCCCTCCACTTTTTTATTGAATCAATGGAGGCGACATCTAGCCTGACATGGAGGGCAGCAAAAGAAAGTAACTTGCCGCCGGGCAACCCCGGCCAGCAAATCGTCACCCCTGCCCCGCCACCCAATGACACCGCACCCACCCCCCATTCCCAAGCGCCGTCCTATCCGGATAACGCTCCCGACATAAGTCAAACGCATGCGGGCAACGCGGATGAAAGTGGCAACCCGAAGGCGGATTCAGCGGCGAAGGTTGATCTCCCGCCAACCGGATCACCGCCTTCCCCGATTGCGTGTCAATGCTCGGCACTGCACTCACCAGCGCCTGCGTGTAGGGATGGCGCGGCGCGCGTAATACCTCACTTGCTGGCCCGTGCTCGACTATGCGGCCGAGGTACATCACTGCAATGTCGGCGGCGAGGTATTCGACCACTGCGAGGTTATGGGTGATGAATAAATACGCCAGCCCCAGCGTATCTTGCAGGTCTTTTAACAAGTTCAAAATCTGCGCCTGCACCGACACGTCGAGCGCGCTGGTGGGCTCATCGCAGATCACGAGTTTGGGTGACACCGCGAGCGCGCGCGCAATCGCGATGCGCTGGCGTTGGCCGCCGGAGAATTCATGTGGATAGCGATCTCCGGCGTCTTCCGGCAGGCCAACCTGGCGCAGCAGCGCGGTCACGGCGTTGCGCCGGTCTGCAGTGGCGCCTACGTTCAGTGCGTCCATGCCCTCGAGCAAAATGTCTGCGACGCGCATGCGCGGGTTGAGTGAGCTGAACGGGTCCTGAAAAATCATCTGCGCCTGGGTACGCAGCGTGCGCATGGCCTGTGCATTGCCGCTGGCGAGCAGCGTGCCGCCGAGGCGGACTTCGCCTGCGGTGGGCTCGATCAGGCGCAGGATGGCCTTGCCGACGGTGGTTTTGCCACAACCGGATTCGCCGACTAATGCGAGCGTGCGACCGCTGCGGATGTCGAGCGCGACATCGTCCACCGCGCGCACATGGCCGACGGTACGCTGAAAAAACCCACGCCGGATCGGGAAGTGCACTTTGAGACCTTGCACCTGGAGCAGCGTCTCATTCACAGTACTGGATGCTTTAAGCGGCGCGGACGCGGGTGTGATCGCAGCGGGCAGCTGCCCGGCTAAATGACAGCGCACGCGTTGCGCGTTTATTTCTGTCCAGCCGGGGGATTCTGCAACGCAGCGCGCGAACGCGAAGGGGCAACGTGGTGCGAAGCGACAGCCGGTCAACGCACCATCGAGTCGCGGTACCTGGCCAGGGATGGTGACCAGGCGCGCGCTGCCCCCTTGCGCATCCACCGGGCGGGGCAGGCTGGCGAACAACATGCGGCTATACGGATGCTGCGGTGTTTGAAAAAAATCGTCGCGCGCGCCCTCCTCGACCAGCTCGCTCGCGTACATCACGCCGACGCGGTCGGCGTTTTCCGCCACGACGCCCAGATCATGCGTAATCAGTAGCATGCCCATCTGCTGCTGCGCCCGCAGTTCGCGCAGCACTTCGAGCACCTGCGCCTGGATGGTCACGTCGAGCGCAGTCGTCGGCTCGTCGGCGATCAACAATTGCGGTTTACCCGCCAGCGCCATTGCAATCATCACGCGCTGGCGCAGGCCGCCGGACAATTCGAACGGATAGGTGTCGAGACGGCGCGCGGCATCCGGCACACCGACTGAGTCGAGCAAGGTCCGCGCGGCATCGTGCGCCGCCTGCCCACTTAAATGCTGATGGATAGCGAGCGATTCGCCTATCTGCATACCGACCTTAAGCACGGGATTTAACGCCAGCATCGGCTCCTGAAAAATCATCGCCATTTTGCCGCCGCGAATTCGGCGCATGTCACGTTCGGGCAAGGCCAGTACTTCTTCACCCGCCAGGCGCACACTGCCGGAAACAATCTGCCCACCATCGGGCAACAGCCGCATTAAAGAGAGCGCCGTCATCGATTTGCCGCAGCCGGACTCGCCTAATAGTGCATAGGTTTGCCCTGCCGTTACATCAAAAGAGATGCCGTCTACCGGACGAATTTTGCCTGCACCTGTCCCTAGTTCGGTGACGAGATCGCGGACCTCGAGCAAGGGTTTCATCGCCGCGCTCCCGCGCGCGGATCGAACGCATCGCGCACGCCGTCGGCAAACAGGTTGGCCGCCAGCACCAGTGTGAACATGAACACAAACGCCGCGCCCAGCTGCCACCACACTGTGGGTTCGCGCGCCAGCTCCAGACGCGCGCCATTGATCATGTTGCCCCAGCTAAACATCGTGGGATCGACGCCGACACCGACGTACGACAGCACTGCCTCGGCCAGCACCAGCCCGGAAAAATCCAGCACGATGGAAATCAACACCAGGTGCAGCAGATTCGGCAGGATGTGCCGGGTAATGATGCGGCTGTGCGATACGCCGAACGCGCGCGCGGCCTCTACGTAATCCAGCGTGCGCAGCTTTAGCGATTCGCCGCGCAGCAGCCGCGCAAGCCCGGTCCAACTGGTCACGCCCATGATCACGCATAAGGCCAGCAGGCGGACGTCCGCGCGGGCGGCGGCGGTGTCGAATAGATCGGGATTGGATTCGATATACACCTGCACGATCAGCACCGACGCGGCGATCAGCAACACACCCGGGATGGAATTGAGCACGGTGTAAATATATTGAATGACATCGTCTATCCAGCCGCGAAAATATCCGGCGGCGATACCCAAGCCAACTGCCAGCGGCATGGTGACGAGCGTGGTTAGCGTGCCAATCACAAGCCCGGTGCGGATGCTTTTGAGCGTGATGTAAAGCACGTCTTGTCCAACTTTGTCGGTGCCGAAGACGTGGTAGGCCGCTGCAAGTTGGGCAGTGATGGTGCTCAGTATCAGCAGCGCAGATACCATCCCAATAATAGTACGCATCGGGCTATTCAGTTGGCCGCGCCAGGCCGCAACGAACCAGTGCGAGAGACGCATGCTGCGGCGCCGAGCTTGCCACCCACCGAACACGACGCTGGCAACAATACTCAGCAGCACGCCATAAGCCGCGCCGATCAGGCTGCGCTGCACAATATCCGCGTGTGGATCACTGTCACTCGTCAGGTGCGCGCCGCCGAATTTAAGCCGTGGGTATTCCCGCACCTGAGTACCGTTGCGGTCGACGAATTCCTTCGCATACAAATGCGTCGCCAGCGGGGCGGAGTAGGTTTTTTCCTGCTGCGTGCGCAGCTTGATTAGCAGCGCGTCGAACACGCTAAGCACCTCGACCGCGTACTGTGGTTTGTCCGCCGCGCCGCCTTCCAGACGTGGGCGATAATGCAGCGAATCGAGTAGCCCGATCACCACGAATACCAGCAGCATCACGGCTGAGCCCATCGCCATCGGGCTGCGTGCGACCCGCCGCCAGGGCGCAAGCAGTGGTTCGCGCCGACGGATGAACCACACGAACGCCACCAGGGCTGCCAGCAGCAGAAAAATCAGCGCGTCAGTCCATAAAATTATCGGCTGAAAACTCATTGCAGCCGCACCCGCGGATCCGCCCAGGAATACGAAATATCGGTGAGGATGAGCCCCACGATGTACAAAAACGAGCCGAGAAAAACCATCGCGCGCACGATGGCGAAATCCTGCGCCTGGATAGCATCAATGGTGTAGCTGCCCAGCCCCGGAATGCCGAAAAACGACTCGGTAATCAGACTGCCCATGAACAGCAGCGGCAACACCACAACCACACCGGTCAGAATCGGAATCATGCCGTTTTTCAATACATGGCGGAACAGTACGCGCGTCTCGCCTAAGCCTTTCGCACGCGCAGTACGCACATAATCCTTGCCGATTTCTTCGAGGAAAATCGTGCGATACCAACGCGCCCCGCTACCGATCCCGGCGACAATGCTGACCAGCACCGGCAGCACAATAAATTTCAAGCCGTCGATGCCGCCGGCAAAGCCCGAGATCGGCAGCAGGTTCCACAGCTTGGCAATAAAAAATTGCCCGGCGATGATGAAGAACAATCCTGAAATCGACATCAACACCACACTCAAAATCACGCCACCCAGATCGAGATAAGTGGCGCGGAAAAAAACCATCAGCAACGCAAACGTAATGTTGACCGCGAGGCCGATCACAAACACCGGCAATGCAATCGCCAAACTCGGGCCCATGCGGTTTTTGATTTCGTTGCCGATGTCGCGGCCGTCATCCGACTTTCCGAACTGGAAGGCGAACATTGCGACGGAGTGCTGAAAGAAAATCGTATCGGTGAGTTGCTGCGAGCCTTTGGCTTGTGTATTGATCAGCACGGGCTTGTTGTAGCCATGCTCGACTTTCCAGCGCTCAATTGCATCCGGCGTGACGCGCTTCACGCCTAGATGCATGCGCGCCATATCGTCAGGCGTGTTGACCACGAAGAACAGCGTAAAAGTGAGCAGGTTCACGCCGATCAGAATCGGAATCGCATATAGCAGGCGGCGCAGAATGTAGGCAATCATTGCGCTTTACGGTTCTCGCGCCGTCTCCAGCTAAGCCACGCGGGTGCAATCGCGGCCGCTATGATCCCGATGCCCAAACCCATCGGCCACAACACAGGCTGGTTCCACGCTTTACGTTTGGCTGCTCTTAGGGCCGGATCGATACGACGATACTTAAGCGTGTTATTCGCCATCAAATTCGGTTTAACGTTGTTCACCCACGTATGTCGCAACGCAAATGACTTGGGATGATAGGAAAAAATCCATGGCGCATCGCGGCGTACGATCTCAACCATTTGATCGATCACTTGCTGGCGCGCCGGGCCGTTGTCCATATCCTTCATCCGTTTGAATAAGCGATCAAATTCGGAGTTCTGATAATTGGTCGTGTTCTCGCCACCTGCGCCGACCTTTTTATTTGGGCCGTAGAGCAGAAACAAAAAATTTTCCGGGTCAGGATAGTCAGCATTCCAGCCAAGACTAAATAGCTGCAAGTTGCCCTTTTGCATTTTGTCTTGAAAACGGTTGGTATCAGTTGCGCGTACCACGAGTTGCACATTGATTTTAGCGAGCTGTTTTTTTACCCAATCGTGACGTGATTTTGCATCGGGACCAGAATCGGCGGTGTCGAAATAAAGCACTAGCGGCGCACCGGTTTTGGACTCCCGGCCATTTGGGTAGCCTGCTTCCGCCAGCAGATGGCGGGCCTCCTCAATACTGCGGCGCTGGACGTGTCCTTGGTGGCTCTCAAATACATAAGGATTAATTCCCGCCGCACCCTCGTGGAAACCAAAAATCCCTGGCGGGATCGGCCCCTGTCCTTGTATGCCTCGGCCATTCAGAAAGATCGAAATAAATTCCTCGTGATCAAACGCAATCGAGATCGCGCGACGTAGTTTGCTTTTCGCTTCACTTAGCCCGCCCACCACCGGGTCGAGCATGTTAAAACCAATGTAATACATGCTGGTCGTCACCGCTGTGCCCAACTGAATGCCTTTCGCGCGCATTTTGTCCGTGGGGCGGGGCTCGCCTGTGGCAGAGAACTCCACCGCTTGATCAAAGCTATCCGAGCTGATGCCGGAGCTATCGTAATAGCCTTGCAGAAATTTATTCCAGTAGGGAATGGTTTCTTTTTCGAGGCTGAACACGATCTTGTTTACCAGCGGTAACGGCTTGCCCGCGTCAGCTAACAGACCAGATGCCACATCTTCCGGATCGCCTTCCGTGGGGTAAGTTTCACCATGGAAGTTGGGGTTTTTTTCCAGCACCATCTGGCGATTGGGATCGTTGACCGTGAGCTGATAAGCACCGGTGCCCACGGGCTGCCAATCGAGATTGAAATTCTTTTTTTCCATGCCGGGTTGCGCATAAAACACCTCGGCTTCCCAGGGAATCGGTGCAAAAAATGGCATCGCCAGCCAATAGATGAACTGGGGATATTTGCCTTTGACGCTGATGCGATAGGTGTATCGATCTACCACTTCCGCGCCCGCCAGTGTGTAGCTATTGAGGTCGATATTTTGCTCGGGATGAGCCTTGGCGGCTTTGCCTAATTGGTCGCTCAATTCTTTCAAGCCAATAATATATTCACTCATTAATCCAAAAATCGGCGAACTGATTTTTGGATTGGCCAGACGCTTGATTTGATATACATAGTCGGCCGCGATGAGCTCGCGCGTGCCGCTATAGGGGAACTGGGTGATTTGCTCTTTGTTGCCCACTTCACCGGGTTTCATTGCGTGGTAGCGATAAGCACCCTGTCTATCTTTTGCAAACGCAGGGTGTGGCTGATAACGAATGCCGGGTTTGATTCTGATTTCATACACGCTACGCGCAATCTGTTCTGTGGGTGCGTCCTCCGGCAAGCGCTGGCCTTGGGCATTTAAAAAAATGGGCTTGGGCACGCTCTCGGCGGTTAATGGCACTAACGTGTAAGGGCGTTTTAGAAAGTGATATTGCAGCGGCGGCTCGTAGATTTGTGCGGTGAACTCGGTTTCATTGTCGACGTACGAGCGCGCCGGATCGAGATGCTTGGGACGCTCTCCAAAAGCGGTATAGAGGGTGCCGCCATCACGGTTGGATTCGGGATAAGGGTTATTCCATTGATCGCTACATGCGGTTAACAAACCGACACACACAAGCAGCAGAATCGTATAGGGTCGCAGCATGCGACAAGTGTACTCAAGCCCGGGCTTCTCGTCAGCGCTTATCTGCGGCTTATAATGCGCGGCATCGTCATTCAATTGGAACGCATCATGGGATTTCTTGAAGGCAAGCGTTTGCTTATCACCGGCGTGATTTCCAACCGTTCCATCGCTTACGGTATTGCGAAGGCCTGTAAACGTGAAGGTGCGGAACTCGCGTTTACTTACCAGGGCGAGCGCATCAAGGAGCGTGTTGCAGGCTTTGCGCAAGAGTTTGACTCCGACCTGATTTTCCCCTGCGATGTCGCGAGCGACGAAGAGATCAATGCGGTTTTTACCGAGTTAGGCAAGCGCTGGGATAGTCTAGATGGCTTTCTGCACTCGATTGCGTTTGCGCCCAAGGAGGCCTTGTCCGGCGATTATTTAGACTCTATCACGCGCGAAAACTTTCGAATTGCGCACGACATCAGCTCCTACAGTTTTGCTGCAATGGCCAAGGCGGGCCTACCGCTGATGCAGGGACGCAACGCTGCCCTGTTGACATTGACCTATCTCGGTTCCCTCCGCTCTGCACCGAACTACAACGTGATGGGACTGGCCAAAGCCAGTCTGGAATCCAACGTGTGCTATATGGCGCAAAGCCTGGGGCCTAAGGGCATTCGGGTGAATGGGGTGTCGGCGGGGCCGATCAAGACCTTGGCGGCCAGCGGTATCGCCAATTTCGGGGAGAAGCTTGATATGGTCGCGCGCAATTCGCCGCTGCGCCGCAACGTGACCATCGACGAAGTGGGCAACGTAGCGGCATTTTTGCTAAGCGATCTTGCCTCCGGTGTCACCGGAGAAATTACCTACGTCGATGCAGGGTTCAACACCATTACGGGTGCGGAATAATCGCTAAAGTGTAACGACGTCATTTCATTTCTGCTCAAGCGCGCCGTCACGAATTTCTATTTTTTGGCCCGACTTGGCGAGCTTGACCATCGCCTCGAGATCCGCCCGCTGAATCGCTTGCTGAATCCCCGTCTTGATCGAAGCAGAGAGCGCCGGGTCCTGAGCGGTGTTTTCCAATACGCGATTGATGCGCACAATGCGATAGCTGCCATCAGGATTTACAAGCCCTGTGTACGCAGGCAACTTCGCCACATCCGCACGAAATATGGCAGTAAGCGCGTTGGAATCCAAACCGGCATTCTGCTGGCGGCTGATAATCTTGAAATCCGACCAATGCAACCCCGCTTCAGTGCCCAGCCTTAACTGCTTGATGAGCGCCTCCCCCTGTGCGGCCATTAATTTGGCGGACTGTTCTTTGCGCAGTTTTTGCTCTACGCTGGTTTTTACCTCTTGCAGTGTGCGCAGCGCAGCTGGCCGATGCTCTAACACACGCGCTGCCACTAACACCCCCGGCGCGACTTCTATCGCTTCGGTGTTTTGTTTGGACTTGATTGAGTCGGCACTAAATATCACCTCACCTAACTTTGAATTCAAAAAAGGTGGAGAGGCATTTTTCGCAGACATCCAATCGGTCGTCTGCACGGTCAATTTCAGCGTATCCGCAGCGGGCTTTAAACTCTGCGCTTTTTCATACACCAGGTTACTAAAATTTTCAGCAAGTTCCGAAAATTTCTTCTGCGCTTTTTGCTTGCGCAAGCCCGCTTCAATCTCGGAGCGCACGCTTTCTAGCGGGGCCACTTTTGCCGGTTGAATACCATCCAACCGAATAATGTGAAAACCGAATTCACTTTCAACTGGGCCACGAATCTCGCCCGGTTTCATGCTGAATACCGCTTCGTCGAAAGGCTTCACCATTGCCCCACGACCAAAACTCCCGAGGCTACCATTCTGTGCAGCAGAACCTGGGTCCTGCGATTCTTTGCGCGCGACCTCAGCAAAGCTCGCCGGTGCTTTTTGCAACGCCGCTGCCAGTTGCTCAGCCTTGGCGCGGGCGCGAGCTTTTGTCGCTGCATCTGCACCTTTGGCCACTGCTATCAACACATGACTTGCACTACGTTGTTCCGGCTGAGTTAGCCGCGCCGCATTCTGCTGATAATAATCGTTAATTTCCTTCTCGCTCACCACGATTCCGGGCATCGCTGCGTCCGCGGTTAAAGTCAGATATTCGGCGCGGATCTTTTCGGGTTCAGTGAACTCAGCTTTGTGACTGGCGTAATAATTATTTATATCAGCATCCGACACACTTATTTTGCTACTGACATCGCTTGATGGCAGATCGACTAGGGATATTTCACGTTGCTGCGTAATCACCCGAAAAAGCTGCGCCAACGATGTAGTGTTGTAAAAGGTTCCTAACGCAATAGGGCTTGTTTGCGCTTCCAATACATACCCATCCTTCACTTCCTTTTCGAACCCGGCGGGTGTCATTCCACGCTGCCGCAACAAGGCTTCAAATCGCTGCGGCGAGAATGCACCGTTTTCCTGGAAGGCGGGTATTTGCATCAGCACGCTTTCGACATAGCGATCAGGCGGGCGAAACCCTTGTTGCTGCGCGTCTTGCAATAACGCTTTACGCTCGAGCAAAGCATCAAGCACTTTTTTTCTGAATTCGGGTGTTTCGGTGACGCTACGGTCAAATTTTTCAGCTAAGGCTTCACGCATCCGATCAGTCTGATTTTGCAGTTCGCGCGTAAATTCCTGGCGGGTTATTTTTACCTTGCCTACCGTGGCGACGACATCCGCGCTATCACCGCCTTTCATGTATGAATTCACACCGAAAAGCGCAAACGTACTGGCGATTAAGCCCAAAATTATTTTGGCTATCCATCCCTTTGCATGCTTGCGGATTGCTTCGAGCATATTTTCCTCAATTCTTTATAAATCTTAAAAGATCAAACAGAAACCTAAACAAACTGATTTAATTTTCGCGGATAGAAATTATAAGTTTTGATTCACGACCGAATGGAAATGAAAAAGGCGAACTCACGTTCGCCTTTTATGGGGTATTGGCGGAGTGGACGGGACTCGAACCCGCGACCCCCGGCGTGACAGGCCGGTATTCTAACCAACTGAACTACCACTCCTAAACTGTTTTTTAATTTCTCATGTCACTGGTGGGTGCTGAGGGGCTCGAACCCCCGACATTCGCCGTGTAAAGGCGACGCTCTACCAACTGAGCTAAGCACCCGGCAAAACGAGCATTGTACGATATTTGGGGGTGGCCTGCCAAGCGAATGCAGCGGAAAACTTTAGTTGATCGCGTCTTTCAAACCTTTACCAGCGCGAAACTTCGGCACCTTCGCGGCTTTGATTTTGATTGCAGCGCCGGTGCGTGGATTGCGACCGGTGCGTGCTGCGCGTTTACCCACATAAAAAGTACCAAAGCCAACCAAGGTTACTGTGTCACCCTTTTTCATGGCTTTTTTTACCGCCTCAATAGCCGCATCCAGCGCACATCCCGCAGCAGCTTTTGAGACATCTGCCGCGTCGGCGATAGAATCAATCAGTTCTGATTTATTCATGTCTTATCCCCTCATCAAGTGGC
>JAYWDZ010000270.1:0-1568 GCA_043779595.1 Nitrosomonadales bacterium
TACAAGTGACATGGTGTGTTTTTTAAATCATTGCCATTTCCTCATCTGATTGCTATTGCATTGCGCCGCTCGGTCGTGAAAGAAGGTGAAGGACTGCGAGACTACAAACGGTCATGTTGGGCGCATGGCCCGGACCCTGATGAAAGACGCGCGCCGGGACCTCAATCGTTAGTCGGGAATGGCTTCTCCCCTTGAGCTAAACAGGCTCCCCCGGCGCGAGTCCAACCCGCTTCACATCAACACGTGCAGTGCATCGGTGATTCTTGACCGCCGTCCGGCGGCTTACGCGTTCCTTTTAATTTCCTGTAGACGCTTGTTTAGAGGATTCAGACTGCGCTCGGCTTCATCCGGAAATCTTCACCGTAGTGCAACACCGCCCAGGCCAGCCGCGCATTCTTCGCGGCGATGGCGACCACCGCGCGCCAGTAGCCGCGGCGTTCAGCGAGGCTGCGTGCCCAGCGGCTGAGGCTGTCCTGTTTGTCGCTGGTGCTGTTGAGGACGGCACGTGCGCCCAGGACAAGCAAACTTCGCAGATAGGGATCGCCGGCCTTGGTGATGTGGCCCAGTCGGGCTTTACCCCCGCTGCCGTGCTGGCCGGGGGTCAGTCCGATCCAGGCGGCGACCTGACGGCCGTTCTTGAAGTCGTGTCCGTTGCCTATTCTGGCCTGGAGTGCGCTGGCGGTGATGGGGCCGATGCCGGGGCGTTGCATCAAACGTTTGCTGCGCGCGTCTTCCCGCGCAGCTTGTGAGATGGCTCGGTCGTAGTCGGCAATTCGTAGATCGAGTTGGTCGGCGTGGGCGAGCAGATCGCCGATACATTGCTTGGCATAACCGGGCAGGTCTTCAAGGTGCTGACCGATGCTCTGACGCAGGCAGGTGACTTTCTGCGGCAGCACGATACCGAATTCTGCGATCAGACCGCGCAGTCGGTTGTAGGTCGCGGTGCGCTCTTCAATAAAGCCCTGGCGCGTACGGTGCAGGCACAGGATGATCTGCTGGTGTTCTTCCTTGATGGGAACAAAGCGCATCTGAGGCCGGGTGACGGCCTCAGCGATGGCGGCGGCATCCGCCGCGTCATACCCCAAGGGCAGGCTTCGCGCTTCTTGCCTCGCTTGCCGGACATGCGGTACGGAGTCACAAATTTAGGCGCGATCAGTTTGACGCTGTGGCCGTGCTGTCGGAACAGACGCGCCCAGTGGTGGGCGCCGGAGCAGGCCTCCATACCGATCAGGCACGGCGGGATCTGGGCAATCAGCGGCAATAGTTGTTCCCGACTTACTCGAGGTTTGACCAGTTCGGCCTTGCCGACCTCGTTCACTCCATGCACGGCAAAGATGGACTTTGCCAGATCAATTCCAATGACGATAATGCTCATGACTTTCCCCTCCTGAGGTGTTGATGAAATCGAGAAATTCCATCATGGCACGGTCGATGCCGATTGCGGCAACTTCGCCGCAGCCACGGGACGGGGAAGTCCCTTTCATTCGTTAGAGGTAAACATGATCGATAAGGGTTTCGCTGACCATTTCGCGACTGATTGGATAGACTCATGGAACAAACATGATCTT
>JAYWDZ010000271.1:0-1567 GCA_043779595.1 Nitrosomonadales bacterium
GGAGGTGATGCCGGGGAGTGAGTAGGCCGCGGGTAGCCCTAAAGGATTCTTTTCAATACCCCCTTGAGGGGTATACCGATCCACTACGTGCTAAAGCACGTGTGGAGTCGTATACCCGGCGGCAAGTTACGTTTCTTTTGCTTCGCCAAAAGAAAGTAACCAAAGAAAAGGCGACCCTACATTCCCGAATTCCCGAAGCCTGAATCTGCCGGGCAGCTACAAGCATCATTTGATGTCTAGTATTTGGCGAATCTTGTTGTCAAGCTCATTTCCTGCGGGAAGATTAGGCCCCGATATAAATCTGGCTGAAAATTCGGCCAGCTTAAATCGCACCCTTCTACTCATGACGAGTTTTCTGGCTTGTCCATGTGGAACCGATTCGCCTAAGTCGTAAGCAAATACGGTAATGACATCTTTGTCAGCCGCCTGTACGGTGGGAATATCCACGCCAATAATTTCTTCAAAGCGCTGATAAACTGGCTCTGGCACGATGAAGAACAAACCATTTTTCACCAGCGAAGATTTCGAATAAACGAGACTTTTGCGAATGATTTGCGGCATCAGCCGTTTATGCACATTCGCCCAGTTCAAACCATGTGCAGACGCGGGGATAAGCGATTTTTTATCGCGCGCGGCATACCAAGCATCACGATAGTTTCCGGTAATGTCGATGCTCTGAACCTCAATACCGACGTATTCCATCAATTTGCCGTTTTTGATATGAGCCAGCACCCAATCCATGCTCATTTTGCTAAGCTTCACTTCTCTGCCAGAGTTCTGTCCCAATGCAACAATGCAATTGAGTGTATTGCTTTCTTTTTTAAGATATTCATCGAACAGCATGAATGGAAGTTTGCCAAACACATCGGTTGACACCTGCCTGATGGTTTCATAATTATTTGCGTACAAACGATTGGGGCAGATGATGACATTTTGTCTCGCATTGGAAACCGAACAAGTACCGTAACAAATTGTGTTGGTGTGATCGTACTTGGTGCAAGCACGACCCATGAATGGGCAAGCATTCAAGCTCCAGAACTTTCTAGCTTTCGAGGTGATGTCATTGGGCGCATAGCCGAACACTTCAATCAAACTGCGAGGATTTTGTTTGCCCATTTTTACGCTATAAGTTGTTTGATCTTTTCGCCAATGGCCTTCGCCATCAGTGGCGGAACCGCGTTACCTACTTGCTCAAATTGCTGAGTAAGATTGCCAGTAAAAACATATCTATCCGGGAACGACTGAATTCTCGCGGCCTCACGCACCGAGATTGCGCGATCCTGAGTGGGGTGGAAAAAACTGCCCCAATGAGGATCGCATTTTGTCAGTATCGTCGAACACAGCGCGTCGGGATGCAGTCTGCCGTAACGCTTGGTATGGTCGCTACGGCGTGCGCGCTGTAAACCCTTTGGCAGCATGTCATGTGGAATATCTCTCCAACTTCCCCCCTGCGGGATGTGCTTCAATCTATCCAGGTTTGCTTTTCCCAGCCTTGCACAAGCATGGTTGTAAATTGCATCCGAACCCTCCCGAAGTATCTGCTGCAATTCCGATTGTTGATCGACCG
>JAYWDZ010000272.1:0-1566 GCA_043779595.1 Nitrosomonadales bacterium
GCCCTATCGCACACTCCGCGCGCGCAAACGCGGTTACTGGGCCCGCGAACTCGACCGAAATAATTCGGTCGCGTCGCGGTTCGTTCCGGCTGGCCGGCGACGGGCGTCGATCTACAATCGGGAAGTATTCGTCCATACGCAGATACTGAAAAGTACCCCCGGTCGCGCAAATATAATGCGCCATGGGGTGAAAAACCCTGGAGAGCTTGGACGTATCGCTATAGTACAAACCGTCGAAGTAATCCGCTAAAACACTCGTCACTTCTCCATAAAGTGAGTCCATGGCTGCCCCTTGGAATTACGCTGCTTGTGGTGATAGCGCCGAAATGATGCTTCTGCCTTGATTTAATAACGGTCGCATCACCCGATTAAAAAATCCTTATGGCGCGCACTGAAACATCCGCGGAGAGTTGACAAGAGTTGCCATGGTTACTGGCGCCATCTCAGCGTGGCCTGAGCGACGCGTGCCCCCAGGTGCTCTGCGGTTAGGCGATCCGCGCTGGGTGGGACGATATCTGCAGACTGGTCAGCATTGGATTGCGCCATTGCACCGAGGAAACTTCCAAGCCTGTTCAAATCTTCTGGCGATCCTTTGCTCGTGTGATTGCCCGGCATGAGCCCAAGTCCCACCCAAATCATTCCATGCTGCATCGCAAATAGAGAAAACTGCTGGAGCGTATTCGATTTATCGCCGTTATGGCCGGATGAATTGGTAAAGCCTGCCGCAAGCTTGTCTTTCCAGCGCTGTTCGGCCCAGCGTGAAGAGCTTGCGTCCAAAAAAGCTTTAAATGGCGCTGATGCCCCTGCCATGTAGGTGGGCGCGCCGAAGATTATTGCATCGGCGGCATCGAGGGTATTCCAGTGTTGTTCGTAGTTGTCGACACTGATTAAACTCGCCTCTGCCCCGTCGACACCGGCCGCTCCCCGATGAACCGCCTCTGCCTGGACCTTGGTATGTCCATAACGGCTGTGATATACGACAGCCACTTTGACTTTGAATCCCATTTTCTTCTCCTGTTTTGCTGCGTATTGTCGATGAGCAGCATCCTAGCAGCCAATGGTTGTATTTGTATATCTAGTAACTAGCAGTTACTATAAAATTGTGGTATCTAGATGGTTACTGGAGACACCCTCATGTCATTGCGATTACGAAAAAACAAAGTGCCGCCACCACCGCCCGAGTGTCCGTTAACCGAATGCATGGCGGTTTTGGGCGGCGCCTGGACACCTAATGTAATCTGGTATTTAAGTGGCGGCCCGCGACGCTTCGGCGAATTGCGATCCGACATACCGCGTATATCGGCGCGGGTTCTTAGTGCCCGGCTGCGTGAGCTTCAGAAAAACGGCGTGATTACGCGCACCGTTCTGCCAACGTCTCCACCCTCCGTTGAGTACGCGCTTACTGAGCTGGGACAGCAATTACTTCCCGCTATCAAGGCTATCGTCGAGGTCGGTTCAAGGTTCAAAAAGAAGCTGTGATTACATTTAACGCAGGCGGACGTTATCTAAGCGCCTCGTCGCTAGGCTCCGATGGTACGCAAATCATCTTTGGCAATCCTGTGCCAG
>JAYWDZ010000273.1:0-1562 GCA_043779595.1 Nitrosomonadales bacterium
ACACTGGTATGAAGCAACGGGTTATTGGTAAAAAGGAATTCAAGATTAAACGCTATCTAGATTGAGACCGCAGATATGACACAAGTTAATGCACATCCATTGGTTATATGCATACAAAATGATGACTATTCCGCGTCCCTGGAAAGGCGAAAAATTTACGAGACCATTCCAGACCGGGACGCTGCGAAACATCACCAAATACGCGTAATAGACGAATCCGGCGAGGATTACCTGTATCCGGAAAGCTATTTTATTCCGGTAACGCTGCCGAAAAAAATTGAAGAAGCCATTATCAAGGCGGCATAACCAAAAAATGCCACTAAGGTGTAATCCATCTCTCCGGACCAATGTGTTATCTAAATGTCCGGCCGTTCACCAAGCCGGCGCCACGCTACACGAGCTATCCCCGCGGGAACAAGAAGCACAAACAGCCAACCAAGAAAATAAGCACGGGTATTTCAATATCTAGGTGAACCCTTACCAGGGCAAGGGTCCCTAGATATGCACCTAATGCTTAAAAGTAGCCTCATGCGATATGTTGCATGCGCCAAGCATAGATGAACTCGATGATATTCAAAGTCATGTGCGCCGCAAAGGGCGCGAGTATTCCATCGCACCATAAGAACAGGCCGGCAAATGCACCTCCAACGACTCCGCCGGTGAGCAACATATACCAGATGCCGCCGGGCCAATGCAAAAGACCGAACAGCAGGCAGGTAATCCCCACAGCCCAAGCGACGCCAAAATGTGCGCTGAGGAGTGGAATGGCATAGCCACGATAAAGCGTTTCTTCCACTAAGGGAGCGAGCATGACGTTTGCGATAAAAAATAGTCCGATATTGCCGGAAATCGTGGAAAGCACAGCTCCAGCAGGAACATAGTCACCAATCTCACGCTGAAGAACTGCCAGGGCTGGGCCTATCCAAAAAATATAGGATATGGCCAGAAGGCCTCCTACCACCATGCCTATCACCACATCATTTATTGCTTTCGTCGCATGGGGCAGAACCCAAACGGCATCGACTCGAAGCAGAAATAAAATGAGAACACCCAGGCTGAGAACAACACCTAGCAGAATATGCGGCATGAAAAGCGTGACACGCTCGGCAATTTGATTCGCGTCTACGCCTTTCAAACCCAGGAAGACCGACGTGCCCACAATGGCAATAAGAAACAGCGCCGGACCTGAGGCCAGAAGTAGCCATGCTTTAAAGGGAACAGGCGCTAGTGATTGCATGCGGATGAATCTGGCACGATATAATCGCACAGTTCCAACAAGTTCTTAAAACTCTTTAAGGCATCGGGATGCTCAGCGCCGCCGACCAATATGCAATCGATACCGGCATTTGTTGCGCCACCAAGGTCTCTTCTAGGCGAGTCACCTATCACGATAGCTTCTGTATGGGAGATACCGAGTTGCCTCAGGACCAACTCGAACGGTTTGGGCGAGGGCTTTACCATTCCATGATCGGATGAAAATGATGTTGCAGAAAATAAACTGCCAATGCCCGCCTGCTCAAACGTATTTAGCCACGCCGTTTTAGGCGACCAAATATCAATCA
>JAYWDZ010000274.1:0-1559 GCA_043779595.1 Nitrosomonadales bacterium
CAACTATTATGAAACGCCTAAGCTATTCCTTCGCATTAGTCATCTTATCAACAGTAATTCTGGGCTGCGACGAAAAGCCTTATAAAGCGCCAGAACCAAAAACCGAAAAAGCACCTGCTGCAATTTTATTTCAAGAACAGCGACAGGCTTTAGAGAAGGCAAAAAGAGTCGAGCGGACCATTGAGAAACGCGCCGAAGAAGACCGGCAAGCTGCGGATGAGGCCACCAAATAAATCACCTCCCGTCGTTGAGTAAGCGCTGAATCACCGCACCCGCTAGCATCAAGCCGAATAGCGCCGGCATATAGCTAATAGTGCCGTTCACTGCGCGCGGCCGGCCGGGCCCGTCTACCGGCACGGGCGGCAATGGTGCACTACTAGGCTCATCCGAATATACCGCCAATATTCCCTCGCGTATGCCCAGACGTCGTAAATTTTTGCGCATCACACTGGCGAGAGGACACATTTCGGTTTTGCTGATATCGGCCAGCTTGATGCGGCCAGGATCCAGTTTATTCCCCGCGCCCATGCTGGAGGCGACTTTCAATCCGCGCTGAAAACTGGTCGCCACGAGTGCCACCTTGCACGACAATGAATCAATCGCATCAATCACATAATCCGCATCTGCTGGCACAAGCTCCTGCATGTTTTCGGTGCTTAAAAACGTCTTGATAAGACGCACCTCGCACGCCGGATTAATATCATAAATGCGAGCCTGCATTAATTCTGCCTTGGACTGCCCCACGGTGGATAACAATGCGAGCAATTGACGATTGATATTACTTAGCGCGACCACATCATGATCTACCAGTGTCAGGCGCCCTACCCCAGCGCGCGCCAACGCTTCGGCGCAGTAGGAGCCCACGCCGCCGAGTCCGGCTAGAAATACATGTTGCTGCGCGAGTTTGTTAAGGCCGCTGTTACCCAGCAAAATATGGGTGCGCTCAAATTGAGGTGGGCTGGTATACATAGCGCAGAGTTTACGTTTTGACGCTGGATTACACAAATGTGACGCGCTACCTGTTCATGTACAATAGTGCGCTTATCCTTATACCCACCCGCCCCATTCGTAGGCCAGTACAAGATCATACATGAACACCCTTTTTCAAAAGCGCTTTGGCTGGGCTTATCTATTTTTCATTTTGTTTGTGTCATTTTCCGCACTGGTTCGCGCCGCGTTACTGGTTAGAACATCCGCTAATGTTGATTTTGGCTTCGTCCTGCTGCTCAAAATATTTAGCATCGGCTTAATTTATGACCTGATTACCGCATCCTATTTCGCGATTCCTTTTATTGTTTATCTCTTGCTGCTACCGGACAAAATATACAATAAACGGTATCACGCTCCGCTCGTCTATTTAGTTTTCCTTGCCATTATTTACAGCCTGCTTTTCAATGCGGTGGCGGAATGGTTGTTTTGGGACGAGTTCGGGACACGTTTCAATTTCATCGCGGTGGATTACCTGATCTATACCCACGAGGTGGTCGGCAATATCCGAGAGTCCTATCCGGTCAACGCAATTCTTGCAGTGCTGTTAGTGATTTCTTTACTTGTTCTGG
>JAYWDZ010000275.1:0-1558 GCA_043779595.1 Nitrosomonadales bacterium
ATGGCCGTCAAGCGTCACCCGACCCGCTGCGGGCGCTGCCAGACCCGCCAGTACCGTCAACAGAGTCGATTTGCCCGCGCCGTTGGCACCCAGAATACCGAGCATCTCGCCTGCTTCGAGCGTGAGGTCGAGCGAGGCGACCAAGGTGCGGGCGCCGACTTGCAGGGTCAGTTGGTGGATGGTCAGGTGCATGGCCAATTTGGTGTTGGGGTCAACGAACGGGTTCGCCGGGGTATTCGTAGCATCGACGTTAGTGTTGAATTGCCAATTAGCACCGTGTTAGAGGAAATATGTGGGGCCCTCAAGGAGCTCGATAACCAACAACGGGACGCTCCTTTCGGCGCAATCAAGGAAGGAATCAATTACGAATGCCAAGTCGGTCGGCTCAATTGCTGGCATCAACGCTTCTGGCTCGTACCGAGAAACATTCGAGAGGATGAATAGCCCAGCCAAATACGCAGCCACGCGCGGTAAAAGCGTCTCGCTGGGACGAGAAACTTGATCAAACCAAACAGGATCTTGCCGCCATTGAAGGTCACGCCATAAATGTCTGTTGCAGAAATGCTGTACTTGCTCTGGTGTTTCTAGGCGATCTTTCAGCACAAGCGTAAGTTCATTTTTATAGTTGCATTTATCAGAGAGCCAGGGCAGTAAACTTTTCCAGTTTGCTGAGAACTCTTCCGGCTTAATGCCTGGCATGATGTACTTAAATTCGGTGTCGGAGTTTATGTAAGCCTCGACATGGACCTCGGCTATTAGCGGCTCGCTTATTCCGACAAGACAAAATTCGTGTCGCAACTCAGGAATCTGCGATAGAGCTTGCTTCAGCGTTAGAGACTGATTTTTCGTCGTTGCAGCGTGATGCGCCCAAATGCTTTCGACCAAACGTGGGAACGTGCCTCCTTTTGTGATCTCTGCAGTGCTGTTTAGTAAATCGCTACCAGCGCAGTACCTCATTCCGTGGGATGCAGCACCTGATTCGCCGTGTCGCGCTAACAGCGCACCACGAACGAGATTGAGTGCGCTGTAGTAGAGGAGCAGGGGGCGCGTTAGTGTCGATGTGTTAAGTGATGCTTCATGAAGTTCAAGCGCCTGCCTTATGCGCAGACTCGCTACTTCAGCGAGAGCCGGAGGAGCCTTTGATTTAACTGCGATGCGCCGTAAGTTATCGAGGGTACCGATGCGTTTAATAAATTTCCATGCTGCGCTATGCGGGTCTCCCTTTCGGAATGCTCGCCCAGTCTGAAAAGACTGGAAGAACGGGATTTTCATACTGTCCATAGATGTAATTCTAACGTTAGGCACCGAGTTAGTGGTGTTGCAACACTCATGGCCTGCGTAATAACCACAACATCAACGGCACCCCAATCAGCGCAGTCAACACGCCTACCGGCAATTCGCGCGGCGCGATGACGGTGCGTGCCAGTGCGTCGGCCAGTACAAGCAAGCTGCCGCCGGCCAGCGCGGCGGCGGGGAGCAGGGCGCGGTGACCGGCGAGGCCCAGCCGCCGCAGCGCGTGCGGCACCATCAGGCCGACGAAGCCGATGCTGCCGGCTTG
>JAYWDZ010000276.1:0-1557 GCA_043779595.1 Nitrosomonadales bacterium
GACGCGGCGAATTGGCTTGCGCGGTTGGCGGCATGATGAAGCGCATCGCGTCCCTGATGTCCGGCTGGCCTCCGGCGATCGGCACCGCCAAAGTAAAGAGATTGCCCCTCGATGCGCGCGCGCGTTGGGTGGCGAACTACAACTCGTTGCAAAGTTTCCGGATGCGGAAATAAAGGTACACAACTTCGTGCCGGTTCATTGACGTGATCTTGCCAACTTTTCATTGAGGGGCTGAGTCGCTCTTTTAACACCGTAGCACCGTAGCACCGTAGCCTGTATGGAGCGAAGCGCAATGCGGGTCGGTGGTCGCGGTGCGAAGCATCCCGCATTGCCCCCAGCTTCAAGCATGCTGGGGGCAATGCAGGCGTCGACATCGTTGGCGTCAGTACTACAAGACGCTCCACAGCTTGACTCTATATGAGCAGGCTTACCCGAGCGTCGCCACCATCTCGATCTTGAGCGCGACTGAACGCACAACTTTTTGAATGCCGTGCCCCGGATTGGACTGACGTTGTGAAACAAGTAGCCCCATTTTCTCGAGTAGTCCGACATCTTTGGTGATAGCCGAGCGGTTTCGATGCAGCCTGTGGGACAACTCGTTAATGGTCTTGGGCTCGTGCATCACCTCAAGCATCAACCGGCGACGTGCTGCCGAGAGTACGGTAAACATCCGTTGTGGGTCTTCAAACGAAAGGGTTACTTTGCCTTCGAACGCTTTGCCTCGATCGGCTCTGCGTGCCGCCTCTCCCGCCCGCGAGAAGAATTCCGCCACGTCATCAGTGCGGATCACGATTTTGGTCATGGTTTCTTTCTTCGTGTTTGGTTAACAATCTCCAGCCACTCCTGCTGGAATCTTTCCTGCGTTGCTTCGTAACTCACGAACCCGATCGCTTCAATCTCGCCCATGTAATGCCGGTGGTGCTGACCGTGGGCATTGTCGAAACCGAGAACTCGCCCGTTATCGCCTTGGTAAATCGCGTGATTGATGTAGGCCAGGTTGTACCTGGTCACCACGGACTTATCCTTTTCGACATATCCAAAGACCTCATAACTCAATAGCCCGCCACCTGACTTCGGCTTAAGTTCGAATCGTTCCTGCTCGAGCAGGATTTCCTTGGTTGGTTTCGACATTCAGTGTCCAGATGTGCTATAGCGTAGCACACCTGAATGCAGCGGACCATGCGCCATGCAGGGGGCTTATGGCTAGACTGCCTTCGTGACGTTAAACACGCCATCTTAAATAATGCCGCATGGTCAGCCCGGATGCAGCGCAGCGTAATCCGGGGAATGTCGTCAATTGTGCTTCCTGATTAAAAACTCAAATTGCCGCTTAATACCTAAAACAGTATCATATTAAGTAATTTCAGTACTTTCCGGAGGTAACATGAATACACTTACCGTCGCCGAACTCAAGCGCCGCGGCATGGCTGCCATCGAAGACGGCCTCCGGAATGGCCCTGTGCATATCGTCAAGCGTAACAAGCCAGCAGCCGTGGTGATATCTGAGGACGAGTATCAGCGCCTTGCGCATGGAATGGCAGTATATCCAGTGGCAAG
>JAYWDZ010000277.1:0-1556 GCA_043779595.1 Nitrosomonadales bacterium
CGCCCGCAGTGGGCCGGCAAAAACGATAGTCGCGTTACGCGTATCGGCGCGATCATACGCAAACTACGGGTGGATGAATTGCCACAGATACTGAATGTCCTGAAAGGGGAAATGAGTTTTGTCGGCCCTCGCCCTGAAAGACCGTTCTTCGTTGAACAACTAGGGCAGCAAATACCTTATTACATATATCGGCATAATGTTAAACCAGGGATAACGGGATGGGCGCAGATTTGTTATCCTTATGGCGCATCGGTGGAAGATTCTATCGAGAAACTCCAGTACGACCTGTACTACGTCAAAAATCATAGTCTGTTTCTGGATCTAATCATATTGTTCCAGACTATACAGGTCATTCTGTTTGGACAAGGCGCGCGCTGATCCTATTTGGGTATCATTAGTGGGTTCAGAGGAGAGTCGTACCAGCTGCGTACACGGTCACCATCGAAGTAAACTTTCGACAAGCCATATTCCCACATACCGTTCCATTCCATTAAAGGTTTACCTTGAACGGCGCGTACCTCGGCCTTGGTCGATCCGACAGAAAACGTGTTGGCCACAGCTTGCGTAGGCGTGGGTCGTATCTTATCCGCCTTGGCGCGTAGCGGATTGTTCGTATCTTCTTCCCAGCGTATCACCTTGCCACCGCTAAAATAGATCTTTGACTTGCCGTAATGCCAGACGCTATCGATGGCTTTCGTTGGTGTTCCTTGTACCGCGTAGACTTCACCCACGGTTGAGCCAAAAGTAAAATAATTTGTATTCGGTTGCGCCTGCGCTTGGGCAGTACTTGCGCTATCCGCGCCTGTGGTCGTGTTTAAATGCGCGGCATCGGACATAGATGTACGATCCTTAGGCCCCCGTGGGGCCTGCCAGAGGGCATAGCCCAACCACACTGCGAGTGACATTAAAGCCACTCGAATAAACATTTGGGATCGATTTTTTTGTTTAGTTGTATGAGATCGATGATTGCTATGTGCTGATGGCGCATCACTTTGTGTAGCCACCGTAGACTGGCTTTGTGGAGCGTTATAGTTGGAGTAAGGGTGGCTATATGCCACGGGGGACTCAAAGGTTTTAACTATCAGGGGCAAAACACCGTGTGTTCGATAGTGCACAGACAACACATCAAACGCGCAATTAATCTCTTTAATCTTTTCATTGGCCAGAGACTGCGCACGCGCATCATTATGAAAGTGATCGGGATGCCATTTTTTCACGAGACGCTTGTAGGCTCTGCGTACCTCCAGCCACGTGCAACCGGGCGCAATTTCAAGGTGCTGATAGCTTGTTAAATACTCATTTTTCATTGGTGCCAGTATGCCCTCCGCGGCATCTGTGCTCGTTAATTCCGAGCCGATTTTGGTTTGGCAACATTACCGAAGCTCTTTATAAATAAACTCTATGTTATTATAAATTAGTGAGTTAAGAGTTGTCTTTACTCAATGTCTAATAGATGCACCTAGGGGGATAGAACGCAACCTTAACTGCCACCTAAGTACTACGACCGAAACAGAGAGCGAGCCTTGCTCATATACTCGCATGCATGGCAATACACT
>JAYWDZ010000278.1:0-1548 GCA_043779595.1 Nitrosomonadales bacterium
CGCGTATTGATAATGGCGTGCCTTATTACTACCACACGGACCACCTAGGCACCCCGCAGGCGATGACGAATGCGGCGCAGAACATTGTGTGGAACGCGAAGGTTGAGCCGTTTGGGAAGGTGCTCATCAAGACCCAAACCATTGTGAATAATGTGCGGTTGCCGGGCCAGTACTTCGACCAAGAAACAGGGCTGCATCAGAACCGCTTCAGGGATTATGATCCGAAGGGGCGCTATATCGAGTTTGATCCAATCGGTCTCGCGGACGGCACCAACGGATATGGTTACGCGAAACAGAATCCACTGAAATTCACTGACCCAATGGGCCTCGCGACGTGTATGTTTACCATAGGAGAAGGTCGGTTAATCTGCTTTCCAGACGATCCGAATAATGCCATTGTCGATATTCCCGTTGCTTCAGGCAACAATGGAGGTGGGACGCAGTGCAAAAATAACCCTTCTTGCACTGGCAAGTCGAATAGAGGACCGATTCCAGAGGGATGGTGGCAATGGACAAACGCTTCCACCAGCAAGCCAAATGGTCGAGTACTCGAGCCGATAAGCGGCGTAACAGACCCATTAAACCGCGACTTATTTCGCACCCATAGTTGTCTCAATCCGTTCGGCCCTTCAAAAGGACCGAGATTTTGTTCCGCAGGTTGTGTTACTGGAACATCTAAAGACATTAAGGAGTTGAACAAATTGCTAGATGCTGAACCAGGAAGCACGTTATTCGTGGCGCCATGATATGAAAATCTTATTTATTTTATTTGCTTTCCTATCTTTTTTCTGCAGCGGTCTTGTACTTGCCGAGGATGCAGGAACAAGCAGAGAAATGAGGGAGAACGATATGGCGGAAAACTCTATTCTAGCGTCACTCATGGTACATAGGAATCCATCAAGCAGATACCTGTGTACCGAAAACCCCTATGCATGTCTTGGTGCAGACAAGGCAGAGTTGGCGTTGGCGCTATTGGCGGCGAAAAATAATAAAAGCTCTTTGCTCAGTTTATCTAAGCTAACGCGCTTTAAGTTGGATGCTGCACTTTCCGAGGACTTCACTTGCGCAATTCTCGGTAAAGGCGAAAAAATGGCTATAGTAATTCGTACCCTGAAGCCTGACGAATTGGCCGCACTTTGCCAGAAGGAAGTCTCGGTAGTCAAAGAAAAAAACGTCGGAAAATTTATCGATTTGGACGGCAGTGCTGTATGTGCATCGCAGCGGGAAATAAGTGAGAGGTTAAGCAGTTTAATGACCGGGCTAAAGAAAAGACAGCGGTGCTCACCCGAAGATTATTGATTTCTGCAACCCGCGTAAAGCGCCCTGGTAGGGCGTCAATGAGCTGCGCGAATTGCGCCGAATGAAAGTTTTCAGTAAATTATTAATTAATAACCTTAGAAAGGGGAAATTTTGATGGCAAGGAAGTTGCTGCAAAAAACTGGGGGGGGGATAGCGCTCGGGCTTTGGTCGCTGCTCGCGCATGCGGAGTATGCAATCAATCTGCAAACACCTGAAACGCCCATTGCACGGGAGATCATGGATTTACAT
>JAYWDZ010000279.1:0-1547 GCA_043779595.1 Nitrosomonadales bacterium
GTGATTTTTATCAGCCTAAGCTCAAATCCAACTTGCCACAATGAAACAGAATTCTTGCTCGATAGTTGGAGAAGTTGCGAAATCCTCTGGCGTTGGCTTTGATGAGTTGAATGGCGCTATTGAATCCTTCGGCACAGGCGTTGCTGATTCTGTGCCGACTGTAGTTGAGCAATCCTCTCTCATGACGCCTGAGCATCTTGACGACCTTTTTGACCGGCTCCAGACGACTGCGCATCGCGTTGCTGGACCAGGCGTCAAAGAAACGTTTGGCCGCGCCAGTGTAGTGATAGTGCCAGAATTCCTTGAACGTTTCCTTGATACGCCAGGCTCGGCTGGTCTTGAGGTTGAGTTGATTCAAGGCGCGAAACGAAACCGCCTCAGCCGAACGCCCATCTGCATAGGTCTTGAGCCACGCATATTTACTGCCCGTCAGCGGCGATCTGCCCGCCCCCGCCAAGCTACGGTGTTCTTGTTTACGCACCGCATCGACCGCCAAGCCGAGATACTTGGAGATGTGGAATCGGTCATGGACGATGTCGGCTTGGGGAATGCAAGCTTGTGCCGCACTCATATAGGCAGGCCACATATCCATGGCTACCGCTTTGACCGAATTGCGTTGCGTCGGGCTGAGTGTTTGCAGCAACCCTTTAGCTGCCTTCAGCTTGCGATCAGGCACCAGATCCAGCACTCGCGAGCGGTCGATGTCGGTCAGTATGCTGACGTAACTGTGACCTCGTTCCGAGCTTTTCTCATCTATCCCCAGATGCGGTACATCGTCCTCACCACGACGCAGCATGCCGCGTTTCACAGCGCTGACCATGATGTCGTTGACGGTGCTCCAGGCAAGTCGCGTGAACTCGCAAACCCCCTTGGTGGTGGGACAAACTTGCAGCAGCTTGACTACAAAAGCTTCCATCAGCAGGCTGACCCGGCTGTAGCGTTCCGCCCAGGGCACAGCCAACTCTTCGACTGTGCCGTCGCTGTATTTGAGCTGCGGTACGCGCGCCTTGATGATCGTCTCAAACTGGCAGGTGTCCAGATGCCGCCACTGCCGCTCTGTCCAGCCGTTGATGTGAGCACGCTTCGTGCTGTCGGTGGGATCGGCCCACACTTGCTTTGCTTTGAGAACAACCTCAACCACTACGCGCCGCGCCTCCAAAGAAAGATCAACAGACTTCACCGACCACGGCGTTTGCAGTCCAAGAAGGGTTTCGTACAGAGCAGTGTCTTTCATGAGGGCATCCTTGAATGAGAAAAACCCTATTCTAACTTCTGGGAAAATCAACCTCTAGGGAATAATCACAGTGTTATTGACGAAGAACCAAAAAAGAAATAGCCGTGAGTACAAACTAAAATGGTGACGCATGATGAACATCACAACCTCGGATTTCTTCTTCTTCTCCACGGAAGGATACTCGCGTGGACTGCCGTGCAAAGCGAAGTTCGTCAAACGGTTGAAGGCAAAAAATGATCGAGAGGTAATTCTGATCGAGTGTGACCAGGTCATATCCGATTATCGAACCAAGCATCTCGTGCTTGTGCCGCGA
>JAYWDZ010000280.1:0-10001 GCA_043779595.1 Nitrosomonadales bacterium
TACATGATCGGTGTAGTCGGTGGCCTGGCTCTCGAAATACCAGCCCACCACCACTGAATTATCGACCACAAAGGCCACTAGTCGCGGCCTTCTTCGATCAGCTCACTCAGGTTCAATCCGTCGAGGGTGGACTTGTGTCGGCTGGATTTAATGCGCTCGATCAGCGCGGCAACATCAGGCTTGACCGGCGGGTGGTCAGGAATGAGGCGCGCAATAGGCACGCCGCGCCGGGTGACGGTGATTTCCTCGCCTGCTTCTACCTGGTCGAGTAGATGCGACAGGTTAGCTTTCATCTCGTAAATTGCGACAGTTTTCATGGTGCCCCCAATGGGTTAACCAACTCAAAAGCGGATGGTACACCAGGGTATGAAAGCTGTCTAAAATCGCGAAAAAATCCCAGCATTGCTTGCCAAATCATTCGCTCCAACCGCCAAGGATTCGGCAACCATATTCCTGATTTCCTGATGCCCACCAGCCAGATCAATTCTACGGCTGGCGAAATTGTCATAGAACAGTCGATCCGGCAGCACCCAGTCCCATTTTTCCGGGTTGCCCAAACTCTTCCGGTTCAAAATTTGTGCGGGCTGCGGACACTGGGCGATAGCGATCTCGTTCAAGATAGTTGTGATTTGTTCCAGACTTGCCTTCTTGATCTCGATGGCAATTCCCAGGTTACTGGCGTCCAGTCCCTTCGCGCAGAGTAGCGCGGCTATGCTGTCCTGAATAGCGTCGCCGCGCCAGGGAAACAACATCACCGATTGTCCATCCGGCACGATCAGGTTTTCAGCCAGACTCAATTCACGGAATAGCCGTCGCGCGGAACGAAGCACTTTCCTGGCCATGCCGTCCAGCCATTCCACCTCGTCTTCGCCAGCCAGAACGGCGCGCATCTCAGCTCTCACCCGATCATGCACCGGGCTGCCCTCGCCCCGTGTACGCGGTCGGTCACCCATGGCAGCGGGGATCAGGTTCACCCGGCGTTTGTCGTGGTCGATCTCAGCCATGCGCCAACGCCGACCCGAGAAAATCACTACGCTCCCGACCCGATGCGTCATCTTGAGAGGCAAGGTGCCCAATTCCTTACCCGCGTGAAGTAGGCGGTATTCTGCTATATCCGGGAAGGCCGCGAAAAAAGTGAAGTGGTTCACCCGCTTCTCGCCCAAGCCACCGTGTAGAAGCAAGCGCGTGGCGTCCTGCATGATTAGCCCCTCCTTGGCCAATGCACGCAGTAACTCGATAAAGTCCGCCTCGCTCACCCCGCCAAACGGGCCGGTTTGGCAGAGAACCCGATACGCTTCGGCGGCGATCACGCCATGCCGTTCGCCAATCAGCGACAAAATTTGCTGCACCAGGGTGGAGTAATGCAATGCGCCCTGTCGAGGCGGCTCATACCATTTGGCCAGAAAGAGCTGAATCACCGCGATGGCTTGGATTAAATCGGGATACAGGCCAAAAGCGCAATTCGAACGAGTCGCAATCTCCTCCGTCACGCAATACTGCCAAAGCCGGGCGACCTCGTCTTTTCTTCGTCCGGCGCGGCCAATGCGCTGACACAGGCTGGCCACGCTATCGGGCGCACCAATCTGCACCACGCCCCTAATCGCGCCAATGTCGATGCCCATCTCCAGCGTGCTGGTACACAACGCGCTGATGGGACGGTCGCCTTGCTTCAAAGCCGACTCGGTTGACTCGCGCTCCGACTTGCCCAGGCGACCATGATGCGGAAAAAAACTCATGGGCAAACCCGCCGCTTCAGAAAGTTGCCGAAGCGCATCGGTATAGGTCTCCACCATGCCCGTGGTGTTGGGGAAAATCAGATAATTCGCGCCCTGGAGTCGCTCGAACAACTCCTTTGCAATCGTCATCTTGGTGGCTTCGACAGCGTCCGTCGTGCCGGTCGGCACCATCACGGCCTTCAGGCCGATTTCCAGCGATTTCTTCTCGGACGAACTGACGATTACAGCGACCGCTTCGGCCTGGCCCGATCGAAGAAAATCAGCAGCCAAGACCATGTCGCCCAAGGTTGCGGATAGCCCCACCCGCCGCACCCGCCGACCGATTGCACTCTCCATGCGATGCAATAGCGACTGTAATTGCCGACCCCGCTCGTTTTCGATAAAGGCGTGGAGTTCATCCACCACCACCGCCGTCAACCCGGCGAACAACCGACCCAATTCGGCGCCTCGGCGAAACAGCATCGACTCCAGCGACTCCGGTGTTATCAGCACCACACCGCGCGGATCGGCGAAAAAGCGCTTGCGCGGCGTCTGCCCCACATCGCCATGCCAAGGGTAAACCGACAACTCCAGACGCTCGCCAATCAAACTCAAGCGCTCATGCTGATCGTTGATCAGCGCCTTGATCGGCGCGACATACAGCACAAGACCCCCATCACGCCACAACCGGGTCAACAACGGTAGAAAGGCCGCCTCCGTTTTACCCGACGCGGTCGCCGCCGCGATCACCACATCGCGTTCACTGTCCAGCAAGATCGGCACAGCCGCTGCTTGCGCCTCGCGCAGCCCCGTCCAGCCTTGCTCCCACAGCCAGCGTTGCAGGGGCGGAGCGAGCCGGTCAAAAGCCGCCTTATCAGTAGGGATCGTCACTTGGCAATGGGCAAGCGTTTGATACGCACCTTTTCCCCCGCGACGGTTATCAGCGAGCCCAGGGCCAGCTCGTTTCCCGCAACAGCGAAAACCCGCTCTATCAGCGACGCGATCTGATCCGCCTTGAGACCTTCCATGCGAATCCGTAAAACCGAAGGCCCTTGCGCCCCCGACACTGCAAGCAAGGCATGAAAGTCGGCGTCCAGAGTAACAACGACGCGCCCCTCCTGGCGCGCCACTTCGACGATGGCGACATCCTCGGCTGTGGACATGTCGCGTTCGCTCACGTGCTGCACGTCCCAGCCGATCTCCCGCAGCAGACCCGCCGCCGTGCGCGGCAAGCCCTGGTCGAGCAAGACTTTTATCATGCCGCTTCGAGCTTGATTACGCTGTCATCCAGATTGCACGCCGCGAAATCCAGCGCCTGGCGAATATCCTCCGCATCGAGTTCGGGGTACTCAAGGAACAGCTCATCCCGGTCCGGATACAAGGCCACGGCTTCGACCACGCGCTTGACGGTGAGGCGCATGCCACGAATACAAGCTTGCCCGTTCACTATCGCGGGGTTGATGGTAATGCGATTAAAGCGATTCATTTTTAAGTCCTTTCTTGATGGTCAAGTACATCATTCACACAACACCCCGGCGTCTTTAAGCTTGTTCTCCAGGCTGGCGACGAGTGCGGCGTATCCGTTCTAGTCAAACCATTCGGACGCGTTGCCGAGTTTCCCTGCGTCGAAGCGCGCCTAAAATTCAGCCATGCTCATGCCATATCTTCGCTCGAAATCTGCCAATTTGTCGTGGAAGCCGGCCAACTTGCGGCGGTCACTCTCCACCAGGGATTCGATGACCTTATCCATCTGTTTCCCCGTCGCGGGCGGGTTGGAAGCAAGCCGCTCGGTCATGTGAACTTTCTCTGCAATGTCATTCATGACGGACTCCGTTGCTCATGATGAGGGCTTGGGGTGGCGTTCTCAATATTGGGCAATATCCCAAGAAATATCAGGCGGTAGCAACGCACCATATCGTCAGACGATCCGGCAGGGTCGGCAAGCGCAGCCTGGATGGAGTACAGCGGAATTCGGGGTTTCACGCTACACTCGGACTTCGCCCGCATTCACTGGCGTGGCGCGGAACTCAACGGGTATCGGGTCGGGCTGCATCCGGGCTACGCTTGCTCATGGTCTGGCAGTAACTTGAAAAACCGCTCACCCCCGACGAGCAATTTATCCATCACATCAGTTCATATCGAACCATGGCATCTAAATGCTGGTCAATGTAAGCCGTATTGGTCAGCTTGAGATTGGCGCGTTTTCTCAGCTTGCGTAAATGATCTACCAACGTCCCTAATACGGCAATATCAGCCGGTTCAAGCGGAATGTTGAGCGTGTGTTCTTCCTTCAGTGATCGGGCGAGATCGTTGTGGCTCAAATACTTGTCACGAGCCGTTTTTAACTCAGAATCCTTCCATATTTTCTGCACTGCTTTTACGTCATCGGCGATGGCTGGTACTTTATCCACTAATTGTGCCAAGCACAGGTTCTCAAACCTTCCATCGTCTTTTGGGTCCATTAACCGGGACACGCGCATCAGAAGTGACTCCATGAGCGCCGTTTGTATCAACCTAAAAAACAAAGGTGCATTTGATTCAAGAGCTGCCAAGCCTTCGCCCGATAATTTAAAGAACAAACCGTCCAATGCTTCCCAAAGAAGCTGGATGCCAATGATCTCCTGATTAATGATGGCCAACAAGTTTTCGGCCACAGGTTGGGGCGTTTTAAGATTGGGTGTTGATGTCATTGAAATTCCTGATAAGTCTAATATTGCATGTGCTGACACAGCTATTCAGCGGCTCAACAAGATTCCAGAATGGCAAGCGCGCCTGGATGGAGCACAGCGGAATCCATGGTTCTGTAACACCTCTCCCGGATTCCTCCCACTCAAGTAAAGTGCCGAATTCAACGTAGACCGGGGCGGGCGCATCCGGGCTACGCTGGATAAATTTCAGTATCAGCAAGCGTTATAGGATGTCGATCGATTGCCAAGTAACCAACAACCGCTTGAGCGCAAACATGAAAGCTGCGGTTTAAGTTTTCGTTGGGTGCGACAGATTCCCCGCTGACAAGGCGCACGAACTCTTTCATGCGGTTAATCACCCTGTCCGTGTTTGGAAAGAGGTTGTGAGCGAGATCGTTCCGCAGAGTATTGAGAGCTTTTAGCGCAGGCCAAAGCTTATCGCTAGATGCTGGTGGAATTTCGTCTCGCAAGCTGAGAGCTTGTGCCAACAGAATTAGAGCGAGTCCTGATCGGACGGGACTGTTGCGATCCTCAATTTCCTTGGCAATCGATGGTACGCGCGTGGTGACATATTGCGCTAGCGAATGTTCAGCCAGTAGATGAGCCTTAAGAACCATGCAGGATTCTTCACCATGCGGCACCAACTCTTCGAACATTTTGAGGTCTTGCTCCATATCGTTCATTCGTCAACCCTCCAATGTGACACCCAACATTCAATATCACATGTCTACGCTGCATTTTGCGCAGGCCAGTAGGCAGTGTTAATCCGGGATTCGTGAATTAGATTAGCTTAGCCCCATTCGATTCTAAGGCGGCGATGACCTGCAACAGCACTTCCCGCCGCACAATCACGTTGTCTCCGCCTTCCTTCAGGGCATGTTCGCCCGTCAGATCGATGGCACATTCGTTGATGTCGTTGATGACGGCACTGGGGAGAAGGTCCAGAGGGAGTAGTCGGGTACGCAAATCTGCTAAAACAATCTCCGGTTGTTCGGCCAACCAGTACAAGAATTCCAGACGGGTAGTTTCGACTGGAAGTGTGTTATCAATTCGGGCTGTTCGAGCCTGTAAAAGCACCCCTGTTGCAGATTGCGATTGCGCCAAAAGAAGGGAATGCGTAAGAGATTCGATACGGTTCATCATGACTTCGAATCGCGTTTCTAGGCGATCGAATCGATCAACCAAGTTATGCAATAACATGATCGGACAGGTGGCGTTGGTGTCGTCTATTGCGCTGCTACTTTTCTCATTTAGTACGGATCCATTCGTAGTTACTGGTGGCGCCAGGTTTGCATCACTGGCTGCACCGGCAGTGTCTTCAATACTGCGTACTAAAAGTATCTGGTACGGCTCGTCTAAATGCTCGCTTCCGCAAGACACGACATCAGCTCGATCCGGGTAATAAGAACCGACAGCGAGGCCAGCGTCATCTTTCCATGTGGTAGACGACCAAAAGCAAGTGGATGGGGAAACGTGATTTTGCACGTCCTCATATACAAGCCAAGGGAAAGCGGCTTTGTTTTCAGACCTGTCAGATTGGCTGCCAAATATTGACTCCAACTCGTCAACTGTCGGCAACCTCCAATCTTCATAACCGGCATGTCGATGCCGGATCATCATGGCATTTTCCCACGTATAGGTATTGGGGGTTCCAGTACATTTGTTGTGCTCAATAGACTGGCCTAAAAGGCAGCGCATCCAAGCTAGGCCAGATATGGAGTCAGTAACTGTGCCATCGCTGTTGCCAATAAAACGTTTATTTTCGTCTTTGTCTTTACGTTCTGGTTTTGGTGATTCATCGTTCGGTTTGGCATCGACAGATTGCGAGTTGGCCAATATTTTGGGTTCAGTTTCGGGCCGTTGCAGATTGCCGTTTCGTAATTTGAAATCTACAACCATTACATTCTCAGCCTTCGCGGCTAACTGCTCGGTATCTAAACGGGCCTGTGCTGCTTCGGCTCGACATCTGACTGTCGTGAGCCAGTCATCACCGCCGCGTTTATACAAGTGCAGGCTCGTGTAAAACTTGGGGGTGAGAACTTTCAGGAATTCAGCGGGGCTCAGGGTGGTAAGTATCTGGCGCAGTTCCGGTCTACTCTTCAACTCCGCGTCTACCCGTACCTTAACGTGAAATGGGAAGTCTTCATTCAGGCTTTTATAAGCTTTGAAGTCCTTATAGGCAAGGTCGAGGTAGCTATCGATGTGGGGGATGGATAGCCAAGCCAAGTTCCAAATGGCTTCGTCCTTGTCGCTCTCATCTAGGGGACTGAGATAGTTGGTGCCAGTGGTGAGAGAGTAATTATCTGCGGGGTAGGGTGAATAACGCATGTCAAGTGTCCGAGTTGCTTAAAGCATCACCAGCCATTGTCACAGCGTCAATGAAGCCAGCTCATCACCGACGTCCCCATCCGCAACCACCTGCTCCAACTCCACCTCCGTCTGCTCCAGCAACACCCGCCAATCTGCTCCCTCGTTCTGCTCCAGCACCGCCAGCAATCCGACGAACGCCTTGATGGTGGTTCTCGGGGTGCGAAAGGTGGCTTCGCCCAGGCGCTGTTCGCTGTGGGCGATGAAGGCGGGGATGCCCGCATCCGGCAATAGCAGCCGGGTCGGCTGGGCGCCCTGGTAAACCTGGCTGAGTTTTCCCAGCAGTTGGGCGAACTGGTTGCGGCTGAGGTTGTTGAGACGGATGACCGGGCCGTGGAGATCGATCAGGCCGTCGCGGGCGAAAGGGTTGTCCGCCAGGCGCGATTGCAGGGCGGGGTAGCTATACAGGCCCCGGCGCGGGTCGGTGAGGAATTCCGGGGTGCCGCCAAGGACGAAGCCGAGGCCTTCGACGTTGCCTTGTTCGAGATCGTTGAGGATGCGCAGGATTTGTTCGTAGTTGCCATTGCGGGCCTGCGGGTTGGCGAGTTTGTAGAGGTTGACCAGCTCGTCCAGACAGATCAGCAGGCCTTTGTAGCCGGCCAGGCGGGTGAAGCGGGCGAGCAGTTTGAGCTGGTCGTATAGGGCCGCGTCATTGATGATTTCACGCACGCCGAGCGCGGTGCGGGCGTCGGTCTTGGCGCTGAATTCGCCGCGCAGCCAGCGGATGGCGTTGGCCTTGAGGGTGTCGTCGTCTTTTTCGTAGGCGCGCCAGTAGGCAGCGATGACGGTTGCGAAGTCGTAGCCCATAACGAGTTCGCTCAGGGCTTCCAGCTTTTCGTGGATGACATCTTCGGGTTTGCGATCCGATTTTCTCGCCTCGGCCAGGGCGGTGGTGATGAATTTTTCCACCACGGTGGTGAGCGCGCCGCCTTCCGGCTTGGTGCGGCTGGCGAGGTTTTTCATCAACTCGGCATAGAGGCTGCGCGCCTCGCCGCCGGAAGCATGCAGGCGGCGGCCGGGGTTGAGGTCGGCATGGGCGACGACGAGCTGGCGCTCCATCGCCTCGCCGCGCATCACGTTAAGGAAAAAGGTCTTGCCCGAGCCGTATTCGCCGACCACCAGCCGGAAAGCCGCACCGCCTTCGGCTATTCGGTCGAGGTCTTTATCCAGCGCAGCGATTTCGCCATCCCGCCCAACCTGGATGTGCCTGGCCCCGGCGCGCGGGTGACGCCGGCACGCAGAGATCGGATCAGTGCGTCGCGTTCGCGGGGACGGAGGGTTGTGCCGGTAGTAGTCATGTTTGGCCTGGAATGATGTTTTTAGTATCCGTGCTGAGTATGCCCAATATCCTTATCGAATGTAATGGCTGACATCCTTAACAAAGTGAGCCTGGAAGTCTTGGTTAAGCATCGGCAAGACTCATAGGGAGTTTAGTCGCCCCTAACGGCAAACCATAATCCCATCATTCCAATTCCTGCAATCGCAACAATCGCGCCGCCTCCGCCGCGCGCGCATCATCAATTTCACGCATCACGCCCTCCAGATCCACTGGTGCAAGCTTACGATCAAAGCGGCCTGTTAGCGCGACATCCGGATGCAAACCGCCGTGTTCGTACAGCGCCCAGATTTCCTTGCCGTATTGCGTCGTGGCAAGCTCGGGCGCGAACTGACTGAAGTAGGTCGTGAGGTTATTTACGTCGCGCTCGAGCATCGCGCTAGCGTGGTTGTTGCCAGCGGCGTCGACCGCTTGCGGCAGATCGATAATCACCGGGCCGTCGGCGCTGACGAGGATGTTGTATTCGGACAAGTCGCCGTGCACCACGCCCGCGCACAACATGCGGACGACTTCGGTCATCAGGCTGTGATGGTGGGCGCGCGCCTCATCTGCGGTGAAGCTCACGTCGTTAAGTCGCGGCGCGGCGTCGCCCTCGGCGTCGGTAACCAGTTCCATCAGCAACACGCCTTCGTGAAAGTTATAGGGCTTGGGCACGCGCACGCCTGCAGCGGCGAGGCGATACAACGCATCGACTTCTGCGTTCTGCCACGCTTCTTCCTGCTTCTCGCGGCCAAATTTGCTGCCTTTGGCCATCGCGCGCGCTTGACGGCTGTTTTTGGTTTTGCGGTTTTCGGTGTAATCGACGGCCTGACGAAAGCTGCGCTTGTTGGCCTCTTTGTAGACTTTGGCGCAGCGAATATCGTCGCCGCAGCGCACTACAAACACCATCGCCTCCTTGCCGCTCATCAATTGGCGCTGCACCGCGTCGATCAGGCCTTCGTCCAGCAGGGGCCGCAGCCGCTCGGGGGTTTTCATGGGGGTGATTGTCATGCAGGGGCCGGGCCCGTCGGGCAACGTCAGGCCGTATCACGCGTCCGTGAAGAAGGGTTGGGCACCGGCCGATATCATCGGCGGTGATGTTGTCAATGCCCACCTCCCCACGCACCTGGCGCCGCCTGCGCCACAGCTTGCTGTTGCTGGGGCTGATCGCGGCGCTGATCTGGGCCGCTGGCCATGGGCCCGACAGCGCCTGGTGGGCCCAGCAGCGCAGCAGTCTGCTGGCTCTGCAGGCCGCCCACCCCTGGGGCCTGGGCCTGGGCCTGCTGGCCGGCATGATTTTGTTGTCGGCGCTGGCGCTGCCCGGCAATGCGCCGCTGGCGCTGGCCGCCGGCCTGTGCTTCGGCGTGCCGCTGGGTGCGGCGATCATTGTTTTTGGCTCGACCTTGGGCGCCAGCATCGCCTTTCTGGCGGCGCGCTGGTGGTGGCGCGATGCGGTGCAGCGCCGCTGGGGCCCCCAACTGGCCGGGGTGCAGGCCGCAGTGGCGCGCGACGGCGCTTTCTACCTGTTCTCGCTGCGGGTCGCGCCGCTGATCCCCTACCCGGTGATCAACCCCTTGATGGGCCTGACGGCGATGCGGCTGCCGACCTTTTTTGGGGTCAGCTTGGCTGGCATGCTGGCCGGCAGCCTGGCCTATGCCTGGGCCGGTGCGGCACTGGCGCAAGCCCAGGCCCTGCCCGACCTGGCCAGCCCCGGCCTGCTGGCCGGCCTGCTGGCCCTAGCCGTGCTGCCCTGGGGCGCGCGCGCAGCCTGGCGCCTTTGCCGCCCTGCGCGCGGCCTGGCCTGACGCCCATGGCGCCACCCAAGCTGCCGCGGGTCGGCCTGCTGTTCAACCATGACTGGGACGCCGAGGCCTTTGCCCGCCTGGGCGGCCAGGCCCGTTTCGACAGTGCCGGCTT
>JAYWDZ010000281.1:0-1543 GCA_043779595.1 Nitrosomonadales bacterium
CGTCCGCATCCATCAATCAATAGCGCGTCACCGGTAAAAACTCTTTTATTACCCGCACGCTCGAAGAAATAGGCATGGTGGTGGTCGGTATGGCCGGGAGTAAACAGCGGTTGAAAAACCAACTCGCCCACGTGGACAGATTGACCTTCCTCAACCCCAATGTCTACACACGACAAGCCATCAACGTTGGGGGCAGCGATGCGGCTGCCGGACAGTGATTTTAATTTCAAAGCGCCCGTTAGATGATCAGCGTGAATGTGCGTTTCTAAGGTCAATACCAGTTTTAAGCCGAGACTGCGAATTTCTTCCAGATCGCGTTCTACGGTCTCAATTACGGGATCAATAAGAACCGCTTTGCGGGTACTCTCGCAGCCAATCAGATAGGTGTAGGTAGATGACAAGGGCTCAAATAACTGTCTGAAAATCATAATTTAAAATTTTCTCCGACAAAATTCCAGTTAACGATTTTCCAAAATGCATCGAGGTATTTAGGCCGCTCGTTGCGATAATCAATGTAATAAGCGTGCTCCCAGACGTCGCATGTAAGCAAAGGAACGGCACCCATATGTAAGCGTAAAGGGTTATCGGCATTGCTGGCATTTAGAATCGCGATGCAGCCGTCGCGTTTTTTTATCAACCATGTCCAGCCTGATCCGAAATTTGTTTCAGCATCTTCCTCAAATTTTTGTTTGAGCTTTTCGAAAGAACCGAAATCCTGATTGATTTTGCTGAGCAACTCCCCACTTGGATTCACACTGTCCTGGGCGGGTGTCAAACAATTCCAGTAAAAATTATGGTTCCACGTTTGCGCCGCATTATTAAAAATAGCTCCGGCAGCGTTCTGCACGATATCGTCCAGTGGCATGTCCTCAAATGGAGTGCCCAATATTAATTCGTTCAGGGTATCAACATATTTTTGATGATGTTTGCCATAGTGATATTCCAATGTCTCCTTCGAAATATAAGGACTTAGGGCGTCGAATTCATAGGGCAACTTGGGTAAGTTATGTTTCATTATTGTTGCTCCTAATTAGTAAAGGGAGGCAATGGTGCCTTCTTAACATCAGAAGCACGATTTGTGCCTAAGTAGGTCAGGCTTTAGCCTGACATGTCGGCCTGAAGGCCGACCTACCGTGCGTGGCCATTTTGGACGGCATCAAAGGCGCGTCTTCCCTTTTTTCATCCGGGCCGTTACATGCTCCATGCTCACATAAAAAGCAGGCGTCACGTAAAGAGTCAAAAATTGTGAGAATATCAGCCCGCCGACGACTGCTATGCCCAGGGCGCGTCGAGTTTCGGCACCTGCGCCATATCCCAGCGCGATCGGTAAGGTTGCGAAAATAGCGGCCATGGTGGTCATCATGATGGGCCGGAAACGAATTAAGCTGGCTTGTAGCATAGCTTCGTCTGCGGGTAATTGTTTTTCGCGCTGCAGATGCACCGCGAAATCGACCATCATAATGCCGTTTTTCTTCACCAAGCCGACCAAAAGAATAATGCCCACAAAGCTAAATATATTCAGTTCCTGATGAAAAATAAGCAG
>JAYWDZ010000282.1:0-1537 GCA_043779595.1 Nitrosomonadales bacterium
TTTCCATGTCACCCTTTGCAAACATGGTGACGAGCATGACTGAGCTTCGCTGATGGTGGTCTTTCGAGTACCGAACAGTTTGGTGAACCATGACATCGCCTTGTCCTTTTTGCAGGCCGCTCGGGTTTCAGAACGCAGGGGCCTTCGTCAAATGGCGGCTAACGTCAAGTTAAGGGGCGCGCCGTTTTTGGCGCGTCCCGCTTGAACGATGGGTTGGGCTTGGTGATGGCTCCACAAGGCGACCCGTGACGTACTTGTGAAGGACACTGGCCATCAGTGTTTGATAAGGAATTGCTTCTTCTGCGGCCTTTGCTTGAATATCGTCGAGGTCTCGGGATGAGATGCGAATGTTGACCCGCTTGTCTTTAGCCAGAGATGCAGAGGCCATTGCCGCAAAGCGTACGATTTCACTTTTGTTTTTGGGAACGGGCTGCCATTCACCTCTTTCGAAGGAGGCCAGAATTTCTTCTTCGAGCTTACTTTCTTTATCCATTTCAATGCTCCTCATTCAGATAGATACGAGTGGCTTTCCGACTCGGGATGATCGTTTTGAGGAAGACCTCTTGTTTTGTCTCCACAAACGGCACCAAATAGGCATAGCCACGAATACGAACCACAAACATGCGTTGGTTCGGGTATTGATCTGTGTTCGGATGATCCAGCACGACAAGAAGGCCGCCATTCGACATCGCCGATAGCACCTCCTCAAAAGATACGCCTCGCTCAGCTTTGAGGCGGATATTTTTCTCGGTGTTCCAGTTCACAGGTTTCATGCGGAAGATATTACACCTGTGTGCCTTATGGCATCAAGAGGCCCAACGTTTGAGTTCGGCGGCTGCCGTAGGCAGTCCGCTGGAACGAAGGGTTAGACGGCGAATTCATTGCGGTAGCGTGTCGCGCCACTGTGTAAGGAATGGGAGGAGACTTGTGAACCGAGCTGGATGTGGAGCAAGGATTTCGTACAGCATGTTTGCTATCGGATAGGAACCGTTGGTGTCAACACCGAGAGTTGAGATTACTTCGAGCGTTTGCTTGGCTTGAGTTGTGGCTGTATCAAGGGACCATCCAGGGCTATGCTTCCAGTGATTGGCGGCAGCATTTATCAATTGGGCCATGGAGCGGCCCGTCCTATGTATTGGACCGAGCGCCAGCGCTTCACGCTTCTTGCCCTTGAGTTTGCTCCGACTCGCTACTGCTGTGACATACGTTTGGCACGCAACGAAGCCGAACCCGGTGAGGTACTCCACCTCGTCGAAGATTCCAAACGCATCTGGATCCGAGCTTGCGCCGGCCTCTCTATCCAGACGTTCGAGGCTTGCATCGACCAAAGCCGCCGCACTCCTGAGAAAATCTAGATCGAAGTCTAAGATCATGATCAGCGCCAGTGCCGTCGCACCGCCGTCTAACGTCATGGTCAGCGGCGCCGATAGGCGTCCGCCGCACCTAAAGTTAGCCATGCAACCACTCGCTCCGCATCTGCATCTGATGGGAACACGGGATAAAACACTTCTTCGATCCGCCCCGCGCGAATAACTAG
>JAYWDZ010000283.1:0-1531 GCA_043779595.1 Nitrosomonadales bacterium
TTGAATTCGGCACGCGGGAGATTTGGCTTCCCGGGTTCGAAACGTAGGTGGATGATGTTTGCTTGGGGAATATGGCGTTGGGCACGGTAATAATCGCCGATTTTGCTACTGAGTGGGTCCATATCGTTAATTATTACTGCCAATTCCTCAGGCCCCAGGCCCTCGGGAGAAGGCGGTGTAGGGGGGATCTCCCAGCCCTGGGTATTATGACCCCCTAAGGCCCAGATACTGATGACCAGGGCGCTTAAGACTCGTCGTTGCAGGGAATAGAGCCGCTTACGGGTGGTTTGCACGGGGTTGCTAAATTGGGTGGGTTAAATATTAGTATATGCTTATATATCTGCGAGAAGAAATTTGTTCACTTAACTATACAGCGCCTCTATTAAGGATTTAAAGATATAGAACAACTTATACCTATAATTGATTGAATCAACTATTGTTTATAGATGGTTTCCTTATTCGCGTCCATGGGTAATGGTAGTTTTCAGCTGTTTTGTTTTCAAGATTGAGAGCAAATCTCTCCAGACTAGGGTACTTAGGTTTTCTAATGCAGACTAAATAAATTAGAGGATAAAAGCCCACTCTTCTGTGTTCTGTGTTGACTTCCGTGTTTACGCCGACGTAGTATTTATTACTTGGGTAAATATAAATATAACTTATTGTCTATGCCCTTGTTGCAGCGTGTTGGGCCTGATCATTTCGCAGGCAGTAGTCTATAATGCACAGACCAGTGACAGTATTAAGGAGTCTGAGCATCGTCGTTCAACCCTAGGAGTAAGGAGAGAAAATGTCTATTACAGCAGAAAAAGCCGGCCAAATGGGCGGTCTAGATACAAAGCAACTAGAGAGACTTATCGATTTGCGCCTGGATCAGACTTTGCCACGCAAGCTGGCGGAGATCGACGCCAACAAGACCCCCTCTATGTCCATTATCGCTACCAAGGGGACTCTGGACTGGGCCTATCCTCCGTTTATCCTTGCCTCTACCGGCGCCGCGTTGGGGTGGGATGTGAAGATCTTCTTTACATTTTATGGCCTGCTACTCCTCAAAAAAGAAATCGACGCGCAGGTAAGCCCCTTAGGTAATCCAGCCATGCCCATGAAAATGCCTTTTGGGCCAAAGTGGTTCCAGAATTTTGTCTGGCCCATGCCCAATGCCATCATGGCCGGTATCCCGGGTTTCGAGAAGGTCGCTACGACCCTTATGAAGCAAACCTTCAAGAACAAGGGCGTGGCCACGGTGGGTGAATTGCGTGAGCTTAGTCTCGAAGCCGGCGTCGAGATGATCGCTTGTCAGATGACGGTGGATGTTTTTGGGTTCAGCAAGGGTGACTTCATTCCCGAGGTAAAGGATTACGTGGGTGCGGCATCTTTCCTGCCTATCGCATCCAAAGCTGACGTTTGTCTGTTTATCTGATCCCCTAAATGGTCATACTCAGGGCGGGCCTTCGGCCCCCCTGAGTATTTTTTATAGCGTGTCTTTCACAGTTATTTTTTGTGCTGGAAGCATGCAGATCTAAAATTCCCCTGA
>JAYWDZ010000284.1:0-1526 GCA_043779595.1 Nitrosomonadales bacterium
CCAGATGGAAACGGCACAGTAATAAATAACTGGTCTTTGTCAGTTAGGTTGCGAAGTTGTATCCATCCAGTAGCATTTTCACTTGCTCCGGCGAAGCTAATTATGTAGGAGCCTTCAAACAAACCGTGATTTGAAGATTCAGGTGACAAGTCAATGGCGTTGTCGGGTACTGAAATTTGAAGATGCAGCGACCCTATCGGGCCTCCGAATCGAGTTAAATCCAAGCCATTGAATGATAGATTGATCTGGGTAAGCGTAGCTGCATTGGCATGGACAGCCACAAATCCAAAACAAACCGTGAAAATGTTGCGAAATTTCATTGGAACCTCCGCGGGGCTAACGAAGCATCGTACCCGAAGCATCGTACCAGGTCTTGCCTTTTGCCCGCGTAACAAAGGGGGCACATGTTGCATCTTGTATTTCTAAGGTGCTCCGACGAAGTTACTTCATGGACTCAATGATGTCGATTTCTTCTTTTAGGAGGTCATTGACGAGATCGGAGAGATCGATGCCCTTGATCGCCGCTTTCGCCGCGAGATAGGCTTCCACCTTCTCATCGAGATACACCGGCAATTTAAACACCGCATCTTTGCTATAGAACTTCCCGCGCTGCCCCTTGCTGAAATCGTAATGTGCTTTCATAGTAATATCCCTCTTTAGCCGCTAGCGCGGCGTTTCTTCGTAATCTCGTACTTCATCCCGATCCGCCACCCGAGCCGAAATAATGCGCACCGTCATATCGCTCGGGCTAGTGTGCCGCACGGTGTGAATCACCACCAGATACTGCCCGTTCTCTGCTCGGCCCAGCATGACCCAGCGCTCCTCATTCTCGCTGTGCTCCTCATCAAAAATCGTAAGCGCCAATGGATCGCGGAACACAGTTGTCGCCAGGCGAAAAGTGATGCCATGCTTGGCGGCATTGCTGCGCGCCTTAACTGCATCCCACTCGAAATGATAGACCAGCGCCAACTAGGCCGCCATCACTCGATTGATCTTCGACCGCTTCAATAGGCTATCCACACTGACCTGCAAAACTTTGCGCGATGCGTGCCACGATATTGAGCTGCGGCACGGCTGCGCCGCGTTCCCAGCGATTATAGACACGACGGTCTACTGCCAATAATTCGGATAGCCGTACCTGAATCATCTTGCGTGCTCCATGCGCCTTGCGCAGACGGGTAGCGAATTGCTCAATATCGTCACCTGATAACCAAACAGTGAATAACGCAGCCATCGTAAACACGTCTCCTAGAACGTCACCGAGCAGTAGCTATTGTAGTCCACAATAAATGCTACAGCTATGTTGAAGGGAATCCACTAAGTTATGTTGATCCATTGAGGTTGGTAGTCGATAGTTTAAAAGAAGCATACGAGAAGTTAGAAAGACGAAACGTGGCGGGAAGCTATGCGTGAGCACCCAGCATGCCCCGCGTCAGAACTTGTCCTTGCGCGTATTGGCGGCAGTGGCGAGCCCCTGTTGCGGAATACCGCGACTGACCGTAATTGATGAAGAGCGGTTAATGATT
>JAYWDZ010000285.1:0-1525 GCA_043779595.1 Nitrosomonadales bacterium
TCAACCTGGGCCATGGCCTCGCGCGGGCTATTGGAAAGCGCCGGGCAATAGTATTCGCCGAGCTGACCCAAACTGGCCATGTATTCACCGAGTTGGCAGGCTTTACTGGAATCGGGCGAGGAATTGAACCCATGGAGATAAACGATCATGCGGTCAATTTTACGGGGGTGGCAGGGATTACAGAAATTTGTGCGAAAAATGGCCCGGGAAACAGCGGTAAATCTGCCCAGACCCCGCCACCATACCCCGTTGGCGATCCTTCGCCCGATGTGATGGCAACCCCTCTTTCGCCAGCTTACACGGCGCAAGTTGCAGGCAGATGTCCCCGCAATTTCCGTAAAGATTGTGCCTGCACGGCCGTTATCCATACTGTGCCAGGCACCGGCAAACCTCAATAGTTGTGGGCTTCGCGCCCACCTCGGCGATTACCGTACCTGCGATACATCATGTCTCGATAGAAGGAAAGTGTATGAAACCCCAATATGTATCTCGTCTCAGTGCTGTCACACTGATCGGCTTGCTGTCCGTCAGCGCCTATGCAGCTTCCGCTGAACACGGCAAATCCGCGTCTCAAAAACCCGTTCTTTCTGCTGATGACGTAAACAGCATAAGCGAGCGCATGAAGCAAACCAGTGAACAAGTGCGGGCCGATCTCAAGAAGGCGCGTGCCCGTTTTGAAGCCCAGGAAGTGGGGCGCCAACAGGCGGCCGAGCGGGCACGCCAGCAGGCGATCAAGGACAACGCACAACGTCAGGCCCAAAAAGCCGCCCAAGCCCGCGAGCGCCAGTTAGCCGCGCAGGCACAAGCCGAACGTGCACGTCAGGAAGCGGAGCAGGCCAAGTTACAAGCCGAACGCAAAAAGCAAATGATGGTCACGGCGCAAGACTCCAAAGAAGCCCAAGCCACGGCGATGCAGGCGCGCAAGGAAAAAGCCGCCGAAGCGCTCAAGAAAGCACGTGCCTCTACTGGGGCCAAAGCGTTTGGGGAATAAACAAGTCAAGTTTGTAGCCGATCAAGATGCGTGGTAATGCTGGTGCAGCGCCGTCAGTAGCTTGTCATGTATTCCGCCAAAACCCCCATTACTCATCATTAACACCTGATCGCCGGGACGCGCATCGTCGACCAGCTGGTTGACGAGTTGGTCCAGGTTATCGAACACGCGTGCCTTGTCACCTAAAGGCGCCAACGCTTGGGCGGCATCCCAGCCCAGATTGGCGTTATAGCAATAGACCTGATCCGCAACGACAAGACTCCCGGGCAGTGCGGCTTTCATTACGCCGAGTTTCATGGTGTTGGACCGCGGCTCAAGCACCGCGAGGATGCGTTGCGCGCCGACTTTGTGGCGCAGCCCCTCGAGCGTGGTGGCAATCGCAGTGGGATGATGGGCAAAGTCATCGTAGATGGTTATGCCGTGCACAGTGCCGCGAATTTCCATGCGGCGCTTGACGTTTTCGAAGCGCGACAGTGCGTCGATGCCTATTGTCACCGGTACCCCCGCGTGACGTGCTGCTGCAAGCGCGGCGAT
>JAYWDZ010000286.1:0-26250 GCA_043779595.1 Nitrosomonadales bacterium
CAAACCACTGTAGAAATCACGAGTCTCGCAAGAATGTCATCAAAAAATGATTCGATGACGGTGGGATGAAATTTAATGGGATTTATAGAAGTGCCCTTGATTTATAACTTGTGCGGCAAGATTTTGTATTCTTTTTGCAGCATATGAAATAGCTTTAAGCGCGTAGGATCAATCAAACCATCCGTGGTGGCTTGCTGCAAATTACAGCCCGGCTCGCTCAGATGGCGGCAATCCCGAAATTTGCATTGCCCGAGGTAAGGTCGAAAATCGACGAAGGCGTGCGCCAGGTTATCCAGGTCAATATGTTGTAACGCAAACTCCTGCAGACCCGGCGAGTCAATCAAGGCTGCATGAGCTCCGACTCGGTAAAGATGCGTGTGCGTGGTGGTATGTTTCCCGCTATCCAACGCCTCGGAAAACTCCGCGGTAGCAACCTGCGCTGTAGGCACCAGCGCATTGATCAACGTGGACTTGCCCATTCCAGACTGACCAATCAACAGCGTGGTATGGTCCTCGAGAAACGGCAAAATAGGGCTGGAATCGGCTTCTGCACTCAGTGCAATAATGGGATAACCGAGCTTTTCCAATTTGCGCAGGCGCCCCAAGCCCTCGGCGCTTTCCGGCAGATCGGTTTTATTGAATACCAACAGGCTGGCGACTTCTTCAGATTCGGCCGCCAGAATGCAACGCTGCACCAGTTCCGTGGAGAAACTCGGTCGTGCCGCGACGACTACCGCAATTTGAGTCACATTGGCGGCAATGGGTTTGCTGCGAAACAGATCGCTACGATGCAGCAGGCTGTAGCGGGGCTCCATGCTTTCGATGACGCCGTCTTTACCTGTCAAAAACAGGTTCACCACATCTCCGCAGACAATGCGCAATTGCCGCCCTTGAACCTGGCAGCGAACGGGGCCGTGATGGGGGACTTCGACGATGAAGCGGCGGCTATAGGCCGCAATGACCTGGCCTTGGAGCGTGTTCAAATGTCCAGCAGTGAATCCACTTTGGCTGCACAAATAAAGTCATTTTCTGACAGGCCATTGATCGCGTGCGTCCAGAACTCGACCCGACAAGTGTTGTAGCCCACCAGCATATAAGGATGATGGTCTTCGCGGTGCGACACCCACATCACGGCGTTAGTGAAAGCCTGAGTCTGATAGTGATCTTTGAATTTGTATTCTTTGAATATTTTAAGACCCTCGCGCTGCCAGCCGGTTAGGCCCTTCAGCATCGGGCCGATCTGCGCATCGGTCATGGGCGCTATGCCACCCTCGCACGGTGCGCATTTCTTGCGTACCAGATCATCCGAAATATCACTCATGCGAAGACCTTATTTAAATTTATAAAACTGCTGATTAAGGTAGGCGCTCACGTGAAGCTCTTCCTCCGGAAACCAGCCTGCCCCAGTGTTGGCATTGCAACCTGATACCCGGCCTGCCAGTTGTGCCGCGGTCTTAACCTTGTGGTCGGCCCGCGTGTACATTTTGCTGTCGTGACACGCAACGCAGGATTTGTCATGCAGCGCCTTGCCCGCCTTGGGGTCGCCTTTTTCAAAGGGCGTGGCATGGGCTAAAGGCACCATCAGTGCCAGGCAAGACAACAAAGAAAACAATAGTTTATTCATGATGTAACACTCCTTAATGGCAGGGATGCCTCTATTATGGCTGTCCCCCAGCGATAGCGCCACCCTGAATTATTCGCCCAATTCTGCGCTAATTCCCCGTCTTATCCGGGTTGTGGGAAAATCGCCGCTCGCACAAACTGGTAAACAACATGGCACTGAACCCGACACATCTGCTTTGGCTGGATATGGAAATGACCGGCCTCTTTCCCGAGACCGATTGCATTATTGAACTGGCGATAGTCGTGACCGACGCCGACCTCAACACCGTCGCCGAAGGGCCCGTGCTGGTCGTGCATCAGAGCGAAGAAATCATGAACGGCATGGACAACTGGAATAAAAGCACGCACGGCAAGTCGGGCCTGATTGACAAGGTTCGCGCTTCACAGCTGAACGAGGCCGAAGCAGAGGCGCAAATGCTGGCCTTCTTACGTCAGCATATTGCGCCGGGCGTGTCGCCGATGTGTGGCAATTCGATTTGCCAGGATCGCCGCTTCATGGCGCGCTGCATGCCCAAGCTTGAAGCGTTTTTTCATTACCGCAATCTGGATGTCAGCACATTGAAAGAGCTGGCCAAACGCTGGAGACCGGGACTGGCAGAAGGCTTTAAAAAAGGCAGCAAGCATGAAGCACTGGCTGATATCTACGAATCGATTGAAGAACTGAAGTATTACCGCGAGCATTTTATTCAACCCGCGGCCAGCGCCTGAGGGCGACTAGCGTTTGAGTGCGACTAGTATCTGAGTTATTTATCTGTCTTTGTCCACGAATCTTTCAGTGTCACTGTGCGGTTGAATACCGGTGCGCCAGACTGGCTGTCGCGTCGGTCCGCAACAAAATACCCGTGGCGCTCAAACTGAAAATAGTCCTCAGCACGCGCGTCGCGTAAAGCCGGTTCGAGTTGCGCGGTGATCGTGGTGACCGAGTTGGGGTTCAGGTCATCCAAAAAATTTTCACTTTGCGCGCCCGGCTGCGCTACCGAAAACAAGCGATCGTACAGTCGCACTTCAGCCGCGTAGGCATGCTGAGCACTTACCCAATGAATATTCCCTTTCACCTTGACGCTGTCTGAGCCCGGTGTGCCGGACTTGGTGTCAGGCAAATAGTCGCAGTGCACGGACGTGATAGTGCCGTCAGCCGCGTGATCGACGCCGGTGCAGGTGATCACAAAACCATAGCGCAAGCGCACCGAGTTGCCGGGCTGCATCATGCCCGCTGCGTCGAGACGAGGCGGGTACAGCCGGAAGTAGCCTTTGGGCGGTGTTTCGGTGAAGTCCTCGCGCTCGATCCACAGCTCTTTTGAGAATGGCACAGTGCGTTTGCCAAGCTCAGGCTGTTGTGGGTGATTGGGCGCGAAACAGTCTTCAGACTGGTTGTCTGGATAGTTATCGATGATCAGTTTCAGCGGGTCAAGTACCGCAATGCGGCGCGGCGCAGACTCGTTTAGTACTTCGCGTTGCGCGTCTTCAAATACGCTGTAATCAATCCAGCCGTCGGATTTGGAAACGCCGATGCGATCGGTAAACAGTTTGAAGCCTGCGGGTGAATAGCCGCGGCGGCGCGCACCGACCAGCGTCGGCAAGCGTGGATCGTCCCAACCGCTGACGTGTTTTTCATCCACCAATTGGATCAACTTGCGCTTGGACAGCACGATATAAGTGAGATTCAGCCGGGCAAATTCGATCTGCTGTGGCAGCGGTCGCGCAAACAAACCATTATCAGCAAGCGTATTCAACAGCCAGTCGTAAAACGGACGTTGGGCTTCAAACTCCAGCGTGCAGATTGAGTGCGTGATGTTCTCAAGCGCGTCCTCGATCGGATGCGCAAAGGTATACAGCGGATACACACGCCAGGCGTCACCGGCGCGATGGTGCGCAGCATGGCGGATACGGTAGATGACCGGGTCGCGCAGATTGATATTGCCCGACGTCATATCAATTTTGGCGCGCAGCACATGCGTGCCATCGGCAAATTCGCCGACTTTCATGCGCATGAAAAGATCGAGATTTTCATCGACGCTGCGCGCGCGAAACGGGCTGTTTTGCCCCGGTTCGGTCAAGGTGCCACGCAGCGCGCGAATCTCATCGGCGGATTGCGAATCGACATACGCGTGGCCTGAGCGAATCAGCGATACCGCGCAAGCTAGCATCCAGTCGAAATAATCCGACGCGTAATACAGATGCTCGCCCCAGTCGAAACCGAGCCAGTGCACCGCGTCGAGTATCGAATCGACGTATTCCTGTTCTTCTTTCTCCGGATTCGTGTCGTCAAAGCGCATGTGGCACGCGCCTGCGTAATCGCGCGCCAGGCCAAAATTCAGAAAGATCGATTTGGCGTGGCCCAGATGTAAATAGCCGTTAGGCTCGGGAGGAAAACGCGTGCGGATTTTGGCCGGATCAGGTGCACCGGTTATCTGCTCGGGGCCCAGTCCCGGCTTGCCCTGCCAGCGACGTTGTGAATATTTGCCGCTGGCGAGATCGCCCTCAATAATATGGCGAATAAAGTTGCTGGCGGGGGCGGTTTTGGAGTCGTCGGACATGAACGTTACGGCGTAAAAATAAAGCCGAATTGTAACGGCAAGCGCCGCTTCACCTCACATAGATGCGCTTAGCCGCAACACGTGCTGCACATCTGAATGGGTGGGCAGGGCACCGTGCCGTACGAGCAATACACGCAACAATCGCCCGGTTTAGGTTTGAGGACGGTGTGGCAAGCCTCGCATTCGTAAAACCACTGGCAGGCGTCGGTCGGCATGGTTTCAGTTTTGCTGTGGCCACACGCCGGGCAGGTGAGGGTGGAATCCGGAATCAAGGTTTTCATATTGGTGAGTCGGAGCAGTGTGGGAGAAGCGCTAAGATGCACTCCGTACCTGTGTACGGAGTCAATATGTCCCACCTCACCATTGCCTGGCTCGCCCGCGAGGCCGCAGTCAGCATAGAAACCATCCGGTTTTATCAGCGCAAGAATCTGCTCAATGAACCGCTGCGTCCGCTGGGCGGGGTGCGGCGTTATACGCCAGACGATGTGGCGCGGGTCCGGTTTATCAAGTCGGCCCAGCGGATCGGGTTTACGCTCGCGGAAGTCGCGGTGCTATTGCAACTCGAGGACGGTGCGCATTGCCGCGAGGCGCAAGCCATCGCTGCGCACAAACTGGTGGACGTACAGAGCCGTATCGATGAATTGCAACGCATGGCGGCAGCGCTACAGGATCTGGTGAAAGCGTGCGGGAGTAGACGTGGAAAAATAAAATGCCCGTTGATTGCCTCACTGCAGGGCGCTAGTGAATGATGCCGCCACCCAGACACTCTTCGCCGTCGTATAGCACCACAGATTGCCCCGGCGTGACGGCCCACTGCGGGGTGTCGAACTGCAACTTCAGCGTGTCGTCAGTAAGCGAGGTCACGCGACACGGCGCGTCGCTCTGGCGGTAGCGGGTTTTGGCCGCGTAGCGTTTATCCGGGGCGGGCGGGCTACCGCTGATCCAGTTGAGCTGGCTGGCGGCGAGCGTGGTGCTTAACAGCAGCGGATGCGCGTGCCCCTGCACCACGATCAGGGTATTCGTCGCCATCTCTTTCGCGGCGACAAACCAGGGTTCGCCGTCGCCGTCTTTTTGCCCGCCGATGCCCAGACCCTGCCGCTGGCCGAGCGTGTAATACATCAGGCCCTGATGCTCGCCGACGGTTTTGCCGTCCGGCGTTTGCATCTTGCCCGGCTCTTTGGGTAGATGCTGTTCGAGGAAGGCGCGGAACGGCCGCTCGCCGATAAAGCAGATCCCGGTGGAATCCTTCTTGGCCGCATTCGGCAGATGGATTTCATGCGCGATTTTGCGCACCTCGGTTTTCGGCATTTCGCCCAGCGGGAATAGCGCGCGGGAAATCTGTTGCTGTGTCAGCCGATACAGAAAATAGCTTTGGTCCTTGGTTTGATCGCAGGCTTTCAGCATGCACGTCAAACCCTCACGCTCTTCCAGTCGCGCGTAATGTCCCGTTGCCATTTTTTCCGCACCCGCCGCCAGCGCGAAATCCAGAAACGCCTTGAATTTGATTTCGGCATTGCACAACACGTCTGGGTTCGGCGTGCGCCCGGCCTGTAATTCGGACAAAAAATACGCGAATACCCGATCCTTGTATTCGGCGCTGAAATTCACCGCATCGACTTCCAGCCCAATCACGTCGGCCACCGCCAGCACATCCAGAAAATCCTGGCGCGCGGGGCAGTCGTCGCTGTCGTCTTCCCAATTGCGCATGAACACGCCGAGCACGTCGTGACCCTGCTGCTTCAATAAATACGCCGCAACGGACGAATCGACCCCGCCGGACATGCCCACGACGATGCGGCTAGTCATGCGGCTCATCCCCATAATGTGTCAATACATCGAGTGGGTAACGTCGCCCGGCTAGATAATCGGCAATGCATTGCAAAACCAGCGGCGAGCGGTGTTGCGGCTTTACCGCCTCAATCTCGGCAGGCGTCATCCACAATGCGCGCAAGATACCCGCGTCCAAAGTGAGTGCAGGATTAAAGCCGGTAATGCGCCCGGTAAACGCAAAGCGCACATACACGCGATCATGCTGTGGCGCACGCCAGCGATAAATGCCCAGCAAGGCTTCTGGCACAAAGTGATGCGCGGTTTCCTCTAGCGTCTCGCGCACTGCTGCTTCGATTAGCGATTCGTTCGCTTCGAGATGTCCCGCAGGCTGGTTAAATTGGATGCCTTCTTCAGTGGTTTCCTCCACCATCAAAAAGCGGCCGTCGTGCTGGATCAGCGCGGCGACGACGACGTGGGGTTTCCAGATTGTGCTCATATGACCAGCCCACCTCGCGTGGGTACAAACGTATCAGGCATCACTCCAAAGATAAGCACCTGCTGACGCTCGCTTGAGTGAGATATCTATACAAACAAATTCAAAACGAAATAAATAGGATGACCTAATATGGCCTTACTGCGCTATATGTTCGTTAGCCCAGTTTAGTGCAAATGCCAACCATGGAAAAAGTGGCACGTAATCGCGCCTGAATAATATGCCAACGCATAAAGAAAACCCGGGTAAACCCAATTTACCGCCTTTTCCTGAAGAACAGATCGAGCAGGATTCTGATGACCCAGTTCGGGAATGGCGTCGCCTTTTTTCTGAGATTTGGGGCACGTTTCTGCTCGTGCTGGTAGCGACGGGGGCTGAGATGGCCGGTGCTTTAAGCGGTGGAGAAGTGAGTCCCGCCATGAAAGCGATTGCGCCTGGTTTGATGGTCATGGCCATCATTTATTTCATGGGCAATGTGAGCGGGGCGCATCTGAATTCTGCCGTCACGCTGGCGTTTGCAGTGCGGCGCAATTTTCCGTGGCGCCGCGTGCCGAGCTATATTGTGGCGCAAGCAATTGGGGGTATTGCTGCAGTCTTGTTTCTGCGCGCAGTGCTGGGACCTATAGGTGAGCTGGGCGCGACTACCCCTCATCATGGCGTGAGTCATGGTGCGGCACTGGCAATAGAAATAGTTCTCACCGCGGGCTTGGTCAATGTCATTCTTGGCACCGCTACCGGGGCGCGCAACGTTGGCCCCAACGGGGCCCTCGCAGTCGGCGCCTATATCGCGCTTGCCGGTTTATGGGCGGCACCCATTACAGGAGTTTCGATGAACCCTGTGCGTTCGCTGGCTCCGGATCTAGTGCGTGGCGATTTGAACACTAGCTGGATTTATCTGGTAGGCCCTTTGGCAGGGGCGCTAATTGGCGTTCTGTTCGAATGGATACTCAAGGGTGAGCCCACGCAAAAGGGATCCAAGACTGCCCAAGGTGCTGAGGACGAAGAGCCCAAGGAATAATTATCTATTGCTAACGTAATTACAATTTACGCTTGCATGTTTTCATATTTCAATTAATATTGAAATATGAAAACGAAATCTGCCGTATCTGCACTCGCTGCTCTCGCCCAGGATTCCCGTCTCGCCATCTTCCGTGCGTTGGTTCAAGCTGGCCCTGAAGGTATGTCAGCGGGCAAGATCAGTGAAGCAACCGGCATTGCGCCATCGTCATTGTCTTTCCATATGAAAGAACTGACGCACGCCAACATGGTGCGCTCGCGTCAAGACGGCCGCTTTGTGATTTATGCCGCCAACTTTGCCACGATGAACGCACTCCTCGCATTTCTTACCCAGAATTGTTGCGATGGAAATCCCTGTTCCCCGGTCAGCACACCGGCCTGTTCCACCATTGAAGAGAGGTCCTCATGAAACGCTTGCATGTACATATGTCTGTAGAAAATCTAAATGAAAGTATCCGCTTTTACTCGGCAATGTTTTCGGCTGAACCGACCGTGACCAAAACCGATTATGCAAAATGGATGCTCGACGATCCGCGTGTGAACTTTGCAATCTCACAGCGGAGCGCAGCGCTAGGGCTCAATCATCTCGGCGTGCAAGTTGAGTCGCCTGAAGAACTCGCGGAAATGCACCAGCGCCTGCAAAGCTTGCAATCCGATCTGACCGAAGAAACCGACGCGGCATGCTGCTACGCGAAGTCAGACAAGTATTGGGTTACCGATCCGCAAGGCATCGCCTGGGAAACATTTCACACGCTGGCCAGCATTCCGGTATTCGGCGAGGACCAGAGTGAATCTGCCGATCCGACGGCGTGTTGTGTTCCATTGGCGAAAGCCGCACAGAAAGACAACACCGCATGCTGTGTGCCCTCTGAAAGTAAACCAGCCACTGGAGCGTGTTGCTAAATCGTGCTCCGCTTGATAAAAATTAGACTTTATGAATAGCAAAACTTACAACGTACTTTTTTTGTGCACCGGCAATTCCGCCCGTAGCATCATGGCTGAGGCACTACTTACCACCATGAGTAAAGGGCGGTTTAAAGGTTTTAGTGCAGGCAGTCATCCGGGCGGCGTAGTCAATCCCTTCGCGATCGAGCAAGTGAAGCAAACAGGTTACCCAATTGATAGCCTGCGAAGCAAAAGCTGGGAGGAGTTTGCATTGCCGGATGCACCCAAAATGGATTTCATTATTACCGTGTGCGACAACGCCGCAGGGGAAGTCTGCCCGATATGGCCAGGGCAACCGATCTCGGCGCACTGGGGATTCGAAGACCCCGCTGCTGCGCAAGGTACCGATGATGACAAACGACGTGTATTCGAGAAAGTGTGTCGACAAATTATGAGCCGCGTACACGTGTTTCTTGGGTTGCCATTGGCGATGCTGGAAAAAAACGCCATTCAGCATCAAATAAAGGTTATAGGTGAAACGCTTGTTTGATGTCTTAGTGTCTTGTACGCCGTCAATCGCCCTCCCTGAAACGATAACGCTACCGAAGTCTCAATCCATAACTGTTGGGCCTGTAAGATTGGCGTAAGGTTCGCGGCGTAAAAAGCCAGATATGCACTAAGACCCGAGTTGCATAAATTTTTCAAACTTAAGGAGACCACACCATGAATAAATTATTAGTTAGTCTGATGGCTGTTGCGACGGTTAGCTTGTTCAGCGCTTCGGCATTTGCCGCTGATGTTACAACCACCCCTGAGAAGGTTGTTGTTACGACCCCTGAGAAGGTCGTTGTTACACATAAAAAAGTGCATCACGTCAAACATCGCCATCATGCAAAACGTCATCACAAACACGTCCGTCACGCTGCAGCTCACGCTTCAGAAGCAGGAAATGCAATAGCAAAATAAGTTTTTTGTACGTAAAAAAGCCACACTTTTTTTGTGTGGCTTTTTTACGTGGCTAACATCCAAACTCCACGGTTCTTATAGGTCGTGCATTAACCGCACCAACCAGTTTCGTGTCATAAGGACTCTCTGATGCTGAAGCAAGGAGCAAATTTGCCGCATGCTGCTGATGGACATCCAGTCTTACCGAGAATACGAAGAAACCCTGTCCTGTACTAAATTCTGGCTATGGGCAACAAACAAATTGAAGAGGGAAATATCGCCCGCACATAAAGTCTTTGCCGAAATGGGATAACAGGACCGGGCATGAAATACCAAGTCGTCCTATTCCAATCCGCCGAACAGGATTTGAATGAACCTGTCCGCGCATTTTACGAATCTGGCCAAACTGTTGGAATATGAGACTTGGTTCAGTGTTTTTATGTTTCGAGAGCGTTGTTGGGCGTGTCAAATATCTTGTATAAACCAAGCAGTCATCAGTTCCAAGCTCTCATCGCCACATTCGATGTAAGCCGGGCTGAGGTATGTAATTCGTTCTTGTGCCACACCGAATATGTCTGCATGATTAGTGACCGCTGGTCTTGAGGCGACACTGGCCATCCAGTTACGGTACGTCGTCGAATGCTCCTCTGCGTATTCAATGGTTCCGGAGGCACTCCGCTTAAAGCACGCGTTGGCTCGAATACTTTTGATGCCAGAAAGCTTATCAAACTCCTGTTTCGATACTGAGAAAAATGATTCTGGTTTAGTCATCCGGTCAATGTGCACATCGTCTGGCTGCGCTCTGAACCTTAGTGAGTTATGCGTAGTGTTCAAGCACCGCAAGAAGTCATCGTTTGTCAGTCCGAAGTCCATGAATGCCCAGTAGGTCATCAACAAAACTATCTTGTTGATAATAGGGTCTATTCGTTCCAAGTCGGCTTCCAGTAAATCAAGTGCCTCGCCGTGAGCAATATTGTCTCTTACTTCTTTGATTAGGCGAAAATCCGTTTTGGAAAGGTTGACGATTTTTACCATGTCTTGGTCAGAGGCAGAAATTACGTGTCGATATTTCTCACCGAAGTGAAGGTCGCGCTCGTGAGCAAAGAGGTCATTTACAATTGTTATGAGTGCTGTATGTTGGTTTTCCTCTAAGGGCTGGAACAGCGTTTTTAGTGCGGCATCAAGTTGTGTTTCCGCTTTTGAGCTCAAAAGGACTGGGATTTTTTTTCCGCCTGTGACTTCTCGATAGCGCTGGGCAACATACTTATCAAGCAAAGTCACATAACCTAGCGCTCTGTATTCCCAGAATCCCTTATAGCGTTGCATTCCGGCAAGCCGGGTCCAAGTGACTTTTCGATAGGCCGAGCTGAAGTAGCGGTTGAAAATGTTCTCCCATCGGTCATGGATGCTTTGCTGTTGAATGAAACATCGTAAGGAAAAGCCATTGTCCGATACATCACGTTCAACTCGCTTGAATGTTGAAAAGAAGGTTCTGTGCGTGTAGCCGTTCTCACAGACGACTTGAACACTAATAATAGACAGCGGGTAGGCAATCAGGATGGATAGGAGGTTTGATAACTCCAGTGCCTTGGTTTGCATGTCTTCAGGCGAAAAATGACCATTAAGGCGTTCAAAGCAAAACAATACATGCTCGTGAATTACATGGTCTTCGCCTGATCGAGTAATTGATGTTTCTGAGCTGCTTGTTAAAGCAAACTTTTCATGCCTAGTCTTGACAATTGTCGACAGGTGTTTCATGGGATGAACCCAGTTGATTGTTTCGCCAACATTGCCATCAAGCCGTTGCCACGGCATGTACCACTCGGAAATGTCGCTATAACGGATTTCTATGCGCTTGAAGTTGCCGCTAACATCGCCTGCAATTACATAGGCTGCGCCAACACTGGAATCTATTCGTTTGCAGTTGAAGAGGGTGAACCAAGCACCACTCTCGGTTTTTGCTTTTAATGCTCGATGTATTTTGCCCTCGGGCAGCACTTCGAAAACTGCCAATGAGTCAAAGTTTATGTGGGTCCAGCGCTCTGCGCCAAAATGTAATGTTCCTGAGCCAAGTTCACCCAACACGTCATCGTAAACCTCGACTTTGAACTCATACTGCTTTGTGAATTCTATGGTTTCAGTCATGGGTTAAAAAACATGGGAACAGGTTAACAATCCAACATTCCATGCTGCAATTTTGGCATCGTCAAGCCGGGGGTTCCCAGGGCAAGGCGTTTACCTGTCTTCACACCGCTGATGTTCAGGGGATGCAGTTGATCGCGTGTAATAGTCATTTCAAGCTCCTTGAACAACCATTATCTAATTATCCTTCATGGAGTTCTTGCCATACTCCCGGTTGCAATGCACCCAATACCCAATCGCCAATGGCAACTCGCACTAGCCGGAGCGTAGGGTAGCCCACGCTCGCAGTCATGCGTCGCACCTGCCTGTTTTTACCTTCGCGGATTATGATTTCAAGCCAGCTGGTGGGTATATCGCGGCGCGTGCGGATGGGGGGAGTGCGAGGCCACAACGCAGGCTCGGCGATTAAACTCGCCTCGGCGGGCAGCGTGACGAAGTCTTTCAGATCGACGCCCGATCGCAAAGCTCGGAGCGCCGCCGCGTTCGGCTCGCCATCGACCTGCGCCCAGTAAGTCTTCGGCAATTTGGCGGTGGGGTGGGCGATGCGGTGCTGGAGCGCGCCGTCATCGGTTAAAATTAACAGGCCTTCGCTGTCGGCGTCGAGCCGACCGGCGGCATACATGCCCGACGGGAAGCTAAACCCGGCGAGTCCTTTAAAACGGCCTTCTGCCGTGAACTGGCTGAGAATGCCGTAAGGTTTGTTAAATAGAATAAGACGTGCCACGGTGGAGACAAAATTCCATTTTAACGTTTATTGCGAGTAATCATGACCGCCCCATCTGCCGTATACGAACACATCAAAATTCCCGTTGGCGACAAGATCACCGTTAACGCCGACAACACGCTGAATGTACCCGACCGTCCGATCATTCCGTTCATTGAAGGCGACGGCACCGGCGTCGATATCGCGCCGGCGATGCGCCATGTAGTCGATGCAGCGGTGGCTAAAGCCTATGGTGCAAAACGCCAGATCGCCTGGATGGAAGTGTATGCCGGTGAAAAAGCGACTCACGTTTATGGGCCGGATGTGTGGATGCCTGAGGAAACGGTGGCGGCGGTCAAGGAGTACATCCTATCGATCAAAGGCCCGCTGACCACGCCCACGTCTGGCGGCATGCGCTCGCTGAACGTGGCACTGCGGCAGATGCTGGACTTGTATGTGTGCCTGCGTCCGGTGCGCTATTTCACCGGTGTGCCGTCGCCGGTGAAAGCCCCGGAAAAAGTCGACATGGTGATCTTCCGCGAAAACACCGAGGACATTTACGCCGGGGTCGAGTGGGAAGCGAATTCTCCGGGCGTGCAAAAAGTCATCGCCTTCCTGCAACAGGAAATGGGCGTGACCAAAATCCGTTTTCCGGAATCTTCGGCCATCGGTATCAAGCCAGTGTCGATAGAAGGCTCGGAACGGTTGATTCGCCGCGCGATTCAATACGCCATCGACAACAATCGCCGCTCGGTGACGCTGGTGCACAAGGGCAACATCATGAAGTTCACCGAGGGCGGCTTCAAGAAATGGGGCTATGCACTTGCCGCGCGCGAATTCGGCGCGACGCTGATCGACGAAGGCCCGTGGATGAAATTACCGAATGGCATCGTCATCAAAGACGTGATCGCCGATGCGTTCCTGCAGCAAATTCTATTGCGTCCGGAAGAATACGATGTGATCGCGACGCTCAATCTGAATGGCGACTATATTTCCGACGCGCTGGCTGCAGAAGTCGGTGGCATTGGCATTGCGCCGGGCGCGAATTTGTCGGATACCGTGGCGATGTTCGAAGCCACGCACGGCACCGCGCCCAAATACGCGGGGCAGGATTACGTCAACCCCGGCTCGCTGATTTTGTCCGCCGAGATGATGTTGCGTCACATGGGCTGGATCGAAGCGGCTGATTTAATTTTGGCAGGTATGGAAAAAGCGATTGCCGCGAAACAGGTAACCTACGATTTTGCGCGACTGATGGAAGGCGCAACGCAGATTTCGTGTTCAGCGTTTGGTCGAGCGGTGGCAGCGCAGATGTAATTATTTTGCGGCGATGGGGCAGAGACTAATTTTCTTGTAAGACGCCTCATCCGTAACCTCCTGTATCTATACTACGCGGCAACCATTCTGATCTGTTTGCTGGAACAACTTACGCGAATCATTGTCAAGGTTATCGCCGTATATATTCCTCAACCCTCCAGGTTTTAAATTAAAAAATGAAATTATCTAAGTCGCTACTTATCACAGGCGTCGCACTCATTTAATTAAGCGCGCGGTACTCATTCCATCCGATATTAAGACAAGGGATGCGCAGCCTAAGAGCTGGCCTAATATGAACGAAGAATCCTGGCTAAAAAAACTAGGGCCGGGATTGATCACCGGCGCGGCTGATGACGACCCCAGCGGGATCGCGACCTATTCGCAGGCCGGTGCACAATTTGGCTTCAGCATGCTGTGGACGGTGTTGTTTACCTATCCCTTGATGGTAGGGATTCAAATTGTGAGTGCCAGAATTGGCCGCGTGAGTGGTCACGGGCTAGCTTCCAATATTCGCCGGCATTATCCCGCTTGGCTTTTATATAGCATCGTCGGATTACTGCTCGTTGCCAACACCATCAATATTGCTGCCGATGTCTCCGCGATGGGCCATGCCATGACGCTGATTGTAGGGGGCTCTGCGCAAATGTATGCGATGGGTTTTGGGTTGGTATCGTTGATATTGCAGATATTCATGCCATACCGGCGTTACGTCCGAGTTCTCAAATGGCTGACGCTTGCATTGCTGGCTTATGTAGCCACCGTCTTTGTAGTGCACGTTCCTTGGGGTGAGGTATTGGAGCGTACTCTCATGCCGCATCTATCCTGGAAGACTGAGTACATCACTACAGTGGTGGCAGTATTTGGCACTACGATTAGCCCTTATTTGTTCTTCTGGCAAGCCTCGCAAGAAGTAGAAGAATTACAGGCTGACCCTAACGCGCAACCCATTAAAAAAGCACCGGATCAAGCCAGGTTGAATTTTCGCAGAATAAAAATAGACACTTACGTGGGCATGGGATTTTCAAATTTAGTGGCGTTTTTTATCATCTTAACCGCTGCTGTTACGCTCAATGCGCATGGCATTACCAACATTCAAACTTCGTCAGAAGCGGCGGCTGCACTGCGACCTATTGCAGGGGATTTCGCTTTCTGGCTGTTTAGCGCGGGGATTATTGGTACTGGTTTACTTGCTGTTCCTGTATTGGCAGGCTCTGCAGCTTACGCGATGGCCGGAGCATTCAAGTGGAAAAAAGGCCTGGAACTCAAGCCTGCGATGGCCAAAAAATTCTACAGCATAATTGCGATCTCCACTTTGGTGGGCATCGCCTTGGGCTTTACGCCGATGGATCCGATCAAAGCACTTTATTGGAGCGCAGTGATCAACGGGGTGATCTCAGTGCCGATCATGGCGGTGATGATGCTAATGGCGGTGCGGCCCGAAATAATGGGCGCATTCACTATTACGCCCAAGCTCAAGGTATTGGGATGGCTCGCGACTGCGGTGATGGCAATTGCAGTGGCAGCGATGTTTTGGACGCTGAACTAAGCCCTCGCCTTGCCCCCCGCAAGTGACGCGAAATACAGTACTACGTCGTGGGCAGACGCATCGTAATTATTGATCAGATCGCTACTATTTTATAGCAGCGTGAAATAGCCTCAAGCGTCGGACGGGGCCATATTTATTGAGCTTGGCCATAGGGTGACTCGAGTTGCCGTGAGCGCTGATGTAGGCTAAATTTACGGTGATTCACGAGCTATCCCACTATTGTTAATCAACCTCTTTTCGGGGTTACGTTATGCCATCCACTTCTACCCAAAGCGGTTCCCCCTTCAAAGTGCGTGGGACGGAAATTCTAACGACTGATACTCCCCAACAATACCGAGAAAAATTAGCGCGGATTGCATTGGACGAAATATATCAATTCGTCGCGATCCTCGATGCGGAGGGCACGCTATTGGAAGTTAATCGCGCAGCGTTAGAAGGCGCGGGATTAACGCTAGCTGAAGTCGAAGGCAAACCTTTTTGGCAATGCTTTTGGTGGACAGCATCAGAAGAAACTCAAAATACATTAGAGCAAGCTATCGCGCGCGCAGCCCAAGGCGAGTTTATCCGCTATGACGCTGAGATTTACGGCCGGGCGCATGGCACGGAAACGATCATCATCGATTTCTGCATCATTCCGGTAAAAGATGCATCCGGACAGGTAGTTTTTCTCGTCCCCGAAGGACGTGACATTACCGAGAAAAAAATCTATGAGCAGGAAATCGCGAATAAAAATAAAGATCTGCATGCATTGCTAGAGCGCATCCGCGAGCTGGATGAAATTAGAACGCAATTTTTTGCGAACGTCAGCCATGAACTGCGCACCCCGTTGCAACTGGTGATCGGGCCCGCGGATAGATTGATCAATGACGATGCGGTGATGACGCCTGCCCAGCGCCTGGAGTCCGCACGTGTGATCGCCCGCAACGCCCGTATGTTGTTAAAGCATGTAAATGATTTGTTGGATGTTTCGAAGTTTGAAGCGGGCAAGCTCAAAATCGAGCTTCAGGATACTGATGTGGCTTCGTTAATTCGGCTGACTGCATCGCACTTCGAGGGCCTGGCCGAAGAACGCAATATCACGTTTCTGGTAGATGTGCCCGACGAAATAGTGTGCGCTATTGATCCCGAAAAGCTTCAGCGGGTATTAATGAACCTGCTCTCCAACGCGTTTAAATTTGTGCCTGACGGCGGGCAGGTGCGTACCCAGCTTCAGGTGCGTAACAAGGAGCTCATTCTTTCGATTGAAGACTCTGGTCCAGGAGTGCCGCCCGAACTGTGGCAAGCGATTTTTGAAAGATTCAGGCAGGGCGAAGGCGGGATCAGTCGCGAGTTTGCCGGCACGGGTCTGGGCTTGGCGATAGCCAAGGAATTTGTCGAAATGCACCGGGGTACATTAAGGGCTCAGGCCTCAGAGTTCGGCGGAGCTTGTTTCCAGGCCACGCTTCCTCTCTATCGTTTGTCGCAAATGGGGCCCGTTTCTCTGCTGGACCCTACGCATCATCTAAACCGAGGCGAAATCGAAGGCTTCATCGAAGAGCTACGTCTCAACTCTTACACCGGCGAAACCAGGACCTTCCCGAGTACCAAAAGATTGAATAAGCGTGCGAAACCGCGTGTTTTGGTCGTCGAAGATAGCCGCGAGATGAATCAGTTTATCGCTGAAGCTCTATTCGCCGAATACCATGTAATCCAGGCATTTGATGGTCAACAAGGTTTGGATATGGCGATGGCTGAGAGCCCTTCGCTTATCGTAGCGGACATCATGATGCCCAATGTGAGTGGGGGCGAAATGATTACCGCGCTACGCACACACGGTGAACTAGCCGATGTCCCCATTCTGCTTTTATCAGCCAAGGCGGATGAGAAACTGAAAATAAAATTGCTTGAACAAGGCGCGCAGGATTTTGTTGAGAAACCCTTTTCTGAAAAGGATTTGCTGGTTAGGGTAAGAAATCTGATTAGCCTCAAAAATACGCAGGAACGTTATCGCACCTTATTTAAGTCGATGGATCAGGGATTTTGCATTATTGAGGTCATTTTTGATGAAAGCAAAAAGCCAATCGATTATCGGTTTTTAGAAATAAATGCCGCCTTCGAACGCCAAACAGGGCTTGTAGGCGCAAGAGGAAAACGCATGCGGGAGCTCGCCCCCGATCACGAACAACACTGGTTTGAGATTTACGGCAAAATCGCTATGACCGGCGAATTTGCCCGCCTCGAAGAACGGGCCGAAGCCTTGGGGCGCTGGTATGAAGTGTATGCCTTCCGGGTGGGGCGACCCGAAAACCGTCAAGTCGCGATATTTTTCAACGACATTTCCGAACGCAAACGGATAGAGGCCGCCACACTTGAAAGCACGCAACGCTTGCATATCGCGTTGTCGGCGGGCCAGTTAGGCGACTGGAGTTGGGACACTTCTACCGATCTGATCACGCTCAGTGCCCGCGCTGCAGAAATCTTTGGACTGCCTATTGGCCGCCCTGTCACACGGGAGAAAATACGCGAATGCTTGCACCCAGAAGATCGCGAAATAGCTCGAGTGGCAATTGAGAAAGCGTTGGCCGAGCAATCGGATTACCAAATCGAATATCGAATTACGCGCGCCTCTGCGTTAGCGTGGATTGCTGTCAGTGGACGCGGCACCTATTCCAGGAACACCCTCGTCGGTATGACGGGAGTGGTCCAAGACGGTACTGTTCAAAGAGCAACCGAAGAAGCTTTGCGCCAAAGCGAAGAAAGATTCCGCGCGAGTTTTACCCAAGCGGCGGTGGGCATGGCTATCGCGAATTTGGATGGGCGTTTTGAGCAAGTGAATGGCAGATTCGCAGAGATTTTGGGTTACACCCCGGAAGAGCTTCACCAGCGTACGTTTCGCGAACTCACGCATCGGGACGATCTATTAGCCACCGAAACCCTGCTGCGCCGATTGATGATGGGTGAGATCTCGAAATATGCGGTTGAAAAGCGCTATTACCGCAAAGACAAAACGTGGGTCTGGAGTTTTACCACGGTTTCTATTCTGCGTGACGCTCAAGGTAGGCCTAATCGATTTATTGGGGTGATTGAGGATATCTCGAAACGCAAACACGCCGAAGAGGGATTGCGTCGGAGCGAGGAAGAACTGCGCGCACTGGCTAACTCCATTCCGCAACTCGCCTGGATGGCAGAACCCGATGGGCATATTTTTTGGTACAACAGTCGTTGGTATGAATACACGGGTTCGACGCTTGAGGAGATGCTGGGTTGGGGGTGGGAAAAGGTCCATCACCCCGACCATCTGGCGCGCGTTGTAGATGTCTGGAAAGAAGCACTTTCAACAGGCAAACCATGGGAAGACACCTTTCCTTTGCGCAGCGCAGGGGGGCAATACCGCTGGTTTCTTTCGCGTGCGTTTCCTATACGGGATGCAGACGGGAACATTACACGCTGGTTTGGTACCAATACCGATGTCGACGAAGTTAAACGCACACAAGAGGCGCTGAAAGACGAAAGCCGCATTCTTGAACTGCTTAACCAGACCGGAACCGCCATCGCCGCCCAGCTTGATCTCGAGACCCTGGTGCAAACTGTCACCGACGCAGGCACGCTTTTGATTGATGCTAAGTTCGGTGCGTTCTTTTATAACGTGATCGATGATAAAGGCGAGTCCTTTGTGCTGGATACACTCTCAGGCGCGCCACGATCCGCTTTTGAAAAATTTGGATTGCCACGTAACACGCCCATCTTTAACCCCACGTTCAGGGGCGAGGGCGTAGTGCGGTCCGCTGACATCACTCAGGATCCTCGATACGGTACGATGGATACGCACCACGGCATGCCTGAAGGGCACCTGCCGGTCCGCAGTTATTTGGCGGTATCAGTGACTTCGCGCTCGGGTGAAGTGATCGGCGGTCTGTTTTTTGGCCACCCTGAACCCAATATTTTTACCGAACGTTCAGAGCGTCTTATTGTTGGCGTTGCTGCACAGGCAGCGATAGCCATCGACAACGCCCAACTCTACGAAGCCAGAAAAAAAGCCCAGGAAGCATTAAGCAAAGCGCACGAAGAATTAGAGCTGCGCGTGGTTGAGCGAACCGCCAAGCTAAGTGAAGCCGTCGCGCAAATGGAAGAGTTTTCGTACACGGTATCTCACGATCTCCGTGCGCCTTTACGCGGCATGCAGGCTTACAGCAAAGTGTTATTGGAGGATTGCAGCGAGATTCTGGCGTCTCAGCCCCATGCCATTGAATATTTGCAACGCATTACGAATAACGCTTCCAGGCTTGATAAAATGGCACTTGACGTCCTCACGTTCAGCCGAGTGGCGCGGGGTGAGTTACATCTTGAAGTAGTTTCAGTCGACAGACTCGTCCGCGAATTAATAGAACACTACCCGTCCATGCGGCCGCCCCATGCAGAAATCAACATCGCGCCTCTGGCGGATGTGCTGGGTCATGAGCCTTCCTTGACGCAGGTGCTGTCTAATTTGTTGACGAATGCCATCAAGTTTGTGGTGCCGGGTGCAATCCCTAAAATTCGCATATGGTCAGAAAAGCGCGGGGACGAAGTGCGAATTTGGGTTGAAGACGACGGCGTAGGGATCGACCAAAAATATCAACACCGGTTGTTCAGGATGTTTGAGCGGATACACCCGGATTCTCATTACGATGGAAGCGGGGTAGGTCTCGCAGTCGTGCGTAAAGCCGCGGAACGTATGAATGGAGTAGTAGGCGTCGAGTCCGACGGAAAAAATGGAAGTAAATTTTGGATTCAGTTAAGCGAAGCGTCACAACCACGGTAAATTAACAGTGAATTTAGGCCACACCATTCTGCTGGTTGAAGATGATCGGGACGATGTCTTTATCTTCAGGCGAGCGTTGGAAACAGCGCGCATCGCAAATCCAATGGTGGTGGTGACGAACGGGCAAGAAGCCGTCGATTATTTATCGCACGGTGGAAAATATGATGACCAGGAGAAATACCCGCTGCCTTTCGTCATATTTCTCGATTTAAAGTTGCCGTATCTGGATGGCTTTGAGGTTTTAAGCTGGATCAAGAAACAACCGCGGTTGAAATCCATCGTCGTGGTGGTGTTAACAGGTTCGGACGAAACGCGGGATCACCAAAAAGCTTATGCGCTCGGCGCTCGCTCTTATCTGGTCAAGCCGCCTCAGGCTAAAGATATCAGCCAATTTATCGATTCAATGACGAGCTATTGGGGGGGACCCGGAGGGGTGTGGCCAGTGTTTATAAAAAATGATGAGAACTGAAATCTGAAACCAGACTGGCGTGAATGATTACAAGCCTTTAGCTTATCGAGCCCATGGAAAAGCCGTCCTAATCCACTTCAGCAACTGCTCTCCTCCGGCGAGTCGGGCAAGCTGTTCCGGAAAGAGCAGAAAGCCGACCAGCGCGGTCATCAGGCACACAAGCACGAGCGCACCAAACACGCTACCCGGGCGTAAGGCCCCCCAGTAGCGGCTAACCACATAGAGTGTGTCTTTTTTATGTTCTGACAGTGACATCCAGCGGCGAACCAGTCTACCTATTAAATAGGCAGCGTAGCCACCTGCGAGTGATGCCGAAATGATGCGGAATAGGGAGAACAAATCCATGTCCCCGCCAAGATATTGGTGGTAAAGCCAGGACACAAATCCCAATGAGAGTGACGCAAAGATGGCGATGGCAATATTGATAAATAGCTGCCGACGTTCGCGTGCCAGGTCGCGCTGGCGCTGAATAAAAAAACTATCGATTTCGTGTTTGAAATACTCGACCTTTTCCTGAACCAAGCCTGAAATTTCAGTTTTGGCGTGGGCCATGCGCGCATCCATCACCGCGCCAAAGCGCTCGCCAGCGTAGTCGACCATTTCGCGCACATCGTCTTTGGTGAACTGACGTTGTGCGTGCAGCTCATCTGAAATCTTGTCGAGCTTGGAGTCTATTTCCTTGCTGGCTTTCCAAATGACGTCTTTCAGTTCGGTACCGGCTTGCGCTACCCCTACTTGTACGACGTCGGCTAGACGATCCCCAGCCCGGTCGATCGCGTCGCGAGAAACCTCGGCGAGGCTGTCCTTGGCGTGTTCGATGGATTTTTCAAAAAAAGCCATTTATCCGTTGTGTCCTATACGTGATTCGGTGCCGGCAATCAGATTTTGAATATTGCGTTTGTGCCGATAGATTAGCAGCACGCTCATCACTAACGCTACCCACGCGTATGCTGACCAGCCCATGATCAGCACGGTGTAAATCGGCGCGAAGCTCGCCGCCGTAAGTGCGGCCAGCGATGAAATGCGAAACAGGGCCGTCATCATCACCCATGTGGCAATACAGGCCAGACCCAACCAGAGGTTAAATCCCAACCAGACGCCTAGCGCAGTGGCAACGCCTTTACCGCCTTTAAAGCCAAAAAATACCGGGAATAAATGCCCGATGAACGCCGCTAAACCACACCACGCGGCGATGCTGCCCATCAGTCCCCACTGCACAGCAAGGCTTTTTGCCAGCCATACCGCAGCCCAGCCTTTAAGCGCATCCCCTAACAAGGTGAGCGCTGCTGCGGACTTGCGACCACTGCGTAACATGTTGGTCGCGCCCGGGTTGCGCGAGCCGTAACCACGGGGATCATCAAGCCCCATCCTGCGGCTGACGATCACCGCAAACGATAACGAGCCTAATAAATAAGCAGCCAGAATGAACAATGTATTAAACAGCAGCGGGGTCATGGACAAGTCAGTAAAATGGCGGGTTTTGGTAGATGCGAACGGCCGGTATGGATATATTATTTCTGCGTGACTTTCGCCTCAAGCTTATTATCGGCATATACGAGTGGGAACGCAAAATCCCCCAGCCGGTGCGGCTCGATCTCGAAATTGGCTTGCCCAATAGCAAGGCGGCGGATACCGACGATGTGCACGACACCATCGATTATGGCGCGGTGGCGCATCGCATTCAGGAGTATTTGCACAACACCCCACAACCCATCACCTTAGTCGAGTCTGTGGCGGAACACATCGCCAACATTGTGATGCACGAATTTGGTTCACCCTGGGTGAAAGTCTCGGTAACCAAGTTTGCAATCGTCTCCGGCATCAAGGAACTCGGCATCACCATCGAGCGCGGCGCGCGCCTGTGAGTTGGGAACAGATTGCCGCGATGGCGGCAGTTTTGATCGTCGCGTATTTTATTCGGGGCATTACTGGCTTTGGCTCGGGATTAATTTCGGTGCCGTTGCTGGCGCTGTTTTTGCCGCTGACGTTTGTGGTGCCGGTAATTTTGCTGCTCGACTTCACTGCATCATTGGTGATCGGCGGGGTGAATCGTCAGCAGGTGCGCTGGCGCGAAGTGCTGATTTTGATTGTGCCGAGCGTGATCGGCGTCGTGATCGGCACGCATCTGTTGGTAAATCTGGCGCAAGTGCCAATGCTGATTGCGCTGGCGATTTTTGTATTTTTATTCGCGATTAAAAGCCTGCTGAATCTTCACGGCGACAAGCCGATTTCGCAAGCGTGGGCGATACCGGCTGCCCTCACCGGCGGCACTGTGGGCGGACTGTTTGGTACCGGCGGGCCGCCGTATGTGATTTATCTGTCGCACCGTATTCAAGACAAGAGCGCGTTGCGCGCGACCTTGTCGGCTCTGTTTTTTATCGAAGGTCTGACGCGTATCATCACTTTTCTGGTGGCCGGTTTGTTGATGTCGCGCGAAGTATGGGTCGCGTATTTTGCGAGCTTACCGATGGTGTTGGGCGTTTTGTTTTTGGGCGGTCGCGTGCATCATGGCTTGTCGGCCGCGCATGTCACGCGTCTGGTGGGCGGACTGCTGTTGACTGCGAGTGTATCGCTGTTGATTAAAGCGCTGAGTCAGTGAGGTTGAGCATGGAGCCGCAAGACATTTCTTTTCATTCGGTATCTTTTACCGGCTTGCAACCCGGCGTGAAATTGATTGTGCTCGGCGCAGTGCACGGCAATGAAACCTGCGGCACACAGGCCATTCAGCGTGTGTTGGCGGAAATCCAAGCCGGAACAACTCACATCGTCGCAGGCAGTGTCACGCTGGTGCCTATCGCCAATCCCCTTGCTTACGCCCGCAAGCAGCGCATGGGCGACCGCAACCTCAATCGCAATCTGTATCCGCAAGCAGCGCCTACCGATTTTGAAGACCACGTTGCCAATTGGCTATGCCCACTGTTGGCGCAGCACGAGGTGTTGCTCGATCTGCATTCGTTTCATACGCCGGGCGAGCCGTTTGTGATGCTCGGGCCGGACAATAACACCGGCCGGCTGGAACCGTTTACCCAAGCAGATCGTGAAGAAGCACTGGCGTTGCGCCTCGGCGTGCGTCGTCTGGTTGACGGCTGGCTCGATACTTATGCCGCCGGTGTGCAGCGCCGCGTCGCGCAATATCCGCTGGAGGCCGAGTCGCGCGGGCTGAATACCGATCCACGTTATGGCGTCGGCACCACCGAATACATGCGCTCGGTCGGCGGCTGTGCGTTGACACTGGAATGCGGCCAGCACGAAGACCCCGCCGCGCCCGAGGTTGCGTATTGCGCGATCCTGAATACATTGGCGCACTTGGGGTTGATCGAACAGCCCGCGCCACCGCCTGAAAAAAATCCCGAAGCGTTGCGTTTGTATCAAGTGATTGACAAGGTACACGTAGACGATACTTTCAGCCGCGCGTGGGCGAGTTTCGATCCGGTTGCCGTGGGTGAATTAATCGGCGTGCGTCAGGATGGCAGCGAAGTCGTGGCTGACGATGACGGCTTTATTGTGTTCCCGAATCCCAAAGCACTGCCCGGGCAGGAGTGGTTTTATCTCGCGCGGCGTTCGGGCCGGGTGTGATTCAGCCGCGCGGGTGGTGTGCCGCGTGCAGTTTTTTCAAGCGCTCGCGCGCGACGTGTGTGTATATCTGCGTGGTGGAAATATCCGCGTGGCCGAGCAGCATTTGCACAATGCGCAAGTCCGCGCCGTGGTTGAGCAGATGCGTCGCAAACGCGTGGCGTAATGTGTGCGGCGACAGCGGCCGGGTCAGTTGCGCAGTGCGCGCCCGGCGCTTGATCAGATACCAGAACGCCTGCCGTGTCATGCCCGCGCCACGTGCGGTAACAAACACCTGGTCGCTCACATTTTTTGCCATCAATGCCGGGCGCGCTTCTTTCAAATAGCGCGCCGTCCAGCTCACGGCTTCTTCGCCCAGCGGCACCAGCCGTTCCTTGTTGCCTTTGCCGGTCACGCGTAGCACGCCGGCGTCGAGGCTAACCGCCATCAGCCTTAGCCCGATCAGCTCGGACACTCGCAGCCCGGTGGCGTAGAGAATTTCCAGCATCGCCTTGTCGCGTAGCCCGAGCGCCGTGTCCGTGTCGTCGATTTTCAGTAGCGTTTCGACTTCAGCTTCGCTGAGTGTTTTGGGCAGCGCGCGCGGCAGCTTGGGGCTGTCGAGATTAACGGTGGGGTCGGTCTGAATCAGGTTTTCACGCAGCAGATAGCGGCAGAAACGTTTCAGCGACGAGGTATAGCGCGCAGCGCTACGTGCGTGTAGGCGGTTCGCAAAACGAAACGCCAGATACGCCTCGATATCGCCCGGTACAATTTCCGCCAGCGTGTGCTCGCGCACCGTGGCAAGCCAAGTGCCGAAGGTGGAAAGATCGCGACGATAGGCGGCGAGTGTTAGATCGGACAAGCCATCTTCCAGCCACAGATGATCGCAAAACCGATCGAGCAGCGCGTCGTTAACCGGGTGGGGCATGAGGATGGTGAAGGAGGGGGGAGGCTTGCGATTTTGGGATTCCACTTTCATGCCGCAGCAACCAGGCCTTGATATCGAGCGGCGCGCCGCTGGCAGCATGCATGAATCCGCCCAGCCCATTGGCCGAGATCACGCGATGGCAAGGAATTACCAGCGGCAGCGGGTTCGACCCGCAAGCCTGCCCGACTGCGCGCGGCGCGGTCTTCAGTTGTGCGGCGAGCGCGCCATAGCTGAGAACTTGCCCGACAGGAATGGCGAGTAAAGCACGCCATACCCGCAACTGAAACGGCGTTCCGCTGGGCACAAACAACAGATCGAAGTGATGTTCCGGATTATGTGCGTAATGTTCAAACTCATTTGCCAGATGCTTCGCACGCTGATCGAAATTGCGTGTGAGCGGGGTGTCCGACGACAGGTAACTTAAACCCGTTAAGGCCTCACCGGTAAAACGCGCGCCGATGCGGCAGGGGGCAAAATCGAGAATGGCGTCGTAAGAATTCATGTTGAGATTTTAGCCCGATCTGAGTCACTGCCAGCTATCCAAGGTTATGCAACCTATAGGTTGCGTTGTTTTACGGGGCGTGTAATATGCAACCAATCGATTGCGTATTAACCACTGGAGATAGCTTATGACCACGCCCACCCAAACCGAAACCGACCGCATCGAGCGCAGCATTGTGATCAAAGCCCCGCGCTCGCGTGTGTGGCGCGCCTTGTCCAATGCTGCTGAGTTTGGCGACTGGTTCGGCGTTGATCTCAAGGGCAAAGCCTTCGCGCCAGGCAAACGCGTGCAGGGCGCATTCACCATCGAAGGCTTTGAGCACCTCATGTTTGACATCATCGTCGAGCGCGTCGAGCCTGAAACACTGTTGTCGTATCGCTGGCATCCCTACTCGATGGATCCCCACATCGACTACGAGCAAGAGCCACGCACAGTGGTGACGTTTACCTTGAAAGAAATAGACGAAGGGACGTTGCTCACAGTGGTTGAGTCGGGTTTCGACAATGTTCCACCCGAGCGTCGCCTCGAGGCCTTCCGGATGAATAGCCGCGGCTGGCAATTCCAGTTGGATAACATTCAGCGTCATGTCACGGCGCAATAATCCAACGCTGCCCGAGCTTGCGCCGGTATTCCTGGCGCTAGGCGACAAAACGCGCCTGCGGCTGATCGCGGTGTTGTGCGTGGGTGGCGCATTTTCCATCACGCAACTCACTGCCAACACACAGATCACGCGTCAGGCCGTCACCAAACATCTTCGCGTACTGGCTGAAGCGGGTCTGGTAAAGGATTTGAAGGTCGGTCGTGAACGCATGTGGCAGTTCGACCCCACGCAACTCGAAGCCGCACGTCGTTCGCTGGAAATAATCGGCCAGCAATGGGAGCACGCTTTGAGCAAGTTGAAAGCCTTCGTCGAAGACTAGGCACGCGCGCAGCGAATTTAAGTAGGGCACTTCTATAAATCCCATTAAATTTCATCCCACCGTCATCGAATCATTTTTTGATGACATTCTTGCGAGACTCGTGATTTCTACAGTGGTTTGT
>JAYWDZ010000287.1:0-1520 GCA_043779595.1 Nitrosomonadales bacterium
GCGCGCAGCCACTGCTTTTCCCCTTCGCTGTCGTCCTTGAAATACGCGGTCCCAAACGCCGCTAGCGGCAAAATTATGGTAATTTTGTCGCCCTGCGACTGGAGTTTCCTGCTGTCCGCAGCGGCCGTTCCGGCGTGCAGAACGAACATCGCCAGAATAGCGAATGAGTACAATCTGTTCATGAAAACACTCCTTAAAGGAAATGAGCTGGGTCGACCAAACTGCTTAAAGTTCCGGGCCCTGTGGAGATCTCATTCAGGGACCTCCAGCGGCTTTTGATCGCCAATCCACCGCACCGGCGCAGCATTCACGACCTCGCAGGACTGTCATGGGATCTGATGTGACGTGATTTAGCGCTTGATATGATTTGCAAGAGTAGGGAGATTCACTGGGGAAGTCCGTGCGCTGTCGAACATTGCGTGGAGGTTGTACAAAACCGCAAAACCAAGCGCAAAACCGGGGTCATGGACCTGCGCGCAATGGCTGCCGTCACCGTCGAACGTCTCGCACCGGCCGGTGAGCGCGTCGCGCGAGCCACCGGGGCCGTCGTCGTCGGGGCGGGGTTGTTTCTGATCGTACGAGCAGCCGGGCTCGGATGACGCATCCGCATCGTGCGATTTCAATCGAGTCTGACTCTATTGGTTCAGTTTTCTCCTTGCCGGCAATAAAAATATCAAAGTTTTGGAATGTGCAATGTCCGGCTAATCATCAATGAACCGGAAACCGCGAACATCGATACGAGCGGGTGGAATTGCCAGGGACCGATATGAATCACCCCAAACCAAAGTTGGTTGCCGATCGCGTCGTACGCGGCGGCGATGGCGATGACAATGACGAGCAACAGTGAACTGGGGATCGGCGTGCCCTCGAAATATTTTACCTTGTCGCTGCCTTGCGCCAGGGTCGCGGCGGTAATGTTGTAGCGCGCAAGACGACTGACACCGCAGGCAACGAAGTAGAGCAGAATCACCCGATCCCAAAGTCCGTCCATGCCGACTCCATAGGCGATGGCCGCCGGCGCCACGCCGAAGGAGATCACGTCGGCCAAGGAATCCAATTCTTGTCCCAGCGGTGAGGTTTGCTGACGCCACCGCGCGACACGGCCATCGAGAACATCGAACACAAACGCCAGCGCCACTAACCCGCAGGCGAAAAACAGATGCAGAACATTCGGGTTCTGCAGATAGGTCATCACGGAGAATAGCGCGCCGACGCCGCAGCTGGCATTGCCCAAGGTAAGCCAATCTGCCAGATGGAAGCTGCGGATCATGGAGAGATGCGCGTCTTGTTTCGCGGTCTTGGATCCTTCTTGATTCATGTGGGCAATACCATTGGACTCTCATGGCCAAGTGTCCATTGCATTAAAACCACATCCATCAGACTCATCGAAGCAAACTCACTGGCATAGAATAACTCGCGTGACGCGGTGGCTGCGTTAATGCTTGGGCTCACTGGCGTGCGTTGCGTCGCGGATGGGTTGATCTATTGCGCTTTCGCTAGCAGCGCGCCACTCGATCGCG
>JAYWDZ010000288.1:0-26178 GCA_043779595.1 Nitrosomonadales bacterium
GTGCAGACCAAGACGTTTACGGCTTCGCGCACCGGACTGATGCGCGAAGCCAGCAATGTTCCCGTCGTCACAGGCATAGCAACCCTCCAAACCAACAGGTTCAAGCTGCTGCTGATCAACAAGGACCCGCACGCCAGCGCGAACGCCAGCCTGCAACTGACGACGGGGCGCTTCGCCAATACACGGCTGCGCACCCTGGCAGCCAGCGCACCCTTCGCCGCGCCGGATTCAGCCGATGCTTTCATAAAGAGTGAATTAAATCCGGTCGTCGGCAATGGGCGCCTCACGGTTGTTCTGCCACCTTGTTCATTGTCCTTGCTGGATGCAACAACCAGCTAAGGAAGTACTGGAACAACAAGGAAATCGCCGATACTATCGGCACCAGCGAAGGCACGGTCAAGAATCATGTCTCCAGCATCCTGGCCAAACTCGGCGTGCGCGACCGCACCCGCGCCGTGCTTAAGGCCATGCAACCGGGCTATTTGTAAGCTCCTGGTTCTACCGCTCGCCGCCCCCGGCGCAAACCGCCAACCCATGACTTCCGGCACATGCGTTGACGGAAACTGTTGGCCATAATGCCAAGCATTGGCAATGACGACGGCTGAGGAACCCATATGAACAAAAGTAATAGAAGTTGGCAAGCGCTGACGAAACCGCTGCTTGCGCTGATGTTTTCCGGTTTGGCCGGTTACGCGTTGGCCGGTTACGCGGTTGAGCCGCCGCAGCCGACGACGCTTGCGCGGGACGATTACCAGTACGCCCGCGACACCCTCGACCGGTTCGTTCGTAAACAGATGAAGAAAAACCGCGTGGTAGGTCTCTCGGTCGCGGTTCTGGACGATCAGCGCGTGGTCTGGGCTGAAGGTTTCGGTTACGCGGACAAGGCGACCCGAACCGCCGCGACCGCGGACACGCGCTACCGGGCGGGCTCCATCTCCAAGGTGTTCACGGCCGCAGCGGCGATGCAGCTTGCCGATGCGGGCAAGCTCGACATCGACGCGCCGCTGGTCAACGCATTACCCGGATTCTCGATCCGTAGCCGCGACGCCGATGCCGCGCCGATCACGCCGCGCATGATCATGACGCATCACGCGGGTTTGCCGTCTGATCGCGCCGAGGGCATGTGGACTGAGCATCCGGCGCATTTCACCTCGGTGGTCGAGGCGCTGCGCGACGAGTACCGCAGCTTCCCGCCGAACTTCGTGCATGCTTATTCGAATAGCGGCTTTAGCGTGCTGGGTGCGACCATCGAGCAGGTCAGTGGCATGCCTTACGAAAACTACATGCGCGACCGGTTGTTGACGCCCCTTGGGATGACGGCGTCGACGTTCGAGACTGCCGCGCCGAGCGGGCCGCACGCTGCGCAGGCTTACGACGCCAAGGGCAAGCCCGGGCGCGAACTTGCGCTGAGAGATACTCCGGCTGGGGGGCTCAACACCACGGCGCCGGATCTGCTCCAGTTCGCGCGGATGTGGTTCGCAGGCGGCAAGATCGATGATGTGCAAGTGCTCGGCGCGACCTCCCTCGCGGAGATGCAACGTTCGCAAAACGCCGCGAGCCCGCTGGATGTCGACCTGCAAGTCGGACTCGGCTGGCATTTCTCGCCCGATTCCGTGCAGGGAGGCGGACCGGTGCTGTTCCACGGTGGCGGCACGCTCCATCATCGGTCGGTGCTCATGCTCCTGCCCGAGCACAAGCTCGCAGTCGCAGTCATGGCGAATACGGCTAGCGGGATGGAGGCAGCGACGGAGATCGCGGGCAAGGCGCTGGGTCTGTTCCTGGAGGCGAAAGCTGGTATTGCGCAACCGGAAAAAACCTCATCCCCGTCCTCTGGTGATCGTTATCCCGCCGCGCCGCCCGAGGCATTTCCCGGCTACTACGTTACTACACTCGGCTTCACGAAAATACAGGGACAGGGAGACCACTTGAGTGTGCAAGTCGGCGGCAAAAAACTCGCGTTGAAACGCCGCGAGAATGGTTACCTGGGGCTGGAATACCGGCTACTCGGCTTATTTCCGATCAATCTCGGCAAGCTGGGCCAAGTCGCACTCACCCGCGCCAGAATTGCCGATCGCGAAGTCCTGCTCGCGGGCGATGCGGGCGGTTTTGCGCTAGTCGGTGAAAAAATAGAACCGAAGCCGATTCCCGCCGCGTGGCAGGCCCGATTGGGAAGCTACGCTTACGTCGGCAACGATGCGTTTATTGCCAGTCGGATCATGGGCGTCCGGCTGAAAATTGAAAACGATTTTCTGCTCGCCGAAGTCATAGGAGAAGAGGGGTCTGGGATTAGCGCGCTTGAGCCTATTAGCGAGGGTGAAGCCATTCTGCGCGGGCTCGGGCGCGGCCTGGGTGAAACCGTGCACGTACGACAGACCGCTGACGGTGAGACCTTGCATTTCTCCGGGCTTGTGTTCAAGCGCACACACGGGGCGGACAACAGCCGGGATTGATCGCATGACGCCCCTATCTTCAGGTACTTTTTACTGACCGTAAGTGAGCATCGATAGACACACTTGCCACTCTGGGGACTCTGATGGAATCTGCGCTTTCAATTTACGGACAATACATCGATACGATTACCCGCCTGCTGTATGTTTTTGCGGGCGCGGTGCTCGTGGTGGAGTTGCTATGGCTTGTGTACCGGCGGCGGCTGAACAAGCCGCGTGTACTCGAAATGCTGGCGAGTTACAGCCCATTCATACCGGCAGTCGTCGTCGATACGCTTACTGTCGCGGCGCTCATTGCTCTTTATGCCGTGGTCTACCGTTTTGCACCATGGGAAATCCCCGTTACCGCATGGAGCGCGCTGCTGGTGGTGATCCTGGTGGATTTTATCTATTATTGGGAGCATCGGTGGGCGCATGAAATCCGCGTGTTGTGGGCGCTGTATCATTCCGTACATCATAGCTCGCCCGATTTTAATCTCGGCACCGCGTTTCGCGTCTCGTTCGTCGACCAATTTTTCTCGCCGCTGTTTTATTTGCCGCTCGTAGTACTGGGGTTTCATCCGGCGCTGGTTTTGTCCGGCCTGGTGTTTATGCTGGCGTACCAGACGTGGATTCATACCGAGATGATCGGCAAGCTTGGTTGGCTTGAGAAAATATTTAACACCCCCTCGCACCATCGCGTGCACCACGGTTCGGATGCCAAATACCTCGACAAGAATTATGGCGCGATCTTGATCGTTTGGGATCGGCTGTTCGGCACCTATAAGGCGGAAGAAGAAAGGCCCATCTACGGGCTCACTCAGCCTTTGAACTCTGTCAATCCTCTCAAGGTCCATTTTCACGAGGCCGTCAAGCTGTTTCGCGACCTGGGTGGCGCGCGATCCGCGAGGGAGGTGCGCAGTTACCTATTCAAACATCCGGGCTGGACTCCATTCACCGTGGAAGAAGTTGCTATCGATTCTCCGCAAAGCAATGTGCGGTAACGGCTGCAAAGCGGACAACAACCGGGATTGATCACATGACGCCCTCCACATTCTACCGGCGCTTTCGCCCAGCACTCGCATTTCTTTTCATTGGAGTGACTATGGGGAGCTGCGGGTCTGCCCCGGGGTCGCCCGCGGCACCAAGCGGGCGCAACGGCGGATGACAACAACGCCGTCTACGTCAAGTCTGGCAAGGGCTCGCCCACCGTGGTGCTGCAAGCGGGACTCGGTGACGACAAGGCGGTCTGGAATCCAATCATTCCCGCTCTGTCGCGCGACTACACCGTCATTGCCTTCGACCGTCCCGGTCGTGGCGCAAATCCGTCGTCCAATGCGCCGCGCGATCCCTGCACAATCGCGGCCGAACAGCGCGCGCTGCTGCAATCGGCCGGCATCTCGCCCCCCTACCTCCTGGTCGGCCATTCGCTGGGCGGTCTCTACCAGTATGTGTATGCCAAGCTGTATCCCGCGGATGGCGCGGGCATCGTTCTGGTCGACCCGACCCCGCCAAAACACTGGGAAACCATGCAGCGCGAAGCTCCCGCGGCAGCGGCGCTAATCAAAGTCATGAAAGCCGTCGCATTCAGCCGCACCGACCGGCGCGAGTTTGACGATCAGGCGGCATGCCTCGAACGGCTGGACATGAGCCGCCCCTTGCGCCAGCCCAGCAGGGTGCTCGTGGCCGGCAGGTTCCGGCCCGAGGAGAAGGGCGCGTTTGAAACAATGATGAAGCGCTCCCGCCAGCAGTGGCTGAAGTTGACCGGCACGCCACAACTCGACGTCATTTGGGATTCCGGCCATTACATTCAGAAAGAAAATCCTGAAGACGTCATCGCGGCCGTTCGGCAAGTCACGGCCGAGATTCGCGGGAGGGCAATGCCATGAGCAGTGAAGGCCGCATCGTCAATGGTCAAGGAGCAGATACCGATATTGTGGTCGCCTCGGCCAAGGCTTATTTACATGCGTTGAATAAACTCAACTCCAAGCTGGATCGGGAGCATCCACAGCCGCTTTAAATTCTAAATTCACCCGTACAGTCGGAGGTTTTCGGCTGTACGGGTGAAGCTTGGTTGAGGGGGATACGCACTCTGTATTCAAAGCACAACCGTAAAAACCGCGCCCACATGGTGCCGTTTTTACGTCAATTACAGTAGGCCTGTTACGCAGCCATGCCTTCCAGCTCTGACATTAATTCTTCTTTCCGCGTCTGAAGTGCGTCGCGCATGGCCACTAAGTCCACCTTGCTAGCCCGAGCTTTAGGAAACATCTCCGTGCGCTCTTCCTTGACATGGTGATCAATGTATTCTCCCAATACCGTTACCTTGGCATCAAACATCGGATCACTCGAATTCATTTGCTGAATCTGGGCGATCAATTCCTTGACGCTGGCGTGCTCGACTTGGGCCTCATTCATCATTAACTCATCTTTGATGGCCTTGCGTACTGCCGGGTAGAAAATTTCTTCCTCAATCTGGGCGTGTACGGTCAGTTCCATACAGATTTTTTCTGCCAACACGCACTTCTTTTCTTTGTTGTTGCCGCTGGCTTCAGTTAGCTCTTCGTATTCCATAAACATTTTTTTGACCGCCTTGTGGTCCGCGTCAAGCAGGTCACATGCATCTTTCATTTTCGCCGTTGCAGTTGCCATGATTTTACCTTTCGATAGGGTTGCAAAAAACACTTCAGAAGTAGGAATCACTGAAGGTCGTTAACTCCGATTCTGCTGAGTTGATAGCCATTTGACGACTATCATCCATGGACCTCAATAGCCGTTGGACGCGATTAAGTGTCAGAAATTACCTACTGACTTTCGCGGTAGCAAAGCCAAGCGCTTTCATTGCAGGCGATAAGTTTTGCATCGCGGCTGGATAATCTTTCCAAGGGCGATTTCCAATTTCCAGGCGTGATTGAATATTAGCGATTGTCCAATGCGCGCTGCTGCTTAGCGCATCAAGCTCTGTCCATTCGATGGGTACGGACACGCCCATTCCGGGACGCGAGCGTGCTGACCACGCCGCCACAGTGGTCGCGCCAAAACCGTTGCGCAAGTAGTCTATAAAAATTTTTCCTACGCGATTGCGCGGGCCGCTTTTCGCGACGAAACGTTGCGGCAGGGTGGAGGCGAAGTGCTGAACTATCGCCTGCGAAAAATCCTTAACCGTGTCCCAACCGTACAACCGTTTAAGCGGCACCACCACATGCAATCCCTTGCCGCCGCTGGTCTTCAAAAACGAGACTAAGCCTAGTTGTGTTAAAAAAGCCCGTACAAGGTGGGCGGATTCCTGCATGGTAGACCAAGCCACGCCTTCTCCGGGATCAAGATCAAATGTCATCCGATCGGGTTTGCCGATAAGCGTCTTAACCGCATTCCAGGTGTGAAACTCGATCACATTCATTTGCGCCGCCGAGAGCAAGCCTTCGGGTTTTGCCACTTCCAATAGCGCGGCATGATCAGGGTCGAGTTGAGGATCAAGTAGCTTGATACCCAACATCTGGGCTTTTTCGACATGCTTCTGAAAAAACAATTGGCCGGAAATGCCGTCCGGCGCGCGCACTAGCGAGACAGGCCGGCCTTTTAAATGCGCCATTATCAGCGGGCCCACCCGTGCATAAAACTGAATCAAATCCAGTTTGGTGAGCCCGGTAGAAGTGTCAATCACGCGCTCTGGGTGCGTAATTTTCAATGCGGCGGGAAGCGCTACCGGTGAGGATGCCGACGTATCTGCACGCAAATGTACCGGTAATTCGCGAATAATGCCTTCCGCTTTTTTGTCGGTTCTGAGTCCATGAAACACTGAGTGGCGGATTTTTCCCGTTTGAGTCCACTCGCCAAACGACACTTCGGCGAGGAGGCTTGGCTTTACCCAATGTGCTTTGCGATCGTTATCGGTCTTTTCCGCAAAAGGGCTTGAAGATTGGGCCAGCGACTCCAGTTTTGTCCTCAGATCGGCGAGGGTTTTGCTATCAAAGCCGGTGCCCACGTTGCCGCTATAGTGCAGCTTGCCCTGTTCGTCATGCACCCCAAGCAAAAGTGAGCCAATCCCAATGCGGCTTCCTTGCGGGTCGGTATAACCGCCGATGACAAACTCCTGGCGCTGGGTACATTTGAGTTTGATCCAGTCAGGAGACCTTCGCGCGCTATACCCGGACGTTTTTCTTTTACCCATCACGCCTTCAAGCCCCATCCGGCAAGCAGACTCCTGCACCTGGTGTTGCGGCACATCAAAAGTGTCACTAAACCGCACCACCGATGACGGCTTGAATATCGCGCCCAATAATTGTTTGCGTTCGATAAAAGGCACGGCCCGCAAATCAAAGCCATCGTAGAAAGGCACATCAAAGAGGTAATAAATAATGTTGTCGGTGCGGGTCAGATCGAAAGCGTTTTGCAGCGCCTGAAAATCCGGAATGCCCTTGTCGTTCAGCACCACAATCTCACCGTCGTACCATCCCGACGCCAGATTCAGTTTTGCAATGGCCGCAACGAGCGCGGGTAATTTAAGGCTCCAGTCATTGCCATTACGCGTCCATAGCTGAATTTTTCTACCTTCAACACGTGTGAGCAGGCGGTAGCCATCGAACTTGATTTCGTACACCCAAGCGTCTGCATCCTGCGGTGGTGCATCGACCAGCGTCGCTAACTGGGGTTTTAACGTGGCGGGTAAAGCTGCTTCAACTGCATTTGCCGGGATCGCGGTTTTGCCTGCTTTTGCGCTCCGCTTCTTTACGGGCATGGTGCTTGGAGCTGGCTGTTGCGTTGCGAGGGGTGGCGCCTGTATTTGCGCCACGCTGTCCGGCAACGCATCCACCACACTAAATTCTTCCGCCGGGCGGGCGATGAGATCTTTCTCTTTTATCAGTAACCACGGCTCCTGTTTTTCGCCTTTTCCCTTCATGCGGATCAAGGCCCATTTGCCCTGCAATTTGTGACCGTGCAATTCAAATTTTAAATTGCCTTCCTGATAGCCTTGATGAGGATCGCCTACCGGTACCCAAATGCCTTTATCCCAGATAATGACTTTGCCCGCCCCATATTGTTTGGCAGGAATCTCACCTTCAAAAGTATTGTAAGAAATGGGATGGTCTTCCACGTGCACCGCCATGCGCTTATCGCGAGGGTCCAGGCTCGGCCCTTTGGGCACGGCCCAACTCTTCATGCTGCCATCCATCTCCAGTCTGAAATCGTAATGTAGCCGTGTCGCCCAGTGTTTTTGAATCACAAATGAACGTGCAGCCTCGTTCGGCTGACCGCCTTCTGCCGGCTCCGAAGTGATTCCAAAGTTGCGTTTGGCTTTATAAATTTTAAGAGCGTCTCCGGCGGACATCCGTCAGGCTGCTTTCTTTTTGGGGGAGGTTTTGGCAGGCGGTTTTGCGCCGGGTTTGGTTTTGGCGGCGGTAGCTTTCGTGGGCTTTGCTACAGGCTCTGCTTTGGCTCCTTTATTATTTAAACTACGCTGCAGCAATTCCGTTAGATCATAGATCGTGGCACTGGGGGCGCCGGTTTCTTCGGCTTCAAGGGGCGTTACCGATTCGGTTTGACCCGCCTGGACTTTCTTCTCAACCAGATCAAGAATTTGTTCCTTGAATGAATCTTTGAATGCCTGCGGATTCCAGTCGGCGCTCATATCGGCTACCAGGAGCTCCCCCATTTTGATTTCCTTATCGGTTAACCCGGCTGCCTTCACGCCTTCTTCCGGTAAGGGCAATTGCTCGAAGCTGCGAATTTCATCCTCCCAGCGCAGCAGGTACAACACCAGCATGGGCCCGCAAGGCATTAAGGCCGCCAAATGCTGCTTAGTCTGGATCACTACTCTTGCGATTGCAGCCTTGCCGTTCTTCCGTAAAATTTCGCGTAACAACGCGTACACTTTCGTGCCTTTATTGATGGGGGCCACGTAATAAGGCCGGTTCAAATACAGTAAAGGAATGTCCGCGGCGGGCACAAAAGCTTCTATCTCTATGGTCTGGGTAGTTTTGGGGTAAGCGGCTGAAATCTCCTCGGGGGACAAAATGACGTATTGGCCGTCCTCGTATTCAATACCTTTGACGATGTTTTCTTTTTCGATTTCTTTACCGGTCTTTTTATTAATTCGCTTATAGCCCACGGGGTCCATGCTGCGTTTGTCGAGCCAGTCAAAATTAAGGGCTTGTTCTGAGGTGGCGGTATAAAGAGCGATCGGGATGTGGACTAGACCAAATGAAATAGCCCCCTTCCAAAGCGTACGATTAGTGGTTGTTGCCATTGTGGATTACCCCGTTAAAAGTGAATTTATTAATCCTGAATTTTTAAAGAGCGTCTGTAGGACAAATGCCAAACAAATAGAGTGTCACCCTTAAGAATCATTGTTTTGATATCAGCTTTGTCTGACAGCATTTGAGCGATTAAGAAAATAAACTCATATTTAGCGAGTTTTATGTAATTACCCCTTTAGCAAATGAGCTAACCGGCTCATGGTTTTAATCAACATCTCCTACGAGATGTAACGTTTTATCGATATCATTGGCATTGCAGTTAAAAATAATTTTAAGTTTTATAGATGTGCGTGAAAATTGCAGTGGACATCTGTAGCTATGATGTCAACGATGCCTTAAGTTGTAAGGCGTCTCAATCCTGTTGTCACTGATCACTCAGGGACGTCTCATGCGCATACCTATAGGTACTGTGCGGTATTACCCTCACATACTTATGGTTAAGATAGAGACGCGCCAAGTGCTTCGATGGGCGGATTTGTAGAAAAATTAGGCGTAGACCTATGGTTTAAGCAGTATCAACAATAAAAGTAGTATGCAGTGCGCGTGAATAGCAGCACCGCCGGTAGTTCAGGCGTAAGTGAGTTGGATCAAAAACTCACGAATCTGTATTCATTGAACGAGTTTGTTCAATGAAATTCCCATGCGCACGCCTTTTAGGCGCTGTGTTTTGTTTCTTACACGAGTCAAATTGGCGTGCTTTGGGCATTTTGCTTGGGCATTTTTTGCGTCCAAGCTTAATAAAAAGCCGTATAGAAGGTAGTAAGTAGTAGGGTCGACAAGGATTGCGCGTACATTTTTACGCCACAGTTGGGTTGCGTGTAGGGATTAATCTCACGTCAGCTCCAATTTTAGCTTGATAGTTTTGCTCATCAGCTACTCCTTCGTCTTTAACGTTAAATCCATTATTTTAATTTTAATTATATTAAGGAGTACTTTAATGAAGCGCGTGAAAAAACTGGCTATTGGGATGGTTCTACTTGGTCAAGCATTGTCAGGTGCCGCGAATGCGGCTTCTGCCACACTAACGGGAACAAACTTTGATTTTACGTATGACGATGCGTTGATGGGATTGTTTGGGCAGCCTACAGTTGCCGGAGACACCTTGTTTTTCACTCCGATTAACTTTACTGCAAAGTCATTAAATGGGGCAGGTTATGCATTCAATAATGAAACCCTTAACTTAAAAGTAAAAGCGCATACCGGGAAAGCGTTTACCAATGTAGGTCTAGTCGAAAAGGGCGATTATTTATTACTTGGCGCCGGTAGCACTGCGGAAGTGGATGGACAAGTGCGAGTATTCGACAGTGCCATGCCCTTGGTAGATTTAACGTCCAATATCACCCCTTCCAGTCCGCTTAATTTAATGGGCGGGCCTAGCAAAAACTGGACTGCTAATGCATCAGTCGATGTCTCTTCGTGGAAGACTGCACGTACGCTAAATGTGACACTGGAAAATTTATTATTAACCTCCAGTAGTGCGCCTGCTTCTTTAGCTTTTATGGAGAAAAAATTCGTAGGGCTGACATTTGGTTCTTCATCGATAGCTGCCGTTCCCGAGGCGGAAACCTATGCAATGATGCTAGCGGGATTGGGTTTGGTGGGGTTAGTGGTTTCGCGTCGCCGCAAGACTGTATAAACCATCAAGCTGTTTTAAGCCTGCTTACTGAAAGGCCCACCTAGGTGGGCCTTTTCTTTTGTTGAATTATCAACTTGTGGAGTTATCCCTAAGCCCTTACGTCTGCACAGCCGGTATAAGTAGGATCAGATAAAATAGCGTCTTTGTTAGCTCCACGACGTTCATGCCCATTATTCTTCCGCTGCCAAGTGGCGCAGCGCTGTCAATTTTCCGTATCGAAAAAATTCGTGATGAAGCTACCGGCCTGGGCATTGAGTTAGGGGAAATCTCAGCCCACTATTGGCACTTTCTGGAGCTCAACGCGGAGCTCGGTAAAGATGAGTTGCTTAAGGTGGGCGAACTTCTGAGTTACGGAACATGTGCCGACTTGCCCCAAGCCAATAAAGACTTGATCTGGATCACGCCCCGTCCCGGCACGATTTCACCGTGGTCTTCCAAGGCGAGCGAAATTCTTAAAAATTGCGGCATTAGCCAACTCAATCGAATAGAGCGCGGGCTCGCGTACCGTTTATGCGATAAAAATGGAGGCCGGATATCTGAGGCTTGGTTTAAGCAATTATTGCCGCTAATCCATGATCGCATGACCGAATGGGTGATGCCGACTATCGAGGACGCCCAGACTTTATTTCAGCATGTACCGCCGCGCGGGTTGGCGGTCATTGATGTCATGGGTCGTGGCCGTAACGAATTGACTCAGGCTAATACCGATTTGGGTTTGGCTTTATCGGACGACGAGGTGGATTATCTCTTCGAGCACTTTACCCGCATGGGCCGCAACCCTAGCGATGTGGAATTGATGATGTTCGCCCAGGCTAACTCCGAACATTGTCGTCACAAAATATTCAACGCATCCTGGGTAATCGACGGTGACGCGCGGGATAAAACGCTATTCGGCATGATCCGCGAAACCCATGCCGCGCATCCGGAGGGCACCTTGGTGGCCTACTCGGATAATTCTTCGGTGATCGAAGGCGCGGTGATCGATCGCTACTACCCACGAGCTGACGGCAGTTACGTCTATAGCCTCGAACCCAGCCATATTTTGATGAAGGTGGAAACGCATAATCATCCCACCGCGATTTCGCCGTTTGCGGGTGCTGCCACCGGTTCAGGCGGCGAGATTCGCGACGAAGGCGCGACGGGTACAGGTTCCAAGCCCAAAGCCGGCCTTTGCGGTTTTTCGGTGTCGAATTTAAATATTCCTCACTATCCGCAAGCATGGGAAGCCGAGGTTTACGGCCGGCCTGAACGCATTGTTTCGCCGCTTGCGATCATGCTCGAAGGCCCCGTGGGTGCGGCTGCGTTCAATAACGAATTTGGGCGGCCCAATTTGGCCGGATATTTCCGCAGTTACGAGGCGACGGTTGCGGGTCAACGTCGCGGCTATCACAAGCCCATCATGTTGGCGGGCGGTTTAGGCAACATCCGCGAAGATCATGTTCATAAAAAAATGCTGGCAACGGGTAGTCTGGTCATTCAGCTCGGCGGCCCTGGCATGTTGATCGGGCTCGGGGGAGGGGCCGCGTCTTCGATGACCACCGGTTCGAATAATGCTGATCTGGATTTCGATTCAGTCCAGCGTGGCAACCCTGAAATGGAACGCCGGGCTCAGGAGGTTATCGACCGTTGTTGGCAAATGGGCGAAGCCAATCCCATATTGTCCATTCATGATGTGGGGGCGGGGGGCTTGTCCAACGCGCTGCCAGAATTGGTGCACGGTGGCGGGCGCGGCGGGCAATTTTACTTACGTGCGGCCCCCTCCGAAGAGTCCGGGATGTCGCCGCGTGAAATCTGGTGCAATGAAGCACAAGAGCGTTATGTGCTGGCCATTCCGCCCGAGCGGCTCGACGAGTTTCGAACCATGTGCGAACGCGAGCGTTGCCCATTTGCAGTATTAGGCCATGCCACCGAGCACGGGCATTTACAAGTTAGCGACAGCCACTTCCACAATCATCCGGTGGATGTTGATCTCGAGATCATCCTGGGTAAACCCCCGCGCATGTCACGGGACGTGAAGCATGCACCTCCCACGCTTACTCGCCTTAATCTCGAAGGCCTCACGCTTCATGAGGCGGCTTACCGGGTATTGGCCCTGCCGGGTGTCGCCTCCAAAATGTTTCTGATATCGATTGGTGATCGTAGCGTGGGCGGCTTGACAGCGCGCGATCAATGTGTGGGGCCATGGCAAATTCCGGTAGCGGATTGCGCGGTCACGCTGATGGGTTACAAAACGCTGCAAGGTGAGGTATTTTCGATAGGTGAAAAAGCCCCGCTGGCATTGATCGACGCGCCCGCATCAGGGCGCATGGCGATTGTGGAAGCGATCACCAATATGGCTGCTGCGCGCGTCGATGGGCTCGGGCAGATCAAACTTTCTGCTAACTGGATGGCCCCCGCCGGGCATACGGGCGAAGATGCGGCGCTGTTCGATACCGTGGCGGCCGTGTCGCAATACTGCCAGGCGCTGGGTATCAGTATTCCGGTCGGCAAAGATTCAATGAGCATGAAAACCGCGTGGACCGAGGGCGACATCCAAAAAGCAGTCACTTCACCGATCTCGCTGGTGATCACTGCATTTGCCGCAACGCCGGATGCAAGTGCGCATCTCACCCCGCAATTGCGCACCGATGTCGGCGACACTGATCTGATCTTGATCGATTTGGGACGAGGTCAGAATCGTCTGGGTGGATCGAGTTTGGCGCAAGTGTATTTGCAATTGGGCGATGATTGCCCCGATGCGCCAACCCCGACAAGCTTGGCCGCTTTTTTCAATACCGTGCAAGCGCTAAATACCGCAGGCAAATTGCTGGCTTATCACGACCGCTCCGACGGCGGATTGTTTGCGACAGTTTGCGAAATGAGCTTTGCGGGCCACTGCGGTGTGGATATCACGCTGGATGCGCTATGTCCGGACCCAAGCGGGGTGATACGTGCGGCGAAGCAGATTGATAAAGCTTTGGCAGATGAAAATGCGACTTCGTGGATCTTAGGCATGCTCTTCAACGAAGAAGCCGGGGCCGTGATCCAGGTGCGGAGTGCCGATACGCAGTCCGTGATGCAAGCGTTTATCGACGCGGGTCTCCCTAACGAAATTCATCTCATCGGGCGCAGCGCGTCACTGGATCGGCTACGGGTGATGTATGCAGGCAGCGCTGTATTGGATGAGTCGCGCAGTGACCTTCAACGCGCCTGGGCACGCACCGGTTTTGAAATCGCGCGTTTGCGCGATAACCCGCTCTGCGCTGAACAGGAATTTGCCGTACACGCCGATGTGGGCGATCCAGGTTTGAGCTATACATTAAGCTTTGACGTGGCCCACAATATTGCGGCGCCCTATTTTGTTAAAGGCGTGCTGCCACGCATTGCAGTGCTGCGCGAGCAAGGCGTAAATGGTCAGGTGGAAATGGCGGCTGCCTTTGATGCTGCAGGCTTTGCACCGGTCGACGTACACATGAGCGACATCCTGAGTGGCCGTGTGAGCCTCACCGAATTCAAAGGCCTGGCTGCGTGTGGTGGCTTTAGCTACGGCGACGTGCTGGGTGCAGGCGGCGGCTGGGCCAAATCTATTTTGTTCAACGCCCGCGCGCGCGACCAGTTCGCCGCGTTTTTTGAACGCCCCGATAGCTTTGCGCTGGGCGTTTGCAACGGCTGCCAGATGATGAGCCAACTGCACGATTTGATACCCGGTGCGCAGGCTTGGCCACGTTTTGAGCGCAATTTGTCAGAGCAGTTTGAGGCGCGCTTTGTGATGACTGAAGTGCTGGCCTCGCCCTCATTATTTTTTGATGGCATGGCTGGATCGAAGCTGCCGATTGTGGTGTCGCATGGCGAAGGCCGTGTGCTATTTAGAGCGCCTGACCATGCTGATATGGTGCAGCTTGCGATGCGCTATATAGACAACCGCGGCGTGCCCACCGAAGCCTATCCGGCCAACCCCAATGGCTCACCGGGGGGCGCCACCGGCTATACCACGCCGGATGGTCGCTTCACTATTTTGATGCCCCACCCTGAGCGTATCTTTCGCAGCGCGCAATTGTCGTGGCAGCCCGAGGGCATGGTCGAAGCGTCTCCCTGGTTGCGGATATTCCGTAACGCCCGTAAGTGGGTGGGGTAATTTCAACTTATGCTCAGCTATTTTCGTAAGCGTTCGCGAAGCTGCCGTAAGGCGATACCGCCCAATGGGCAGAGATTTTTGTGAGAAAATGCATGGCTTTGTTTTTTACTTGGGACTGCCATGAATGCCCCCCTTAATCTGCTAACCGACGACCATTTACGCGCCCAGGTGCGGTTGTTCGGCACGCTATTGGGGGATGTGCTGCGGCAACAAGCGGGTGAAGACGTATTCAACGCGGTCGAGAGCTTACGGCGCGGGTTTGCTGATCTGCACCAACATGAAGATGCGGCGTTACGCACAAGCTTGATCGACTTGATTGAGACCATGCCCTCCGATGCGCTGGAGCAAGTTATCCGCGCGTTTGCCGCCTATTTCAGCCTGGTCAATATCGCGGAAGAAACCTTCGCCCACCGCAATCGTCGGCGCAAAATGGCGCAAGGCGGACAACTCTGGCTAGGCTCGTTTGAACGCACCGTCGGCGATTTGCACGACCAGGGCGTCGCGCCCGAAACCTTGCAGAACCTGTTGCAGAACATGCATTTTTCGCCGGTGTTCACTGCGCACCCGACCGAAGCGCGGCGTCGGGCGGTGATGGAAGGCTTGCGTCATTTATTCGTGCTATCCGAACGTTTATACGACCCATTTTTGGGCGACGCGGAACGCAGCGAAATCACGCTGGATTTGTCCGTGCAAATCAAAGTGCTGTGGCGCACCGATGAGTTGCGCACGCACAAACTGGAAGTGGAAGACGAAGTCCGCAACGGGCTGTATTACGTCAAAGAAAGCCTGTTCGAAGCGGTGCCGCGTGCGTACCGTTATTTTGAAAAAGCCATCCGCAAACATTACGGCGTGACCGCTGAAGGCTCCCCGTTAATTACCGTGCCGAGTTTTATCCGCTTTGGCTCGTGGATCGGTGGCGACCGCGACGGCAATCCCTTTGTGACTGCGGAAGTCACCGAGTGGACGGTGTATACGCAAATGGCCGCGGCGCTGGCCGAGTATGCCGAGCAGGCGCATCAGCTTAAGCAAACGCTGACCCATTCGCTGCGTTGGTGCCAACCCTCCGAAGCCTTTATGGAAAGCCTCGCGCGAGACGAAGCTCGCTTCGGCGAACAGGTATTCCGTGGCACCGCGGTGCAGTTGTATACGCGCGAACCATACCGCCGCCGTATGGCACTCATCAAGGCGCGCCTGCACGCCAACCTTGCGTATGTGAACCAGGCGCTCAAAGGCGTTCCTGCAGTCACCACGCATTTGGTGTATGCCGACATCGACGAGTTGCTCGACGATCTTAAATTGACTGCGGATTCGCTGATCAGTCACGGCGACCGCGAGGTCGCGGACGGCACACTGCAGGATTTCATCCGCATGGTGGAGAGTTTTGGCTTCCATTTATTGCAACTCGATGTGCGCCAAGAGTCCACAGTGCATACACGCACCACGACTGAAATTCTGGCGCAGCTCGACCCCGATTTTGATTACACCTCGGCCGTCGAAGACGCGCGTCTGCAGCGTTTATCCGGCTGGATCGCGCGCATGGACCCGCTGGAATTCGATGCGGAAACGCTCACAGATGAGGCGCGCGAGACCCTTGCGGTATTTCATCGCATGGCCAAGTTGCAAGCCGAAGTGGGCAAAAAAACCTTTGGCGCCTACGTCATCTCGATGACGCATGCCGCCTCGCATGTAATGGAAGTGCATTTTCTGGCCAAATTGGCCGGGCTGTGCGGTTATACCGGTCACGACTGGTTCTGCGATCTGCGCGTCGCGCCATTGTTCGAGACCATCGATGATTTGCGCCACGCAGAAGCAGTATTGGAAGCGCTATTTTCGAATCAGGTCTATCGCGCGTTACTGACGACTTCGGGTAATTTGCAGGAAGTGATGCTCGGCTATTCCGATTCTTGCAAGGACGGCGGTATTCTCGCTTCGAACTGGAATTTGTATCAGGCGCAGCTCAATATCATCGGCATCACCGGTCGGCATGGGATTGAATGCCGCTTGTTCCATGGCCGCGGGGGCACGGTCGGGCGGGGTGGCGGCCCTACCCACGAAGCGATTCTGTCGCAGCCTCCGGGCACCGTAAACGGCCAGATCAAATTTACCGAGCAGGGCGAAATGCTGTATTACAAATACAGCAATCCTGAGACCGCCACTTACGAAATCGGCATGGGCGCGACCGGGTTGATTAAAGCCAGCTGCGGGTTACTCGGTAGCCCGCGTGAAGTGAACCCCGAATATCCGGCAATGATGGCGCAGCTCGCTGCGAACGGAGAAGCCGCGTACCGCACGCTCACTGAGTCTACGCCCGGCTTCATGGATTATTTTTACGAGTCGACACCGGTGACTGAAATCGGCCTGCTGAACATTGGCTCGCGTCCGTCGCATCGCAAAAAAGCCGATCGTTCGATGAGTTCGATCCGGGCGATTCCGTGGGTTTTTGGCTGGGCGCAATCGCGTCACACTTTGCCCGCGTGGTATGGCATTGGCACCGCGCTGGAAAGTTTGTGCGCCCATCAAGATCAACTCGCGGTATTGCGCAGAATGTATTGCGAGTGGCCATTCTTCAAAGCGCTGATGTCCAACGTGCAAATGACCTTAGCCAAAGCGGATATGGACATTGCCGGTGAGTACGCCCATCTCAGCGGTGCCGCGAGTGCGCGGCCCATATACGAGACTATTGCCGCCGAATATGCGCGCACGCTCAAAGCCGTGTTAACCGTCACTGGCCTCGAAGCGCCGCTGGAAGAAAACGAAGCCTTAAGTTTGTCGCTGTCGCGGCGTAAACCGTACCTTGATCCGTTAAGTCATATTCAGGTGCGCTTACTCAAGCGTTATCGCAATGATTCGCTGTGGGAAGACGACCGCGCACGCTGGCTGACTGCACTGATGCGTTCGATTAACGCCATTGCCGCAGGCATGCGCAATACCGGCTAGTCACCCATGGAGACCATAAACCAGATGGACTCACCTCCCAAAGATGCTAAACCTGCCGCGCGCATGTCGCGCAATCTGATGATTTCTGTCGGCATCAATATCGCTGCGGTATTGTTGTTAGGGGGTTTGGGCTTGTATGCCTTCATGCTTAATGTCGACTTGGGCGAGTCCAATCGCCGACTGACAAAAGAGATTGAAGTCCGGCAAAAAACCGAGGGTTATCTGGTAGAAACGCGTAACCGTTTCAATCAAAGTCTGCTGGAAATCCAACAACTCAAGTCCCAGCTGGAATACAAACAATCGGATTTTCAGCCCAACTCCGCGTTAAAACCGCCGATGCCGGTGGTGATCAGATTTCGCTCATCTTTTTTGGGTAAGGGCATTGTGGCGGTGCTGGAGAACACCAGCGACCGCGATCTTACGGTGGTGATGAATGTGCGTAATCCCACACTGGCTAATCTGCGGCGCTTTACGTTAGAGCTTCCGCCTAAAAGCAGTAAGGACTTTGGCCATCTCGAAGGCTGGCAATTTGCATCGGGCGACGAAATCGTGTTGTTTCACAATGACTTCAATGCGCTGCGGCTAACCGTACCTTAAGTGGTTTTTTGCGACCGTCTTTGAGCAGCAATAGAGCCGGCAACAGCAGCAACTCAAACAACTGTCCCGAAAACAGACCCACTGAAGTCATCAGACCAAAGTTGGCGGTCGGGATAAAGTCGGAAAATATAAGCAAACTAAACTGCACCACCAGCAACAATGACACGGCCATCACCGCTCGACCTGATGATTCAAAACTGCGTGCAATCGCAAATACAGGCGATGCGCCCGCGTGCAATCGGTGTTGATAACCATGGTAGAGGTGAATGGTATCGTCGACTGTAATGCCGAGTACGACACTGGCTATCATCACCGTAGCGAGATCGAGATGAATACCGGTGGCACCCATCAAGACCACAATGAAAAACACCGGTGCCAGGTTAGGCAGCATGCCAATACCGGCAGCAGTAGGCGAGCGCCACAGGATGGCCATAAAGATAAAGATTTGCAGAAATGCGCCGACAAAATTGCCCGTCTCACCACTGATAAGCAAGTCGACTTGATCCGCAAATAATCTGCCATATCCCCCCACATCAACTTTGAGTCCAGGCAGTGGATGAGTCAGCAGTCGTTCACGAATTTTGGTGATGGTTTTACTGATTTCCTGGGTGCCGTGCACGTGCATATTGAGCACGATGCGGGTGTGCTGAAACTCGCGGTTGACCAAGTCATACAGGTCCTTGCCATCGTAAACGAGCAAATATTGGTTTAATAAGCGGTCGTTATTGGGCAAAGTTCGAAAAGCCGTATCTTGGCTATTCATCGCCCAATTCATCTCTTCAACCAAGTCGACCAGCGAGAGCGTGCGATCGACTTCGGGGAGTTGTCCTAGCCAATGCTGAAACTCGCTGATGGCACGTAAAGTGGCGACGTTTTTAAGGCTATCCCGATGGGTTCCTTTGATTGAAATCTCGAGTGTGGTCACGCCGGATAGCTTGGATTCGATCAACTTGGTATCTTTGCTGACCGGATGATTCGGTTTAAAAAAAGCCAAAATATCCGACTCGACTTCCACCTTCAGGGTGTACGGGAAAGTGGCAATGATGGCAATCGCGGTCACAATCAAAATGCCTTTGGGATTACGCATGCTGAATAGCGTCAGCTTGGATGCGAATCGACCAATTTTCCCCAAACCCGAATCTCGCCGTGGCCAGCGATAGATATCCCAATGCACCAAAAAGGGCGGGGCAAGGTAAAACACGGTAATAAAAACCATCAGCGTACCGAACGAGCTGGCCATACCAAATACCTGAACCGGGGGGATAGGTACCCATAACAGGCCAAGCAGCCCCGCCCCGGTCGTTAGCACATTGAAAGAACTTGGAATCAAGGTTTCGGCCAACGCACGGTCAACGCGTTTAGCTCGTCGCAGGCCTGCCACGCGCGCACGTTGAATGCCCGAATAGAGATGGAGCAGCGTGGCCAGTGTGTAGGCCGCAAGCAGGCTGGGTAATATGGCGGTAGCCATGGTGTAGGGCTGATGAAAGATTGCGACCCCGGCGATGCACGGCAACACCACAGTCGAGATAGCTACCGCGCCGATAATCACCGGGCGTAATCTACCGACCACCCAGCCCATTAGCAGCAAGCCTATGGTGACCGTCAACGGAATGAAGGTTGCGCTGTCTTTCCAGATGGACTCCAGTTGCGCCACATCCATCGTGATCGGGCCTGCCTGGCCGACGTAGTATTTGGACAGCCCTGCTTCCTTGATTGCAGCATTCACGGCTTTTTTTAGCTCAAGGCGCTGCAAGCTTTCACTCAGAAACGAACGCGGACGAATCGACACCGCCAGATATTGCCCGTCTTTGGAAACCAGTAAGCCCGGCGCGAAGCGGTCACCGAGTACCCGGGCTTGCAACTCCGCCGGTGTCGCTTTTGCCAGCTGATCGGGGTTGATCAGCAAACCCACCGAAAACCCGTCTTCCGTAGCGGATATTTTTTCCACCGAGGTGACGGTCGAAACGCGGTCGACCAATGGATGCTTTTCGAGTTTGTGTACCAGCGTATTAATGCGTTTAAGAAAATCCTGGGAATACAGGTTATTGCCGCGAAACAGGACCGTTAAAGCTTCATCACTGGGAAAGTCACGCCGTAACTCGTTACGCAATTGAACGGCGGGCGCATTGGCGGCGTAATAAACTTCGGGTGAGTTATTGAAGTGCAGCTTAAGGAGAAAAAATCCCGAAACCAGATGGATCGCAATTACCAATGCCAGCGCGACCGGCCACGCCAGCATTCGGTGTTGCAGCCCCGGGGCACGCCCATATATCCGGGCCAAAAAACGATTAATCACTTGCTCAGAATCGCGTTTTGAGCCCCACCGTAATCAGGCTATGATCCTGATGAAAGCCTCCCAAGGTGCGGGCTTCGCCGTCAAAGTAATGTGCTGCGACATAAATCTCATGAGGCTCCCAGCCCAAATAGCTGAGCTTGGGGGTGATATAAATATCGTGCACATTAAGCCCCGTGAAAAAACGCGCACCGGCTTTCCAGCGGCCTTGGGCGAAAGTCGTTTCGATTTCGCCGTTAGCACCATAATATTCGCCCAATTCGAACGTGTTTTTACTCGTATTCAATTTATGCGCCATGAGTTGGAGATTCACCCGGGTGTTCTTACCGCCCGGAAAAAATTCCACTGCGCCGACCCAGTCGAGCGCGCTGGTTTGATCAAGTGCGGTGGACTGAAGCGTAATTGGCACGTGATCCGTATAGCCCATTTCAGTCCGCCAGGTGTAGTTCCCCGTCACGAACTCGGCATCCACACCGGCAAAATTATTGAAAGGGTGAATCCCTGTGAGCGTAAGCCGGATGGGATCAATTCGGTAATACGGCATCGATTGCCGAGTCCGCGCTAGCGTCACCCCGAAGTCGACCCCGCCTCCGGTTTTGGTCAGGCGCATCGCGCCGCCGCCGCTGCCGTGCTCGTCTTCATTCACGTGGGCTACGCCCACCAGCGCAGCAAGCGCAGGGGTGGGGGCGACGCCGATAATTTCTCCGGTCGTGCGATTAATCGGGCTCCAAATGCTGGCGATATCCGGCAATTGGGCTGCACGAAATACCGGTAACCACACGGCGTCCAATTTAAAGTCATTGAAACTTTGTTCCCAACGGGCGGCCAGCTGAGCACGGCGGCGCTGGGGTAAATCATCCAGTACAAAACGGGTGAGGTCCGCGCGACTTACGCGATCTATCAGCGGTATCTCATCCACCCGGCCCCAAATAATAGTTTGTGCACCCAGCGTCAATCGTGTGTCGCCGTTGCGATACCGCACATAAGTATCGCCATAATCGGCGAGCAATTCGTGATGATCGGTGCGCCCTCCGTCTTGCGCCATGCCATCCAGCCGCGCCCCTGCGCGCCATTCCCAATTGCGACTGGGTTGCCACAATACATATGCGTCGGCACGCAACGTGGAATAAGTGTCGGCTTCCGGCGCATCGGGTAGCGCGCCTGCTTCCAGTAACACGTTGTCAAAACCGTATTTGAGCGTGGGCTTGAATGCCCTGACGGTCGCCTTTTTTACTTTGGATTTAGGGGGCGGCAAATCCTCTTCATCGGCGGCAAAAAGGGGTGTTGTGGCCAAGCTTAAGCACAGCAAAAGTAATAGTGATTTCATGGGCGATATTCCGATTCCAGATTTTCGTCGGCAAGGGTTTGTGCGTTAAAAAGCGTCGCGGGCAAGTTACGGTCATACAGCGCGGTATCGACAACCAGACGAGTTTCGTGACCACTGGCAAGATCAATTACCCGGCTATCGGTGGCTGTCCAAAAACCCTGATTTTTCTTTTTCGATACCACCCACCAGCGCTTGCTCGCCACATTGATGTCAGTTTCATACATGTCCACCCGCAATGCCATCAGCGTTTTGGGGTCTATCCAGCTTACGCGTTTGCGATAAACCGAGTTTTCCGGGTCGACCGGAATACTTTCAAGAATGTCGCAGACCACTCCATTGATGGTTTCGGTCCCCAATAGACGATGACTATCTTCAGCGGGTTTGCGGTCCTGTAAATCTTCATAATATAAATCCGACCCTACGAAGCGCCCACCTTTGCGGTCGCCTGAAATGCGACGCACGCGATCTAACGCAGGCAAATACAACCATTGCTCGGATTTTCCATTGGCTTTATCGACACTCAGTAAACCGGTCCCGGCAATGTCTTCGGGTTCGGTGAAACGGATCAGATTGGTGATTTCGCCTTTTGCCTTTTCCAGGCGATAGGTGATGAGTTCACGCATGCGCGGTGCGTGGCCTTTTTCAGTCAGCACCATGCGTCCTACAGTGGTGAGGTCGCGGCCGTTCGGACGCTCATAGACTTTTTGCGCCAGCTCCGAACCCGCATCGCCAAATGCTGCGCCCAGCACTAGGCTGGAACTCATCAGACAAACGCGGATTAAGGTTTTGATTTTCAACATGTCACCCGTCAGTACTCAAAACCATAGTCAAACTATTTCACTGAGCATACAAGTTCTACACTTTGATTGTGTTTAATGGGTGTATTTGTTGTAGATTACCGACGCGGAGTCTTTACGCAATTCGCAAGTTCGTGAGAACTTGCGAATTGTAGTGTTGCGTGGATGCGGTATTGCTATGCGCAACGCCGCATACTTTCAAGTATTTATACAGCCCGGACTTTACTGCTGTTAATACCTAAAAGTTTATATATTGGGCACCAGCCTATTAACGCAGTGATAAGTAAGATCATTCCGCCCCCAGCCTCCAACATCATCTGTAAGTACTCCATGTCACCTGTATTGGCTATATGCGCGAATAGGGCAATCGCGATCACGATACGGATAATGCGGTCTATTCCACCCATGTTTTTTTGCATGTCTCTCTCCTTTATGGATTGTTAAAATACCCGGGTGAACGGCCTTTGTTACCCAAGCGAATGCAAGCTTAGCGCAGATTGTTGCTAGCGGCCATTTCTGCTCTGGTCTTTAATAGTGCGCCCGGCACAGCGCTTAGCGATCCAGTAGCTCTATCCAGTGCTTAACAGGGGTCGACGTACCCGATTGCAAATGGGTGAGACATCCAATATTGGCCGTCACAATCACTTCCGGCGCATGGACCTCCAGGTTGCCGAGCTTGCGGATTTGCAACGCCCGCGCAATCTGGGGATGCAGAATCGAATAAGTCCCCGCCGAGCCGCAGCATAAATTGGATTCCGGAACTGCTAACAATTCGAACCCGGCCCGCTCCAGCAACGTTTCGACGACCCCGGTGATTTTTTGCCCATGCTGCAAAGTGCAGGGCGCATGAAACGTCACGCGAGGGTGATCGGCACGTGAAGTGGGGGTGAATAAATCGGTCAATTTCTCGCCTTCCGCCAGCAGAATCTCAGACAAATCTCGCGTGGCTGCTGAAATGCGCGCCGCTTTGTCGGCGTATAGGGGGTCTTTGCGCAAATGCCAGGCGTATTCTTTTACCAAAACCCCACAGCCTGAGGCCGTCATCACGATGGCTTCGGCGCCGTTATCCAGATGCGGCAGCCAGGCATCGATATTGCGGCGCATCGCCGCGAGTCCGCCCGCGTGATCGTTGAGATGAAAAGTGACCGCCCCGCAACAGCCCGCGGCAGCGGCAGGCATCAGCGTAATGCCGAGTCGATCAAGCACGCGCGTGGCCGCAGTGTTGATGTTAGGCGCCAGCGCAGGCTGCGCGCACCCCTCCAGCAGCACCATGCGACGCGCGTGAATGTGGGTCGCAGGTTTAGCGTGTGTGGCCGCTGGCCTAGCAGGTATTTCAGCTTTGAGCGCGCTGGGCAACAGCGGTCGCAACGCTTGGCTCACCTTCAGTAAAGGGGTAAATAAAAGCGGCGTGGAAATCACCTTACCGAGCACGGTACGTTGGATTTTATCCATGGGGCGGCGCGGAACCTGTGCATCGACTAGCGCCCGTCCAATATCCAGCAGCTTGCCGTACTCCACCCCGGACGGGCAGGTGGTTTCGCAATTGCGACAAGTGAGGCAGCGGTCGAGGTGTAATTGGGTTTTGGCGGTGACCTCGCCGCCTTCGACCAATTGCTTGATCAAATAAATTCGCCCGCGCGGCGAGTCGAGTTCGTTGCCAAGTATCTGATAGCTCGGGCAGGTGGCGAGGCAAAAACCGCAATGCACACAGTTGCGCAAAATGCGCTCGGCCTCCTGGCCGTCGGCGGTGTTTTTGAAGGGGTCGGCTAGCGTGGTCTGCATATTAAAAATCCGGATACAGACGCCCGCGATTGAGAATCCCTTTCGGGTCGAAGCGCTGTTTCAGATGTTGGTGGATAGCGAATAGTGCCGGGGAGAGCGGCGAAAAAACGCCCTCAGTAATAGACTCGCCGCGGAACAAGCTTGCATGTCCGCCTCCGTCGCGCGCCATCTGGCGCAGCCTGGAAGTTGGCAGATTGGTGGAGAGCCAGCGCACCGCGCCACCCCATTCGATCCATTGCGCGTCATCCAGGTCGAGCGTCGCATGGGTAGGCTTTACTGCCAGCCGCCACAACGGACGTTTGTCAAAAAAGGGTGTGCTGTGATCCCGCAAACGTTGCCAGAACGCGGGCGCATCATGCATCACGTCGCCACCGAGTTTTGCGTGCGCCGCGTTGACCGCCGACTGCGCACCGGAAAGCCGTACGCTCAGCAATCCCGCATGCCATGAGGTTGCTGATAACGGGAGGGGTTGTCCCGCCCAGCGGTTCATGGTCTCGATCGCTTGAGCCTCGGATACTTCGAACTGAAGGGAAATTTCTGCAACCGGTCGCGGCAGGACTTTGAGCGAAACTTCGGTAATCACGCCCAGCGTGCCGAGCGACCCGACCATCAGCCGCGACACGTCATAGCCCGCGACGTTCTTAATGACCTGCCCGCCAAAACGCAAGGCCTGCCCTGTGCCGTCGATCATGCGCACGCCCAGTACATAATCCCGCACCGACCCGGTGTAAGGCCGCCGCGGGCCGGATAGGCCGGTAGCAACACAGCCGCCCAATGTGGCATAAATCGGTTTGGGCAAAACGGTTGCCCCCTCTCCCGCTAGCGGGGGATAACCAGCGACTTGCCCGTTTGCGGGCTTAGTCGAATGGCTAATGGCTCTATCAGGGTTGGGGTGGGGGAGAGCGAAATGCGGCGGCTCGAACGCCAGCATCTGATTGTGCTGGGCCAGCACGGCTTCGATTTCGGTGAGCGGCGTGCCCGCGCGCGCGGTCAGCACAAGCTCTTTCGGCTGGTAGTCCACGATGCCGTTAAGCGTACGGGTGTCGAGCACCTCGCCCGCACACGGATTGCCGTAAAACGATTTGCTACCGCCGCCCTGGATGAGGAGGGGGGTATGGGTAGCGTGCGCAGTCTGTATGCGCGCGATCAATTCATCGAGCATGGGTTATCAGATTGGTGAGTTTGCTGCGGCCTATTTTGTAGACCTCAAAATCGGCGTCGATCGACAGGATGTGCGTGATTTTTTCCTGCTCGGCGAGCCAGATCAGCGTGGCGTCGGAAAAGTCCATCGGGCGGTCGCGATACTTTTCCATACGCAGCCGACAAGTGGTAATTCCCTCCAACGGAATCTGCCGGACCAGCGCGCCGCCCGCGGTCAGCCAGTCGAGGAAGGCCCATTGATTGCGCAGATCAAAATCAAGCAGGTGCGTGACTTCTGTCACGATGGCGAGACTGGTGACCAGCCGCGCACCGGGCGGCAGTGCGGCAAGCACCCCCGCTACACGTGCATGCCAGTGATCATCTGGGTCAAACAGCGCGACGAATGCGCTGGTGTCAGCGAGAATGTTGCGATTGACGGCGGTGTGGCGACTATCGGGAATGTTTGCCACGCAATTTTTCTTTCAAGATGCCCGAATGCCGTTCAGCAATATTCCCGCTGTTTTGCGCTTTGGTTTTGCTGCCGCTGGCCGGGCGAAATTGCTGCCACAACGTATGCGCTGGCGGCGCCTGGTTCTCAAGATAGACGGCAAGTGATTCGTTCACCACCCAGCTTCTGGTTTTGCCGGTGGCGGTGCAATAGTGGTCCAGCGTGGTTTCAAGATCGCCGGGAAGACGAACGGTAAGGGTCATGACGGGCTCCTGATGCGTTAATGTAATACTACTGTATTACAAAAATTCGGTTGAGGCAACCTGATAAAGGGCACTTCTATAAATCCCCCAATTCAGGCACGCTTTTACCATGCAAAACAGCCTATTTGACCTTGAGAAGCGTTACGCCAATTTGAGCGAAG
>JAYWDZ010000289.1:0-1515 GCA_043779595.1 Nitrosomonadales bacterium
TTGAAATAAAAACAGTAAATTCACCTCAGTTCGCTGCACCAACGCCTTTAAGAGTTAATATTTTCTCTGCGATTGCTCTACCATACACAAGATCACCACTAGCCGCAGGATGTACAAGATCGCTGATTCCGAATAGTAAATGATCGACGTTTTCCCCGCCAAAGATGCTCCAGGTATCGACAATACTAACGCTTCCGGCCCTAAGTGGATAAGTCGCATCCCACCATGCTGGCATAGATTTCATAATCCTAACCATAGACAAGGTAACGGGGTGTGTCGCCAACTGATTGCTTGCCGTTGTGGTGATTATCACATGCCTTACAGTTGTAGCTGCGTGCCCATGCTCGCCAAGAAAGGCCTCAACATGGTCGCGCAAGTCTGTGGTAAATAGCATTTCGTCGAATATGCCTGTATCGTTTCCACCAGTGATAAATATCACCAGCGTTGGATTTTCCGTGAGCGCCTGCGCGCGAGTTTTTCCGTACCCGTTAACATTAGCCTCAAGTGACCTTGGACCATTGTCTTGTATGTTGCCCCCTCCATGGGAATAAACCGTATACTTGCCATATCCGATTCCGTGACGCGCGAGTTGTCCGATGATTGTATTTGGAATCATGGCATCATACTTCGCGGGCAAATTGGCAAGGGCAGGACCCGTGCTAAACGAATCGCCTAACTGCATAACATGTTCCAAGAGTGGTGACGTCTGCAACACTACCGGTATCCGTGCGACGATCAAATTACGAACGAAGTAATTTCCCCGAAAACCTGAGAGGGCAGATCCAATAAAGTTACCAACGTAAACAGTGGAGAACCGATCTGCACCTTGGTCAGTTCTATTGATAGTTGCCATAAGCAGCCCATCGACGTAAAGCTGGGCTTCCCCGGGGGACCAGGAGAACGTAATCCGCGCAAATCTCTCCGACCTGGCGGTACTGACGTAATGCGCCCCTTTAAATATCTCTGTGGCCTTGAAAAACCATAACAAACTCTGATCTGGCTGAAGATATAGCATACCTGCACTGGAAGCATCGCCCGGCCCGTACGAGAGCAAATACTCATTCTCCGTGTGGCTGTATCCCACGGACCGAGTCTCGGCGTTGGTGACCGCCAACCATTCGCGTTCGACCTCGATACTTAGCTGACCGCTCGGAAGATTACTCAAGGCCGGAATCGAGGAGCTGGTAAAGCGACAACCGGGTATTGCTGCCGCTGCTCCAGGAGTGATTCGAGGTTTTATTCCAAGGTTAACGTCGAATTCGTTCATGGACCCTACTTCCTGAAAGCCTCCCGCTGCCGTAATGGACGAAGCGGAGGTCAACGATGAACGAAATACTACGCTGTCGCTAGTTGTTGCGAACGACAAAATTCCCTGCTCAACTGAGCTTGAACCCGGGCTAGGTTGCGCACTTGGCGGCGGCGCAGTATCTGCATTACCACAGCCGGAAAGTATCCATAGCATCATCATCGCTGATGAAATGCCGCGTAAGCTATAAAGGTCTTTATGCATTGTAG
>JAYWDZ010000290.1:0-1514 GCA_043779595.1 Nitrosomonadales bacterium
GATGGGAGCAGTCTCTGACCCTGAGACGAGCGAAGTAGACATCGGCTTCAAGCGCCTGATCGCCCACGTCACGAGCCGCGCCGCTGGCTGTCGCTACTGCATGTCTCATACCGCCGCGCTCTCGCTTGGCTCCGGGATCGACGACGCCAAGCTTGAGGCGGTGTGGGAATACAATACGAGCTTGCTCTTCACCGAAGCCGAGCGCATCGCGCTCGACGTGGCTTTCGCTGCGGGCGTTGTGCCGAATGAGGTCACCGACGAGATGTTCGCGAAGCTGCGCGAGCATTGGAGCGACGGTCAGATCATCGAGATCGTCGCGATGATCTCGTTGTTCGGGTTCCTCAACCGATGGAATGACACTTTCGCGACGCCCCTTGAGGATGAGGCGCTTGCCATAGGGCAGAAGTATCTCGGACCGCACGGTTGGGAGGCTGGCAAGCATTTGAGGAGCGCTTGAAAATAGTAAGGGAAGTTCTTCTCAATGCGTAACAATCGACGATGGATGGCGATTTCAGCAGCGACAGGACTTATTTTCTTCCTTGTCGCCAATTTCACAGATTTCCTCGTGGGCCTGAATATCGTATCCGGTCTAATCCAAATCGCGCTTAACGTCTTTGTCTTTGTGACGTGGCTGCATGGATATCGCGTCGCCCATGGTCGCGAGCGGGTTGTGGCATTCTTTGGAGTGATTGCGCCACCTATATTGGCGGGCATTACGCTTTATCGGGTCATCATCCCTTTTTTCGCTTCCCTGGTCTAAACCGGGTCTGTATGCGGGCGTAGGCAATGTGACGCCCAACAACGCCATCAACACGGACAGTGAAAAGCGGCGCGCCTTCGTCGCACCGCTTTTCACTGCCGGTTATGGCGAACGTTGGGCGGCTTAAGGATGCGACATGGATACCTGCCAAGTTTCAGTTGATACGTTCGATAGGTTCGCGGAGCGATATGCGCAAAAGTACCTTGCTCTGGATACCTATGACGTCTACTACCGACAATTCTGCTCGCACGTTTCTCGGCAAGGCGCGACAGTGTTGGACGTTGCTTGCGGACCAGGCAATGTCTCTGCCTTCATAGTTCGTGAAAGGCCAGATATTCATGTGCTAGGAATAGATCTAGCACCAAGCATGATACGGTTAGCCCAAACTCATGTACCGGCAGCCAACTTTTTGGTTCACGACTGCAGGCAATTGCTTGACCTAGGTCGAGTATTTGACGGTATCGCGTACGCCTTTGGATTGAACTATCTGAACAAGGAAGATGCACAGAAATTTTTTGAATCACTCAGTAAAGTTTTATCGCCCAACGGGGTTCTTTACCTCAGCACAATGTCTGGGCCCACGGAACAATCTGGACTCGAGACACCAAGCAGCGGTGACAAAATCTACGTGTACTACCGACCAAAAAAGGAGATTGAGCAGTTGGTTCAGAGTGCAGGTCTAGCGATCGAGTTTTTGGAAGAAATCGCTAGTCCTGCTAACGCATCAAAGGCCACCATTGACATAGTTTTGGTT
>JAYWDZ010000291.1:0-1510 GCA_043779595.1 Nitrosomonadales bacterium
GACAGAGAGCGCGCGACCTTCTGGATAGATGTGCAGATCTTCAGTGAGATCTGGCATCAACTCGTGTTCCCGGAGCGTCCGTACAAGGGGCCAAGCGAGGGTCCGTCGCTGTTCTCGCGAGAGCTTGGGTCGTGGTGCTCGCCGCCCCAACACGGGCACGAAATCACAGCGAATATCGACGTCGGTACACTAACCACGTGTCTCGCACAGGCAGCAGAGCATGGTGCGATCCCTCTCCTGTCAACGTTCGAAACCCCTGAAACACTGCTCACGCAACTTATGGCTCTGTCGCAGAGTGATCTCAGTCTATCTATCGTTGGCCTGTCTAAATTGCTTGGCTACGAAGGGCAGGCTCGTGAGTTCATGGAGAAGGCCAAGCGCAATGCGATACACGAAAATGAGCTTCGATTCCTTGAACTTCGAGAGCGCAACATATGGCGCAACGCGGCCTAACCCTTCCATCGAGGGGACGCTTTCCGGCCTACGGCCTCCAAGCGCCCCTCATGTCAAACGTTAGGCGCAAAATGTGGGATTACCAGATTTTGTTACAGGCAAAGAACGAAGGGCTGAGGTATGAAGACGCATCAGGGGTTTATCGCTTCAACTTGTCCCGTCAAGGTAAAACATGGGTTGTCCATCTCCCGCCATCCAGCGGTGAGACATTCGCCCCTTATTCGTTATCGCCACAAGAGCAAGAGCTATTGTTCCCTCGCATTCATCGGTTCCTGTCTCGTATCTGGTGGCTTGGCATTTGGCCTGTTAACTACGAGGTAAAGTTTAGTGGTTAATAATTTACGTTAGGTATATTTAGATGCATAGCAATTTACCAACAGAAGAACAAAGAAAAGCTTTATGTGTGTTGATGCATGAAGTTTTTGTAGACCTTAGAACTTTGGAAGGTGAGCAGGCCCGAGACTTAGCTTATGCGTTTCATAACTTGCCCATTGAAATTTATGGCTGGGGTTCTTGGAGCATTGAAATAATGCGTGGTAGATTGCAGTATTACCAAACCAAACATCAAAATAATCTAGGTTTTAATTATGTTGCTGCATTCAATGCAATTTTTTAAGTGTGTGCCTAACCCATCATTCAAGCGGGACGCCTAACGGCGCCCCTTAATTCAAACGTTATGCATATATCTAAACAAGAATTGCGGCCTTCGCCAAGGTATTTAAAAGCCACCTTAATCAGTGCCCTCGCAGTTGCGGTGCTCCCAGTCCTATTTCTCTGGGGAGCTTATGCCGAACAACACTCACCTTCATGGGACACAGCCGGAGATTCTGGCGCTGCTCAAGGTTTCTTTTTGATTGGCATTTCATCACTACTTGCTATTGGGTTTGTTGTTTTCGCTTTCCCAGCAGCGGCAAAGTTTTTTACATTCCCGTGGTCATTTATCAGTTTCTCGTTTCTACAGGGCGAGCCATACTATGAGCACCCTGTAGAAACGAGAAACTGATAAATGACCACGGGAATGTAAAAAACTTTGCCGCTGCTGGGAAAGCGAAAACAA
>JAYWDZ010000292.1:0-3936 GCA_043779595.1 Nitrosomonadales bacterium
TTCGCCAAAAAAACCAAGCTGCGTACGCTGGCCGATGCGATGCAAGGCGCCGACGTGTTCGTCGGCGTATCGGGCGAAAATCTGGTTAGCCCCCCGATGATCAAAAGCATGGCCGCCAAACCGGTGGTGTTTGCGCTGGCCAATCCCAACCCCGAAATCCTCCCCGAAAAAGCCCGCGCCGCGCGCAGCGACCTGATCATGGCGACGGGTCGGTCGGATTTTCCCAACCAGGTCAACAACGTGCTCGGCTTCCCGTTCATCTTCCGCGGCGCACTCGACGCCCGTGCCAAACAGATTACCCAGCCCATGCTGATCGCCGCCGTCCACGCGCTGGCCGCGCTCGCTCGCGAGCCTGTTCCTGCATCGGTGCTGAAAGCCTACAAGCTGAAAAAACTCGCCTTCGGGCCGGATTACATCCTGCCCAAGCCGTTCGATCCTAGATTATTAGAGCGCGTGCCGAAAGCGGTGGCGAAGGCGGCCAAGAAGTCGACTTAGCGAGTGCTTTACAAATGCGGGAGTAATGGTTATGGTAAGAATGTAATGCAATCCTTACTGGAAGGAATACCATGCTTGCCGTTGCCAAAATCACTGCAAAAGGTCAAACCACTATCCCGCAGGACATTCGTATCGCGCTGAAAGTCGCGCCAGGCGATTTGATCACATGGGAGGTTTCCGATGATGGTTCAGCGAGAGTGCGACGGGTTCAGGCGCTGGACATGGAGTATTTAGGCGCCCTGGAAGGAACGCTCTCCGAGTGGTCCGGTGCGGCCGACGAGGAAGCCTATCGTGGGCTTTGAGCGTTTCAGCGTGGTGCGTGTGCCGTTTCCTTTTACCGATCGCGCCGCCACCAAAAACCGCCCAGCGCTGGTCTTATCCGATGCGGTTGCGTTCAATACGCCCGCCGGGCATACGGTGCTGGCGATGATTACCTCTCAGGACACCCCCGCATGGCCGCTGGATTGCCCCTTGCAGGACTTGGCTGTCGCTGGATTGCCCACTCCTTCCAAACTACGCTTCAAACTTTTTACGCTGGATAATCGTCTAGTACGCGGTGAATTGGGAAAATTATCCAAGGCAGACGAGGCAAAAGTCAGGAAGGGAATGCAAGCGCTGCTTAAATTCAAAGGGTGACGATTTACAATCCGCTATCCATGACGATTTATTAGGGAGATTGCCTCTTAATCGCAAAAAATTACGAATTCACGCTGGATGATTTCCGCGCCTGCGCCAAAAGCGTGGTAATGAAACGGGGCCGTGCTGAAACTATCGTTAAGGAAGTGACTGCGGTGGTGGCGAACTGGCGGGAGTATGCGGATAAAGCGGGCGTAGAGGCGGGGTGGCGGGATCAGATACAGGGTAATTTGCGGTTGGGTTTGGGTCGGAAACAATAGGTGGTATCGATATATGGCTTAGAAAAAAAACAGTCTGAGTTCGTCGCTGTGATATGCCTGAAATCGGCCAAGCATGCTTAAGGCAGTCGAGTAAACTAAGCCGCTTCAATAAAGAATATGAAAGGGAGCGGCAGGACATGAGTCGACCGAAGAAAAATGAGAAGGAGTTTGGTTCACTTTTCGAGACAGACTACCTCCTACGGACGCTCGGGCGCATCGCGCATGACCCCGAAGTGGCTCTGACTGAACTGGTGGCGAACGCTTGGGACGCTGGCGCTTCGTTGGTTGATCTGACAATTCCTCATGTGCCTGAGACCGCTCTCGTTGTGCTGGACGACGGGCACGGCATGAGCGCGATACAGTTCAAGAGTCGTTGGATGACTCTCGGTTACAACCGGTTAAGACATCAGAGTAATAATGTTGAATTTCCTTCAGAGCGCAAGGATTGGCGACGGAAAGCCTATGGGCGGAACGGTGTCGGGCGTCATGGGCTGCTGTGCTTCGCCGACACGTACCATGTGGAAACTTGGCGCGACGGTAAAGGAGCAGAATTCGTTATAGGGACGCAAAGCCAAGAGAATCCCTTTACGATTGAAAAGGAAACCGCCTTTCTTCGAGCGGGGCATGGCACGAAATTATCTGTGATTGTGGGACGGCATCTCCCTGACCCAGACCGCATCCGCGAAATCCTTTCTGCCCGTTTTCTGCACGACCCACAGTTCGTCGTGAGAGTGAATGGACATTCCGTCTCACTGGCCGAGCAGGCCGGGTTAGTTGAGCGGATGGTTCTTGAGATAGAGGGATGTCCTTCCGCGGAGGCATTTGTGGTGGACTCTACGCGCGCGGCCAAGCCCACGCTTTACCAAGGCGTCGCATTTTGGGTAAATGGGCGAATGGTAGGAGTACCCAGCTGGGTTGTTGGCAATGAGGCATTGATTGACGGGCGATCCAGATTTGCCAAACGCTACGCTATCGTTATCAAGGCACAGGACGATTGGATCGGTGAGGTTGAGCCAGATTGGGCGCGCTTCAAGGTCGGCCATAAAGTAAGCGCACTGTACGCTGCCGTCTGCCGCTATGCGCAGGAGGTGTTCAAGAAACTTTCTGCAAATCTCGTGGAGGAGAGCTCCGAGGAAGTTTTGGTACGAAATCGGGAGCAGTTCAAGGAGTTGTCTACTTTGGGGCGCATCGAGGTCGCAAGTTTCACGCAGGAACTGCTCAAAAACAATCCTGCCATCCATCCCGATACACTATCCGCTGCGGTCCAGGCTGTCATTAATCTTGAGAAATCCAGAGGAGGGGCCGCGTTGCTGGAAAAACTAACCAAACTTGATGAAGCCGACATCGAGGGGCTTGACCGTCTGCTTAGTCAATGGACGGTACGTGACGCACTGTCTGTTCTTGACGAAATAGACCATAGGCTGGCGGTCATTACCGCGATAGAAAAGCTTTGCGGTGATTCTGGCACGGATGAACTACATACCCTCCATCCCCTCGTAACGCAGGCGCGTTGGCTATTCGGTCCGGAGTTCGACAGCCGAGAATATGTATCTAACGTTAGTCTTCGCACGGCCGCCGAGCGGATCTTTGGTAAGCGAGTGGATGCGACTGCTTTTATCAACTCACGCCAGCGCCCTGACATTATGGTCTTGGCTGATGCGACATGCTCCATTGTGGGCACAGAAACATTCGATGGGTCAGATGCTAGCCTGACGCGTATTCAAGATGTTCTTATTGTCGAGTTGAAGAAAGGCAAGTCCATCATTGGGCGAGACGAGATGAACCAAGCCGACGGATATGTACAGGACTTTTTAGGCAGTGGGGCTTTGGACGGTACTCCTATGTTCCGGGCTTTCGTCGTGGGCCACGAGATCGCGCAGAAAACCATGCGAGAAAAGGAAATCAAAGAAGATGGGGTCTTACGTGGACGTGTTCTCGCTACCACCTATGGGCAACTGACTCGGTCGGCCCATCAGCGCCTTTTCCGCCTTAAGGAGAAAATTCCTGCTCGCTACGAGGATGTTTCTGGAGCGGAACTCTCCGCCCGCGTAATGCAGACACCGAGCCAAGCGGGTCTACCATTGCATACTCCCAGCGAGTAGATGGGAGTGACAGGCGAAAATCCGTAAACATAGAGTGCGTATCTGGCGTGAATTAAGCCAGATGCGCAATCCAGCCTTTTTCAGCGTGCAGCCTCCCCCACAAAAATCTCGACCCGGCGGTTCATTGCACGGCCTGATACCGTGTTGTTATCCGCAACCGGTTCGTGCGAGCCGCGACCATTGATACTGATACGGTTTGACCCCACACCGCGGGCAGCAAGGTAATTGCGCGTCGCGGCGGCGCGATTGACCGAAAGCGGATCATTGATGGCATCCGAGCCGGTGCTGTCGGTGTGGCCGATGATGGTCACCGTGGTCACCGGGTTTTCATTCAGCGTGGTGGCAAAGCGATCAAAGATCGGACGCATGTTCGGCTTGATGTCATAACGGCCCGTGTCAAAAGAAACATCGCTTGGGATGTCCATCTTGAGCCGGTTATCGGC
>JAYWDZ010000293.1:0-3924 GCA_043779595.1 Nitrosomonadales bacterium
TATATCGCCACCGGCTATGCCTCGCGCGGTGTGGTATTGGCAGGCTTATTGACCGAGACGCTCGCTAGCATGATCTGCAACGAACCATTGCCCTTGGAGCGTGATCTAGTCAAGGCGATGGATGCGGGACGGCATTGACCTTATCAAATTCGGCGGCTCGAAGCCAAAGGCAGCGCCGGCTTGATCCATGGGCGTGGGCTGCACGAGGGAGCCTGCTATCAGGCCGCGTGCAATTCCTCACGCAGCACTTTTCGCAGCGTGCTGATCGTCACCGGCGCATTGCTTTCCGCAACCGCAGCGCCCAATGCTTCGTTAATCAGGGTTTGGTAGCCCCGTCCGCCGGATTCGGCGCGTTTACGGAAGGCGGCCAAGATGGTGTCATCCAGATAAATCGTGATCCGGGTCTTGCCGACAGGTGCGATGACCGCGCCGCGTTTGGATTTTTTCATATCGTATTCAGCTTTCATATGCTTTCCTTTCACTTTGAGTGGCCAACCGCGCCGAAATCAAACGAACAGCCTGGCCGCGCTCTGTCCAGCACACCGTCAGAACCCGTCCCAACGCATCCATACCGACGGTCACAAAACGCGCTTCACTGCGTGCATCCGCATCCTCCCGCGTCAGCGCCCGATCATCAGAAAACACCGGTTCGGCATCCGCAAACGAAACACCGTGTTTGCGCAGATTGGCTGCCGCTTTTTTGGGATCGAATTCAAAAACCATGCGTCATGTATACATATAAAGTATGTATTGGTCAAGCGGCATGTTTGCCATCGGAGGACGATGGACAAGACATCCTCGCCAGCAACGATGGTGGCGACGCCGGCCAGGACGGCGCCCCGCTATCGTCTTCGGCGACGACTACCTCGACGGCGGCGCGGGCGACGACACCGAAGGCAACAACACGATACAGCTCGCCAGTGCGAACGGGCTGGCCACAGTCAATGCCTTAAGCATCACTGACAGCACCACGCTCAAGGTAGCGCTCGATAACGGCGAGAAGCTGACGCTGCAAAATGCCCCCTTCGGCATGAACGCCACACTGCAGTTTGCCAATGGCGAAGTGCTCGATCTGGAAACACTGGTGGGAACGACGCTGGCTACGCCGTTGTATCTCGCGCTGGATGATAGTGGGGGACGGGTGTATGGGGGGGGCGGGGACTGAATCTGAATGGAAGATAGCAGCATGAAGCCTGATGCCCATATGTTGTATGCGTTACAGCGTCCTCAACAACTTCGCAAGCGGTGCCTGCAACACCGCACTCAAGCGCAACAAGATCATCAGCGAAGGGTTGCCGATCCCGCGCTCAATTTGCGACACATAAGTACGGTCTATTTCAGCGCGAAACGCCAGTTCTTCCTGCGAGATACCCAGGCGGTTGCGCGCATCTCTGATACGTTCACCCAATAAGCCCAGCGCGGTAGCGTAGTCCAATTCCATGCGGCGAAGCACGCCTGCCGATGTGTGGAATCCGCCGACGGGCACGACTGTTTACATAGCGGGCAGCACCTGGGGCGTTTACAAAAGTAACGGCGGCAACACCACTACCATTGGCGTCAACGGCTCTCTCTATCAGGACGACGCCCCCGACACCATTTACGCTGGCGATGGAAACGACTCTGTCACCGGCGGGCGCGGAAACGACTTCATCGACGGCGGCACAGGCAATGACACGCTGTGGGGCAATGGCGGCAATGACATCATCGACGGTGGCGACGGCAACGACACAATCAAAGGCGACGGGACCATCAATTTTGGGTTTTTTGCGACGACGCCGGAAGCATTGAACGGCGACGACATTCTTATCGGTGGCAAGGGCAACGACAATATTTATGGCGGCTCGGGCAACGATTATCTGGAGGGTGGCGCAGACATCGATTATCTGCAAGGTGAAGCGGGCGACGATGTCCTGCTGGGCGGGACAGAAGCCGACACCTTGATTGGCGGGGCGGGCGATGATTATCTGAAGGGTGATGGTGGAGCTGATCTGATTTTTGGGAGAGTGGGTGTTGAATTCTGGCGGTCAAAGCCCCGCCACCAGCAACAACTCAGACAGCGTGCTTTGCATCGAACGCGCAATGCGAATCGCATTACGCAGCGTCACGTTCTTCTCTCCGCGCTCCACCGCGCCGATATACGTGCGATGCAGGCCTGACTCGAATGCCAGCGTTTCCTGCGACCAGCCTAATGATTCGCGCTTTGTGCGCAGGGCGAGTCCGATGCGTTTTTCTGGGGTAAGGCGTTTGTCCACCCCGCATTGGAAGCCGATGCAGCTTGTTAATCGACATTCTATTAATAGCAATGCATACTGAAACGATTTACCATTAAGCTGTATGAGCGGATATGATTAAAAACAAATCTGGGGATAGAGCAATGTTGCGAGACAAAAATATGGAAGCACGGATGAAACACTGGCTGTTAGGAATTTCACTGATGGTTCTGGGAGGCAGCATGAGCGCGTGTGCGATAGGTGGGGTAAGTTGGAAGGAAGAAGTATTGCTGCACGATGGGAAGAAAATCATTGTGGAACGATCGCAGATACGAGGTGGAAATCATGAGATCGGGCAACCGCCGCCCGTCAAAGAACACACCATTTCCTTTACGATGCCAAATTCAGACAAGACACTCACCTGGACGAGCGAATACGGCGAAGATATTGGGCGCGCCAACTTCAACCTGCTGGCACTGCACGTGTTGAACGGTACGCCTTACATCGTAACCTCTCCCAACTTATGTCTGGCTTACAACAAATGGGGTAGACCCAACCCTCCTTATGTTTTCTTCAAATACGACGGAAAAACATGGCAACGCATTCCGTTATCCGAGTTTCCAATCGAGTTCAAAACGATCAATGTTGCCGCCTCAACGTTGGCAGATGAGGACAGGCTCACCAAACTTGGCCTTGTCTCGGCAGAAAAAATCAAAGAACTGAATAATGAGTTCAGACAACCCGAATACAAAACCATTCTGCGGGAGGCATATCCGACGGCGGCGGGAGGGTGTCCTGAGATGGTTTATGACGGCCATGGCGGCTGGCTTGGAATTGACTGGTTCACCATGCGACCCACGTATGAAGCGTGTCTAGAAGTTTGCAAAAAAAACGAAATGAGTTCGCAGTATTGTCCTTGTAACCGACTATTCAAAGGAGGGAAGTAATCATGGCAACCCAATTTGAGATTGACTGCGGATTGATGGCAGGACGTGCCTATTTTGACAAACGTGCGGAGATCAATCGCTTTCCGGTTCCTCTGGGCTGGACGGAGAAACTTCATAAATCAGGTACCGGCGGTTTCGAAGCCGTCTCCTTCCAGAGTGGCAGTCAGATTGTCATCTCTTTCACCGGCACCGACCAACTTTCAGATTGGACAAGCGCGAACGTCCCGCTGGCGTTTGGGAATCCCTCGACCCAACTGTACCAGGCCGCCCAGTATTACCTCGACATCAAAACCGCTAATCCTCCAGGCACCGTCATCAGCTTCACCGGCCACAGCTTAGGCGGCGGGCTGGCCGCATTGATGGGCATCCTGTTCGACGAAAAAGCCGTCACCTTTGACCAGGCCCCGTTTGCCAACGCCGCAAAAACCGCCATCCGCGACGACCTGATCGCCTATTTGACAACAGGTCATGGTTACACCACTGACACCCTGGGTGCGCTCGCACCCGAACTGTTCTCCTATGGCGGCAGCGGTACCCGCACCGCCAACGTCAGCGGCTACTATGTGCAGGGCGAAGCGCTGCAGTATCAGCCGTTCTCCACCATCGGTTCACAAACCATGCTTAGCCAGACCAGCACGGGACTGGGGCTATTGGGTCCGGTTAGGCTTCACTCCATCGCGCTGCTTAGTGCCTTTCTGAAGAACAAGAGCTTCGAAGATGTCACCGCCAAGTTGCCTGATTTGCTGGCGATGGCGTTTGATGGCGCG
>JAYWDZ010000294.1:0-3912 GCA_043779595.1 Nitrosomonadales bacterium
GCGGTTTGTGTCATCACAAAATCAATGCGGCGATGTTGATGCAGATGAACGGGTGAGGCAAGATGCGGAATGAATGTTTTTCTACAGCTTCGTTAGGCCGCGGAAGAATACATGCTCACGAGGAGACGCTTTTTGCACAGCACGGGATTGATTACAACCGGTTTGCTCATGGGTTGTAGAACGGGCACAACAACCGCAGGGAACACAGCCGCAGGGGACTTGGCTGAGGACTGGTTCATGCCCGACGAGGGCGAGCACCATAAGCGCACGTGGATGGCTTTCGGTGCAAGTGAAATGATTTGGGGCAGGAAGCTACTGCCGGAAGTGCGCCGCAATCTCGCGGCCATTGCCAAGACCATTGCCCGCTACGAGCCGGTTTCAATGCTTGTGCGTGAGAGCGAGCTTGACTTGGCGCACGCTCTCGTCGGACCGTCCGTGGAGCTGATCGTATCCCCGTTGGACGATCTGTGGCTGCGGGATACGGGCCCGAGCTTTGTGCTGACCGAGCAGGGGTGCAAGGCGGCCATTGATTTCAACTTCAACGGCTGGGGCGAAAAGCAAGCGTTCGCAAGCGACGCCAAAGTGGCCGCCTGGGTGGTCAGGCAGGCAGGGGTGCGCGCTATCAACACCGATCTTGTCCTGGAGGGCGGCTGTATCGAGGTTGACGGACAAGGCACCGCCATCATCACGGAAAGCTCTGTCCTGAACGCCAGCCGGAATCCCGGAGTGTCCAAGGCCCAGTTCGAGGACAAGTTGATGCCGCTGCTTGGACTGGACAGGATCATCTGGCTGCCCGGCATCAAGGGTAAAGACATCACCGACGGCCATACTGATTTCTATGCCCGCTTCGCCAAGCCCGGTGTCGTGCTCGCGGGTTATGACCCGGATCCGGCGTCCTATGACCACGAGGTGGCGAAGCGGCATCTGGAGATTCTCCGGGCTGCTGCGGATGCAAGGGGGCGCAAGTTGAAGATCATCGTGTTCGAAGGGCCGACAACCATCCGCGAGATTTACGCAACGGACGAGTTCGCGGCAGGCTACATCGGCTTTTATGTATGCAACGGCGCGGTCATCATGCAGGAGTTCGGCGACGCGCATGCCGATCTTGCCGCCAAGCAAGCCTTGCAGCGGGCGTTTCCTGACCGGACGATTGAACAGATCGCCATTGACGGCATCGCTGCGGGTGGAGGCAGCATTCACTGTGCTACGCAACAAGAACCGATGGCCTAACAACCGGTTTCAGCGGACGGCGCTGAGCCGGAGCGTTAGCGCGTGTCTGATTCATGTCGTCAATAAGTGTTGACACGAACACATTCGCCAACTATCATTGACGAATGGCCAATCTTAAATCGCTCCCATCTCCCGATGATCCTGCCGAAGCTTTGGCAGCCGTTGTAGCCTTGCGCTTGATGGCAGATAAATTGGAGCGTCGTGCCGTAAGAGCCGCGCTAGAACAAGCTTGGTCATGGTCGCAGATTGCTGAAGCACTTGGTGTATCCAAACAGGCGGCACACAAGCGTTTAGCAAATTCCCTTTCCAAGCCACATTCAGATTAGGAGTATTTATGTTCAACACCATTAAACAGCGCTTCCGTGATGTGAGCACGATCAATGCTCTTTGCTCAGGGGCTGAAAAACATGCCAATGCCGACGGACGAAAAGAGGCAGGTGCAGAACATTTCGTTTTGTCGGCACTGGAACTACCCGACGGAACGGCCTGCAAAGCATTTGAGCGCATACATGCCGACCCCGACGGTTTTCGCGCCGCCATCGCCCGGCAATATGAAGATGCGTTGAAAAATATCGGAATTGCCTTGCCGCATGATGCGGCGATTGCCGGCGAGGCAATACCCGTAGCTGCGAACCCGTGGCCCTATCAGGCGCAAGCCTCGACAGAAAGACTCATGCAAACATTGGCGCGAGACATCATGGACAAGGAACATCAGGCGGACAAAGCAGCCCCCCTCTTGGGCGCACACGTTATCCTGGCAGCCACCACCGCCCAATATGGCGTAGCGGTACGCGCCTTTCGGGCTATGGGCATTGACCCGGCGAAACTCGCTGAAGCAGCAACAGCAGAAATCATTGCAAGTCCCATGGCATGACGACACATCGCGCTAACATCGCGTTCAAGCGGGACGGTCGCTATCGCGCCCTTAGCAGCCTGGCCAAACTCGGCGTGCGCCACCGCCCCCGCGCCGTGCTTAAGGCTATGCAACCGGGCTATTTGTAGCGCTCGTTACTTCTGCTGTCCTCTACGTAGGGTCCGCCAACCATGATCCCCAGGCCATGACTTCCAGCACATGCGTGTTCAGAAGCCGCCGCCCATAATGCCCGGCATTGGCACCTGGGCAGGAGTAACACATGCGGCCATCTCTCTTGCAGTCAGCTCCCCAACGCGTGCCGTGATCGAAGTGCGTATCGTCGACGGGCTCTATCCCGAACGCCACGAGCTCGTTCGAAACGGGGTGCCCGTCCGCCCTTGCGGGGAGAAATAAGATGGTTTCCCTCGCTCGATCCAGTCTCATCTACGAATGGCGGCGGTATCTTACGGCCGTGCTGGCGGTCACCTTCGCGGGCTTGCTCGTGTTGGTGCAACTTGCGCTATTGCTGGGGATGTTCAGCACGGTTTCGGTAGTGATCGACGACTCGAACGCCCAGTTTTGGATCGGCTTTCGGAACACCGAGAGCGTGGACATGGGCCGCCCGGTCAAACGGCGCGTAGCGATGCGCTGGTTCTTTGATGGAGATTGGCAAGACCCAGTACTATGCCACGCGCGTAACACCGCGTAACAAGGCGAGCGAATAGTTGTGAGGAGTGCATGTTGCTATGGGCAACCACAAGGCATTTCTGCTTGGTACCTATCACGGGGTGTTCGTCCAAGATTGCCTAGTTGCAAGAGTATCTCAGTGAGTTCTGCTACCGGTTCAACCGACGTGAGTGGGAGGCAGAACCACCACTACGCCTCCTCGACACCTGCCTGACACATAAGTCAGGTTAAACTAAATTTTTTAGAGGCATAATTTATGATTGCATTCCGCAAAAGTCTCAACTGGCTAATTGTGTTGGCCACTACGATAACGAGTTTGATGTGTTCGATGGCTGTCGCATCCCCTTTTAAAACCGAGATAAATGTGCGAACCGTTAATAACGTGCATAGTCATTCGGAGGTCGTTTCATTTCTCGATATGACTGCACGTTATCATGTTGCTGTGATCAACCTTGCCGTCAAACAGGACGAGGATGACGAGGTACCCTCCGGCGTTGTTTTCTACGCTAGTGCGATCGCGCCACGTGCGCCTGGATACGAGACTTTCGATGTACTGCGGGACATGATCAAGGAGGCGCATAAACGCGGTATCAAGGTTCGCGCCTGGGTACCGCAGTTTCATGACCAGGTTGCTGCACGCAAATATCCGGAGTGGCAGATGCAGGCATATAACGGCACGGATGTATTGCCGTTTTCTGGTGCGAAAGGAGAGGAATATTTCGTTAATCCCCTAAGCCTGGCGGTGCAGTCCTATGAACGTTCCATTGTTGCAGAAATCGCGTGTAATTATGATGTCGACGGAATCGTGCTCGACTGGTTGCGATTTGACGATTACAACATGGATATGGGGTCTGATACACGGGAAAAATTCCAGGACGCTTTCGGATATGATCCCATCAGCATTGATTTTTCGACTGACAGCGAGCAACGGACGCAGTGGAATGCTTGGCGAAGCGCCCGGATCGGCACCTATATACAAAGTGTGCGGCGGGCGGTTAACGAGATCAAGCCTGGGCTTGATCTCGGCATTTATATTTTGTCACCGGAGTTCTCCGAAGTGGGGCAGGATGCCGCACAGTTTTCCGAATACGTGAGCTTTCTTTCACCAATGGCGTATTTCAAAGATTGGGGATACGCTCCGA
>JAYWDZ010000295.1:0-3910 GCA_043779595.1 Nitrosomonadales bacterium
CCATCATCGATATGGTGCATCCTGAGCACGGTCGCTGGCAATCTGTTGTTCGAATTTGTCACCGTGTGCCAGCAACCGCTGCTTGTCGATGACAGCCTCAAGCCGTTCCTCCATGTGAAACTCGAAATAACGAGTCATGACGATAGCATCGGTCGGGCACGCTTCTTCGCAGAAGCCGCAGTAAATGCACTTGAACAGGTCAATGTCGTAGCGCGTGGTGCGGCGTGAGCCGTCTGGATGCTCTTCGGATTCGATAGTAATGCACATAGCCGGACACACTGCCTCACATAGCTGACAAGCGATGCAGCGCTCCTCTCCATTGGCGTAGCGGCGCAGAGCATGTAATCCGCGAAAGCGCGGGCTGAGCGGCGTTTTTTCTTCTGGGTATTGAATCGTAACCTTGCGCTGGAACAGGTTTCTGCCAGTGAGAGCCATGCCACGCAACAATTCAATCAACAACCAAGTGTTGAAATATTCACGTAAGGAACGCATTTCTTACTCCTGGTATTCGGACAACACCTGCGCGATTAAATTCCGGCAAAAGGGATATCGGAAGAACTTAATTAAGCGTAAATTATCACATGTATGTAGTTTAGATTTTTATCTTTTATTTGTCATGAACACCCCATGCCCGTTCCGCGATTGTTCTTCACAAGCGACATTAAAACAGTGGTGTGTTCTCTGCTATGCTTGCTTTTTCATTCATTTTAAATAGAATCAAAGAACCGACCGATGATTTCCGATAAATCCCGCTTTGATCAAACTATTGCCAAATTTGACGCTGCAAACGCTGAAGACCCTAACAAGGAAATTTTTGAAGGTAAGGAATACCCCAAGGAAGTCCTGTATGCGCAGCGGATGAGCGAAATGCTCAACTGCTTCACCCCTGACGCGCCAGAGCATGTTCAACTTGCCGTGCGCGCCCAGCATATCTGCCGCTGGAAAATTCCCCGCAACACATATTCGATGGACAAGGCCGGTTATCATCAATGGCGCACTTGCCTGTACAAATTTCATGGTGACATGGCTGGTGCTATCATGCAAGAAGCTGGTTATGATCAGGACATCATCAACAAACTGAAATCCTTGCTGAGCAAAGATAATCTGAAACTCAACCCAGAAACCCAGCTACTGGAAGATGTAGTAGATCTGGCTTTCCTCGAATATTACTTTGAAGCATTTGTGTACAAATACAGTAACCAGTACGACGAGAAGAAACTACTCGATATATTACGAAAAGTCTGGAAGAAAATGTCAGAAAAAAGCCACGAAGCCGCATTGAAATTAAACTACACACCAGAAATCCTGACGGTAGTCAAAAAAGCGCTGGGCATTTAACTCATAGAAAAACACTTTTGTTCCGCACAATTACATTTGGAGAAACACCATGACCACCAGAACAGAACGTGATTCATTCGGCACTATTGAGGTGCCAGCCGATCGACTTTGGGGCGCACAGACCCAGCGCTCGCTCGAGCATTTTCATATCTCGTCGGAACGTATGCCAGAGGAAATCATTATCGCGCTTGCTGCCGTCAAACGTGCTTGTGCCTTGGTTAATCGCGATCTTGGTCTGCTGAATATCGAAATAGCAAATGCCATTGTGCAAGCTGCAGATGAAGTGCTGGCAGGTCAACATCGGCAAGAGTTTCCGCTGTCTGTCTGGCAAACTGGCTCAGGTACGCAGAGCAACATGAACATCAATGAAGTGCTCGCCAACCGCGCCTCGGAACTGCTAGGGGGAATTCGAGGCGAAAAGCGCAAGGCCCACCCCAACGATGAAGTCAATCTCGGCCAATCATCCAACGATGTTTTTCCAACCGCCATGCATATTACCGCTGTGTTCGGTATTTTGCAAAAACTGCTACCCGCACTGACCACATTGCGCATGACGCTGCAAGAAAAATCCACTACTTTCACCGATATTGTAAAAATTGGCCGTACCCACCTACAGGATGCAACGCCGTTAACACTCGGACAGGAATTCTCTGGCTATGTGGCTCAGTTAGATCTTGCCGAATCATTATTAATTGGTGTGCTTACCCCTCTTTATCAGCTGGCTATTGGCGGTACGGCAGTCGGTACGGGGCTGAACACCCATGCTAAATTTGGCGAACGAGTTGCTGCAGAACTGGCACACAGTTACGGTGCGCCATTCAAGAGCACCATCAATAAATTTGCCGCAATAGCCGCGAATGATGCAATAGTATCTGCTCATGGTGCGCTCAAAACGTTGGCTGTTGCACTCATGAAAATTACCAATGATGTACGCTGGCTCTCTTCTGGTCCACGCTCCGGATTGGGAGAAATAAGTATTCCAGAAAACGAACCTGGTAGCTCAATCATGCCAGGAAAAGTCAACCCAACGCAGTGTGAGGCATTGGCCATGTTGTGTTGCCAAGTATTCGGCAACGACACTGCTATCACAGTCGGTGGTTCCTCTGGCAACTTCGAACTGAATGCGTTCAAGCCACTTATCGCTTATAACTTCTTGCAAAGTGTGCGGCTACTCGCCGAAGGGATGCAAAGCTTCGAAAAGTACTGTGTGCGTGGAATCGAGGCAAATAACCATCGCATTGCTGAACAATTGAATCGCTCCTTGATGCTGGTGACCGCACTAACTCCACATATTGGCTATGATCGCTCTGCTGAGATTGCTAAACATGCACATCAAGAAGGCAGCACACTAAGGCAGGCAGCACTGAACTTGGGCTATGTCACGGCAGATGATTTTGACCTATGGGTAAACCCAGTAAACATGACGCATCCCAGCAATATTTAAAAAGGGGCTGTAGTAGATTAGCATTAAATATCAGCCCACTCCTTCAATGTTTTCAGTTATTGTTTAGGGGTTCCGTAATTAAATCTGAACTCACATTCTTTGAGGAATAATGGGAACGATTTTTTGGGAGTCCCGCTGTATTTCCTTAACACACGCTTGGCCTGATTCCAGAAGTTCTCAATGCCATTGATGTGATTCTTGCCCGGCGTGAGCGTAGCAAGCAAATCCTCGCACAATAAAAATGCTCTCGGCCAAACGCTTGAAGTGAACACGGCGATACCGAAGACTAGTGTTAACAGATTGACCGAGCCCATTAGGAATCAATGCCCTGCTGCTAAATCGGGTCTAACTCAGTTTGCTTAAGCCAACATAATTAGCAAGTTAAGTATTACAGTTAAAGCAATTGCTACTGAAATTTAGTACATACTAATTTAAACACCTAATGCAGGATAGGCAAGTCGCCGAGATTTGTCAGACTACCCGTACCCATTCAAGTACGCGAATAATACGCTCTAAAGTTGGGGTGAGTCCTTCTAGCTCAATAGCTTTGCCAGGAAGTAGTTCACCTTGCAGGAAGCTCCAGTATTGCGCGCAGCGGTTGCGGAAGCTGGTGTGCGTGCTATCATTCATTTGGGCAGGCCTTGATCTTCTGTTAGAAGCTGTTTTTTAGCCATAAAATTGAGGTTAATTTAGCTTGGGGCATGACTTTTGCAAGTGCCTCCATGGATGCAAATTGATGAATGAACTGAAAACCGGTTTCAACATCGGTGTCAAACAGCGGCGAATAATTTGGCTAAAGTTGCTCAGTCACTGAGTTGTGATATTTTTACCTCAGCTAGTTTAACTTGTTCGTTTCTCAAGTCGGGGCGAGCTTGGCGTTAATCAGAGCCTCGTCAAGAGTATCAAAGGTGGTGTTGTGCCGGTCAGTGAGCGGACCCCAGCCTGGCATGATGTCGCCATTCTTATTATAACCGATAGCCTTGAACTTCCATACGCCGTTAATAAACTTCAAGTTACCCACATGCTCATCCTGGTCAGCTAGGACGCGATAAACATAGTCATTGATTCTGCTGAGTGTCAGCTTATGCAAGGGTTTTCCTCATTTCAGAATTGGCGGCAATGCCGCTG
>JAYWDZ010000296.1:0-25502 GCA_043779595.1 Nitrosomonadales bacterium
AACCACTGTAGAAATCACGAGTCTCGCAAGAATGTCATCAAAAAATGATTCGATGACGGTGGGATGAAATTTAATGGGATTTATAGAAGTGCCCTTAACTTGGTTTAGACCCGCTTTCATTATTCCCTCCTCATTGTAACTACATGTACATCGGCTACAAGTTGCTCTATAAGCTATAACTTCGGCTTTTTTGAGTTTAGGTTGGTACGTGACAATAATTTATTCGTACTATGTTCCCAGTCCCCAGAGTGCGGTTAATTATTTTGTAGATTAGATTTTTGCATTGTATTCCACACAACGGGCGCTTCCAATAAGCGCTGGCCCATATCAATGGCTCTTCACATATATTAGTTTATGAATCTTCTTAAAGCCCTCGCTGCGGTCAGCAGCATGACCTTACTCTCCCGCATTCTCGGCTTTGTTCGGGATACTGTCATAGCGCGGGCTTTTGGCGCGGGGCTTTATACCGATGCGTTTTTTGTCGCATTCAAAATTCCCAATCTGCTGCGGCGGCTATTTGCCGAGGGGGCATTTTCACAAGCGTTCGTGCCGATTCTGGCCGAATACAAAAATAAACATGGACAAGAAGCTACCAAAACACTGGTCAACCAGGTGGGTTCAGCACTCACACTAGTCCTTGTTCTTGTGGCGTTACTGGGAATTTTAGGGGCGCCATGGGTGGCGTATGTAAGCGCACCGGGCTTTATTGATGAGCCCGACAAATTTGCGCTCACCATCACCTTGCTGAGAATCACGTTTCCTTACATCATTTTTATTTCGCTGGTGGCACTCGCGGCGGGCATTCTCAATACTTATAGCCGGTTTTCGGTACCGGCTTTCGCTCCTTCTCTGTTGAATGTGGCGATGGTCGTTGCGGCGCTGTGGATGGCTCCGTACTTCGATCCACCGGTATTGGCACTAGGCTGGGGCGTGGCGCTAGGGGGGATTTTGCAGCTCGCTTGGATGCTGCCGCATTTAATGAAGATCGGCATGCTGCCGCGTCCGACCTTCAAATTCAATGACCCCGGTGTCCGCCGCATTCTCACCTTGATGGCCCCTGCCACCCTGGGGGTTTCGGTAGCGCAAATCAGCTTGCTGATTAATACCATTTTTGCGTCATTTCTAGCCACCGGCAGCGTCTCCTGGCTCTACTACGCCGACCGTTTAATGGAGTTTCCGTCCGGTATGCTGGGCGTAGCGCTGGGCACCATTCTCTTACCCAGTCTTGCGAAGCACTATGCCGACGACTCGCCGGATGAATATTCGCGCCTGCTCGACTGGGGACTGCGATTGACGCTAATGCTCGCATTGCCTTCGGCGGCTGCATTAGCGGTGCTTGCCATACCGTTGATTACTACGCTATTCCACTACGGGCAGTTTCAAGCGCACGACGTATGGATGACACGCAATGCGTTGGTCGCCTATAGCCTCGGCCTACTTGGTCTGATCTTGGTGAAAGTACTAGCCCCAGGTTTCTATGCGCGGCAAAACATTCGCACACCGGTCAAAATTGCGATTTTTACGCTGATCGCTACGCAATTGATGAACCTCGTTTTTATCAAACCTTTTCAGCACGCCGGTCTCGCGTTAGCCATTGGGCTGGGTGCATGCTTGAACGCGGGACTATTGCTCCATCTACTGCGGCGCCATGGCATTTATCAACCGCTGGCGGGCTGGTGGCGATACATCTTGCGAGTAGTCCTCGCAGCGGGTCTGATGTCGGCGTTGTTATGGTTTGCAATGGGCGATGCGGATTGGTGGCTGGCTCAGCACTTTAGCACTCGACTGATCCGACTTTCTGCACTCGTACTGGGAGGGGCCGCGGTTTATTTTGGCTCGTTATGGCTAATGGGTTTCCGGCCGCGTCAGTTCAGCCGACGTGCTGCTGAATAGGCCGTTAATTGGGCTAAAATCCTTGCTTTCCCGCGTTGTACTCCTGCATGCGCATTACCCACGGTTTCAATTCTCTCAACCAGCCTCACGCAATTACCATCGGTAACTTCGATGGCCTGCACGTGGGGCATCAAGCCATGCTTACTCGTTTGCAGCAGGTTGCCCGCGCCCGCCAGCTGCCTACTTGCGTGCTCAGCTTTGAGCCCCATCCGCGCGAATTTTTTACCCCCGCCGACGCACCCGCCCGTCTCTCAAGCCTGCGTGAGAAAGCCGTGCGGCTGCAAGAGCTAGGCATTGACCGATTACATGTATGCCCCTTCAATCGTGCGTTTGCCGCCCTTTCTGCTGCCGAATTTATCCAGCGGGTTTTAGTTGATACCTTACACACACGCTACGTGCTGGTAGGCGACGACTTTCGTTACGGCGCGCAGCGGGCAGGCGACTTCGGACTGCTGACCCGCACCGGGTTGGCACTGGGTTTTGATGCGGATGCGCTGCCCACCGTTGAGCTGGCGGGCGAACGGGCGTCGTCCACCGCGGTACGTAATGCCCTTGCCGCAGGCGATCTGGCTCATGCTACCCGTTTGCTGGGACGGCCCTACAGCATCTGTGGGCGCGTCGTGCAGGGCGACAAGCTCGGGCGCGAGCTGGGCTACCCCACTGCAAATATTCAGTTCAAGCTCAACCGCCCACCGCTATCGGGCATTTTCGCGGTCACTGTGAGCGGTATTGATGACCGGGTTTTGCCGGGCGTCGCCAGCCTCGGCGTGCGGCCCACGGTCAAAAACCCCGGTGCTGCGCCCGTGCTGGAAGTGCATTTATTTGATTTCAACGCCGACGTATATGGTCAGCGCGTGCGCGTAGATTTTTTGCACAAATTGCGCGACGAAGCTAAATATCCTGACCTCGTCAGCCTCGTCGCGCAAATCGGCCGCGATGTCGATGATGCAAAACACTATCTGGCTCACCCCACCTAAAGCGAACTCGTAAAAACCAACCCCATGGCCGATTACAAAAACACCCTCAACCTGCCTGATACGCCCTTCCCAATGCGGGGCGATCTAGCCAAACGCGAACCGGGCTGGGTCGCTAGCTGGCAGCAACAAAAGCGCTACGAAGCGATCCGCAAGGCTGTCGCCGGTCGCCCCAAATTCATCCTGCACGACGGCCCGCCGTATGCGAACGGCGACATTCACATCGGCCATGCGGTGAACAAGATTTTGAAAGACTTCATCGTCAAGGCCAAAACCTTATCAGGCTTCGACGCGCCCTATGTACCCGGCTGGGACTGCCACGGTCTGCCGATTGAATTACAGGTAGAAAAGACCCACGGCAAAGCCATCGCACCGGCCAAGTTCCGCGAGCTCTGCCGCAGCTACGCCGCCGAGCAAATCGAGCGGCAAAAGGCCGATTTTATTCGCCTCGGCGTATTGGGCGACTGGGACCATCCCTACCGCACGATGGACTTTAAATTTGAAGCCGACATCATGCGCGAGCTCGGCCGCATCATGCAGGCGGGGTTTTTGTATCAGGGCGCGAAGCCGGTGCACTGGTGCGTGGACTGCGGCTCGTCGCTGGCCGAAGCCGAAGTCGAATATGAAGACAAGAGTTCGCCTGCAATCGACGTGGGATTTGCAGTGGCCGATCCGGCGGCTTTCGCCACACGGTTTGGCATAGCCGCGCCCGAAGCGATCCTCGCGGTTATCTGGACTACCACCCCGTGGACATTGCCCGCCAATCAAGCCGTCAGTGTGCATCCCGACTTGGACTACGATTTCGTGCAGACACCCAAAGGCATGCTGATACTGGCAAGCGGTTTGCGTGACGCAGCGCTCGCACGCTATGGATTTGAATCCACGCAGGTACTCAAAACCATCAAGGGCGCAGCGCTGGAAAACCTGCTGCTGAATCATCCCTTCTATACCCGGCAGGTGCCGATTATTGTGGGTGAGCATGTCACGCTGGAGGCGGGTACCGGCCTTGTGCATACCGCGCCAGGACATGGCCTGGACGATTACATTGTCGGCCAGCGTTACGGGCTCGCGGTCGATAACCCAGTCGGCGGCGATGGCCGCTTCTACGCCAACACCGAATTCGTAGGGGGCATGAGCGTTTGGGAAGCCAATCCCGTCGTGATTCAACTCCTGGCTGACAAAGGCTTGCTGCTGGCGCAAGCCCGGCTGCAACACAGCTATCCGCACTGCTGGCGGCACAAGACACCGGTCATTTTTCGCGCCACCAAGCAGTGGTTTATCGGCATGTCTTCGTCCCCCTCGCCCGCAAGCGGGAGAGGGGCTAGGGGAGAGGGAGAGACAGGGGACGAAGGAAGCCAGCTTGATGCCCCCTCTCCCGGCGCTATGGGCCACCCTGATGGAACTACTAGCCATTCGACTAAGCCCGCAAGCGGGCAAGTCGCTGGTTATCTCCCGCTTCCGGGAGAGGGTAAAACACTGCGTGATCTGGCAATGGCCGCAGTCGCACAAACGCAATTCTTTCCCTCGTGGGGACGCGCGCGACTCGAAGCAATGATTAAAAATCGCCCCGACTGGTGCGTATCGCGCCAGCGTAACTGGGGCGTGCCGATGCCGTTTTTTACGCACAAAGAAACCGGCGAACCACATCCGCGCACTGCGGAGTTGCTGGAAGCCGTCGCCCAACGTGTTGAACAATCCGGCATCGAAGCCTGGTTCGAACTCGATCCGTCCGAACTCTTGGGCGCCGACGCCGCACACTACGACAAGACCGGGCATACACTCGATGTGTGGTTCGATTCCGGCGTCACGCACGCGTGTGTATTGAAACAGCGCCCCGAGCTTGCCCACCCCGCTGATTTATATTTAGAAGGCTCGGACCAGCATCGTGGCTGGTTCCAGTCGTCCTTGCTCACCGGCTGCGCGACCGACGGCTACGCGCCGTACAAAGCCTTACTGACTCACGGCTTTGTAGTGGACAGCAAAGGCCACAAAATGAGCAAGTCGAAAGGCAACGTGGTCTCGCCGCAAAAAGTAATGAATCAATACGGCGCGGATATTCTGCGGCTATGGGTCGCGCTGACCGATTACTCGGGTGAACTGACGATCTCGGACGAAATCCTGAAACGCGTGGTCGAAAGCTATCGCCGGATACGCAACACGCTAAAATTTCTGCTCACCAATATTTCAGATTTCGACCCCAAAGTGCATGCGTTGCCGGTGGGAGACTGGCTGGAAATCGACCGCTATGCGCTGGCGCTAACGCGGCAGTTACAAGCTGAGGTGCAGGCGCACTACGATGCCTACGAATTTCACTCGGTTGCGCAAAAATTACAAAGCTTTTGCTCGGAAGACCTGGGCGGTTTCTATCTCGATATTCTGAAAGACCGGCTCTACACCGCAGGCGAAGGCAGCCGTCCGCGTCGTGCCGCACAGAATGCGCTGTATCACATCACGCAAGCCCTCAGTCGCTTGATGGCGCCGATTTTGTCGTTTACGGGTGAAGAGGTCTTCGAGCAGATGAATGGCTCGGACAGCAGTGTGTTTCTACAGATCTGGCACACGCTTCCAGAGCAGCCGGACGAGGCCACTCTTAAGCAAAATTGGACACGACTGCGCGCGTTGAGAGCCGAGGTTCAAAAGCAACTGGAAGACGTCCGAGTCTCCGGTGCGATCGGCTCTTCACTACAAGCGGAGGTGGTCATTCAGGCCAGTCCCGAAACACGCGCCTTGCTGAGCCCTTTGGGCGACGACTTACGCTTGGTGCTGATCACCTCGCAAGCCCGCGTGCAAGCGGGCGATGAGGATAAAATTACGGTGACTTCCAGCACCGAGTCCAAATGCGAACGTTGCTGGCACTACCGCGCAGATGTGAATGCCGCGCCCGAATATCCGGGCTTGTGCGCACGCTGCGTGAGCAACTTGTATGGCGCTGGCGAGGTGCGTACTCATGCGTAATTCACCTATCGGTAAATGGCTCGGTATCGCAGGGCTGGTGATTGTGCTCGACCACCTTAGTAAATGGTGGGTTTCCAGCACGCTGGATTTTCAGGAAACAGTCCCGGTGTGGCCGTTTTTTTCTGTTGTGCTAATTCACAATCATGGCGCCGCATTCAGCTTTCTGGCAGATGCAGGCGGGTGGCAACGCTGGCTGTTTATCGGAATTGGCCTGGTCGCCACAGTCATTATCGTGCGCCTTTTGAAAACGCACGCGCACGAGCCGCGTATGGCGCTGGCACTGGCGCTGGTGTTGGGAGGCGCACTGGGCAATGTTATCGACAGGGCATTATTGGGGTATGTGGTGGACTTTTTGTACTTCCATTATCGGGGCTTTTCGTGGCCTGCTTTTAACATAGCCGATTCGGCCATTAGCGTAGGCGCCACGATACTGGTTTGGGATAGCCTCTTCGGTAAAGCAACCCAGCCAGAGACCTTACCTAAATGAATGTGCGCGTGGCGGCGTATGGCGACACGCTCAGTCTGCGGTATGCCTTACGGCTACGAGAGGGAACCGAAATCATTTCCAACTTTGATGATCCCACGCCCGATACCCTAACCTTGGGGGACGGCACGCTGGCACAAAACCTGGAGCACTGGCTGATCGGCTTGGCACCCGGCGAACGACACGTGTTCTTGCTGGAAGCTGAGCAGGCATTCGGCATCAGCCAGCCCCAATTAATTCATACCTTGCGCCCCGACCAAGTGACCACCAACAAGCCCCTGCAAGTGGCTAGCCTGGTCGAGTTCACTACAGCGGATGGACAAACCCTGGCCGGACAAATTCTGGAAATTCGAGAAGATGCGGTGAAGGTGGATTTCAATCACCCGCTCGCCAATTTACCGATCGAATTTGAAGTTGAAATAATCGAGTTATACGAAAGCATCTCTCCCGGGATCAAGTCATCATGAACAAAACCATACTCCTTGCCAATCCTCGCGGGTTTTGTGCCGGAGTTGACCGCGCGATCGCCATCGTCGAGCGCGCGCTGGAGAAATTCGGCGCGCCAATTTATGTGCGCCACGAAGTCGTGCATAACACTTATGTCGTTAACGACCTGAAGAACAAAGGCGCGATTTTTGTCGATGATTTGAGTATTGTGCCTACAGGGTCCACTGTCATTTTTAGTGCACATGGCGTTTCACAGGCGGTGCGACTCGAAGCAGAAGCATTAGGTTTGCATGTGTTCGATGCGACCTGCCCGTTGGTCACCAAAGTGCACGTCGAAGTGACCAAGATGCGCGAGCAAGGACTGGAAATCATCATGATCGGTCACCGCGGCCATCCCGAAGTCGAGGGCACCCTTGGCCAATCCAATGGCGGGATGTACCTGGTCGAAACACCCGAAGACGTCGCGACGCTACAGGTCAATTCGCCAGATAAACTCGCTTACGTCACGCAGACGACTTTGTCGATGGACGATGCAGCGCGGGTAGTGGACGCGCTTCAACAGCGTTTTCCCGGCATCGTAGGGCCGAAAAAAAACGATATCTGCTACGCCACCCAAAACCGCCAGGATGCAGTCAAAGTGTTGGCACCGCAGTGCGACGTCGTGATTGTGGTGGGCTCGCCGACAAGTTCCAATTCCAACCGTTTACGCGAAGTTGCCGATAACCTGGGTGTGCCCGCCTACATGGTCGACAAAGCCGATGAAATTCAGCCTGAGTGGATCATGGGGAAATTGCATGTCGGACTCACTGCCGGTGCCTCTGCCCCGGAAGTGCTAGTAGAAGCCGTGATCGCCCGCTTGAAAGAACTAGGCGGAGGTGCAGTGCTGGATCTTGATGGCATACGAGAGACCGTCGGATTCCCATTACCCAAAGGTTTGACCTAGGCTGAGTCTGCAATTGACCCATGGGGTTAATAGGACTGAGTGGAGTTGCACCTACGAACATTACAGACACCCCTTACGTAGGATTTTGCCTACGTTATTCGGGGGAACTTTCCTATTGCGCTGTTTTCTGATCCCCGTCCATTAAGGGGCCATTTAGGTAAGTGTGGCCCAATCCACGCACGCGATATGACCGGCGTTTTTCAAGTCGCTAGGACGCGCACATCTCATTCACAGCCAAAGGAAAAATCTATATGTTCAAGCATGCTCTTGTTAGATCGGCCGCACTCTCCGTAGTTACGCTAGCCGCCATGGCAATACCCGCTATTTCGTCCGCTACCCATTCCTGGGGTGGCTACCACTGGGCTCGAACCAATCCCCAGTTCACGCTGAAAACGGTTGACAACCTCACCACCTCTGACTGGAAAGGGCAGCTGGCCAAAGCTTCGAGCGACTGGAACAGCCCGACAATGTTCGGCGCGAAGTCTACGCCGCTTTTAACCGCCATTGTTACCGGGCGAAATACACAATGCGCGATGGTCACAGGCACCACGCAGGTGTGCAATGGCAGTTACGGCGCCACTGGCTGGTTAGGGCTGGCGTCCATCAACGTCACGAGCGGGAGTCACATCGCACAAGGCTCGGCCAAAATGAATGACACGTATTTTGCTACTGCCCCTTACAACACTGCCAATGAAAAACGCCACGTAATGTGTCAAGAGGTCGCACACACCTTCGGCCTTGACCATCAATCTACGGATGGGAGCTCGCAAAATACCTGTATGGATTATTTTTCCAACACCGGTTCCAACGCAGGAAGTGTATTGAGCACTCGGCCGAACAAGCACGATTTCGACGAGCTGAATATGGTTTACGCTCACCTCGATAGCACCACTACTGCCGCTGCCGTCACTACGTCGAAGGCGGCGGCCTCGGATGTGACGAATGACCCCGCCAGTTGGGGCAATTTGATAAGCCATTCTCCCAACGGCCGAAGCTCAACGTACGAAAGATTTAACCGCGATGGTTCGAAGACTCTCACGCATGTTTATTGGACTGTTGAAGCGGCATCGGCCTGCCCGAGTTGCGATCACAGGTATGAGGATCACCGTTTTGATCACTGAATAGTTTTCAAATAGAAGATTGTCTTAATCGATCAGCAAGCCGGGTCAGCTACCCCGGCTTGCTACAGCTTTAAATACCCAAAATCCAGCACAGCAATGGAAAGGCAACCAGAGATGATTTTCCCTTGTAGAAGCGATTTTAATAGACTCTCGAAACGCGAGCCTTTACGCACACTTGCTCATTTTTAACCCCAGGTTACTGGAAAGGAGCTCGGGTCTATGGATGCCATAGCCTTGCGCATAATCCACGCCTAGCGCTCCCAAGTGCGCATAAATTTCATCATCTTCTACAAACTCGGCAATGGTTTTTATTCCCATGATGTGGCCGATACGGTTTATTGATTCGACCATGGCGTAGTCGATTTTGTCATTAACCATGTTCTTTACAAACGCACCGTCAATTTTTAAATAGTCCACATGCAGATTTTTCAAATAACCATAAGAAGACATACCGCTTCCAAAGTCGTCGAGTGAAAAAGTGCATCCCCGTGCTTTCAAGGTCGAAATAAACTTAACGGCTTTACTGAGATTGGCAATCGCAGCGGTCTCGGTAATTTCAAAACCAATTTGCTCAGCCGGTATCTGGTAATGATTCAATTGGGCAATGACATAGTTAAGAAAGGATTCATCAATCACGGACTGCCCGGAGACATTAATCGAATACACCGAATTTTTTGTTATGAGTCCCTGATTTCCAGCAAGCCATTTGAACATGTCATTGACTACCCATCGGTCAATATCCGGCATGAGCTTGTAACGTTCGCACACCGGAATAAAAGCTGAAGGCAGGATAATTCTTCCGCTTTCGTCCATCATGCGTAGCAGGATTTCATAATGCATCGGAGCGTTGATGGATGCAGCCGTCGGCACAATTTGTTGATGGTATAAACAGAAGCGATTTTCTTCCAGTGCCTGGGTCGTCGTTAATACCGATTGCGTTTGATAACGCCTGCTTACAATTTGATCATGGCCCTCAAATAACTGGATTTGATTTCGCCCATCATTCTTTGCCTTGTAGCAAGCGGCATCCGCCAATGCCATGATTTCAATTTCTTTCCCACTCTCTGAATTAATAGGCACCATGCCAATACTCACGCCCACATGAAAGGTTCTCTCTTCCCATTTGAACTTTAACGAGGCGACAAGTTGACGGATATTTTCAGCAATCTTCAGCGCATTTTCCAGCGGGCAGCATTCCAATAGCACCCCGAACTCATCTCCTCCCAAACGCGCTAATGTGTCATTGCCTCTTATTGCGGTTTCGAGGGTTCTTGATAGCTGTTTCAGCAACTCATCTCCTGCTATGTGACCGCAGGTATCATTAATCAGCTTGAATTGATCCAGATCCATAAACAGCAGGAAGTGTTGTTTTTTCTGGACGTAGGCGTTTTCAAGTAGAACAGCCAATTTGCTTTCGAATTCGAGTCGGTTGGCAAGGCCCGTTAGCGGGTCATGGGAGACCTGCCAGGAAAGTTTCTGCGTCAAATTGCGCGCTTCTGATACATCGCTGAAAACAACAACGGCGCCGATGATCGAGCCTTCCTTATTGCGGATTGGGGCAATGGAATCTTCAATCGAAAAATGGCGCCCATCTTGTCGAATGAGAACCCGATTTCCCAAGGGAACAATAGGACCGTCCAATTGCTGAAGTAACGAAACGCCACTTGTAACCGTGCCAGTAGCTTCATCGATTACGCGGTAGATAGCGTCCAGATTATGGTTAAGTATTTTTGCTGCATCCCATCCTGTTAGCTGCTCTGCAACCGGGTTTAGATAGGTTACTCGCCCCATTCTATCCGTGGTGATAATGCCTTCGGTTACAGAATGCAACGTGATTTCAGCGAGTTCTTTTTCTTCAAACAGGGCATTCTCAATTCGAGCTATCAGACGAATGACAAACATCGAAACAATGATGCTGAGCAAGATCGCCACTGCAACCAGTATCACCATCACCATATACGTAGAATGATTCGCTTGATTCGCTTGAAGGGTGCTTTCTTTCGACTGCTGGGTTTGCAGGCGTAAAAATTGATCGTAAGCTTTGATTAGCTCATTTTGCGAAGGGACAGCCGTGTCAACCAGTAATTTCTTGGCCTCAGTTAACTGGTCATTACTGATTAAATTTGCGACTTGCGTCTGGTAATCAGCCGCAATGCGGGTTGCCTCCAACATCCTGGAAAATTGTCTTGCTTCATCGGGATTGAGGGTCGCCGCATGAAATTGTGTTCGGGCGGTAGCAAAATCGTTGGCCAACTGACGGAAACGCGTTATTGCGTCATCCCGATCGAAATCGTCCCTCAAAACAAGGGCAGTAAATAAAAGTACTACCCGTTCCCGGGCAATGTTCCGCATGGCGGTAACGACGGCTGTTTTGGTATTTTGCTCCTTCAGCACAAGTTCCATACGATCATTGTTTTGGGCCATCCGGGATAGACCTATCGATGCTAATAACATCATCAAAATCAGCATCGACACAAACCCCATCGTTACGATGAATTTTGAGCTTCGATAAAAATGCTTATAGTTTTTGGTGTTGAAAAACATGTTTAGTAGTCATTTCTCAGTCTTTGACTTTTGTGTACAAAATATTCACGGCTTATTTCAGCCTGGGTAGGCCACTACACATCTCAACGTAATGACTTATGTTTACTTTTCATCAACCACGCCATTTTTTGCCTTGTTTTGTTTAAAACTGCGGATGCCAACATCTCCGCATCCCCCGTTACACGGTTGGAGGCGCTTATCAAATCTTCAAAGCACATTGCACGAATTACCTGCAAAAAACGTGCGAGAACAATTGAAGCGGTATTCTGGAAGTGCTTAGTCAAGAGGGGCTTGAAGGTCCACCTGCGAATGGGTCAAGTAGCTCCTCATCCAATTTGATCCCGGCATATTCCACTCGCTACGCGGGTTCTATGTGACGTACGCAAATCTATATGTAGCAATGGGGATGATTAACGGCAAGTCCTCATTGCCCGTACCAGATCGCGTTCAAGAGGCAACGGTTCCTCACACATGATGCTTGCGAGCGTTTCGGCTAATAAGGCGGCCAGTACCACGCCGCGTGACGCGTAGCCGGTAGCCATAAACACATGGGCACGATTTTGCACTGCACCTAGCAATGGAAAACGATCCGGCATCACCGCGCGGATCGAAGCCCGCCCGGGAAAATCACCCACACATACGCCAGGCAAAATGGCTTCAAGGCGTGCTTTATTTTCAGCTTCCCCCTTGCGCGAGGGGGCGACACTTACAGTAGGGTAAGTGCCATATTCATAAGTGGAACCGACGATATATCGCCCATCTGGACTAGGGCTCACATAGCCGTCGCGTGCAATTACCCGCGCGAGGGGGAACAAGGCTTTCTGCGGGGCAATGTTGATCTGCCCGCGCACGGCTTGCAGAGTTTTCAGTTCCGGCATTAAATTCACCGCATCGCATGCATTGGTGATCACGACCGCATCGACGTCACACAACACAGCGCTGTTAGCCGCAAGCAGTCGGCAACCAGCAGGCTGCGACTCCAACGCGCTCACATGACTATTGAACCGCGCATGGATATTCGGGTGATCAAGCCAGCTACGGCACAAACTCGCAGGCACAATCCAGCCAGCATTGGGGTAAAACACGCCGGACTCCGTTAAGTGCCATTGAGCAAGTTGCGATGCCTCATCGGCTTCGACCCAGCGTGCAAAATCCTGCGGCGCGGCGTTATCGATTAGCGTTTGCATAAGCTTCTGGGCATGCGCGGAATTTTTTGCAAACTGCAATACACCACAGCGTGACCACATTAGGGTATCCCCAAGCGCCTGCCAGCTTCGCAAGCTATAGAGAAAAGCTGCACGTGTGAGCCTGCTGGCGTGATTATCGTCGCGCGAGGGCAACGGTCGATACACCGCCACAGGGTTGCCGGAGGCACCTTGTGCGGGCGCGGCAGCCTGTTCCAGTACAGTAACTTGTATGCCGCGTTGCGCCAGCGCATGGGCTACGGCGCAGCCTGCTACGCCAGCGCCAATCACAGCAACATGACGCGGAATGGCGTGCACCGGCACTTGGAGGAGAGTGCTTTTTTTGTGCGGTGACGCTTCTTCGAATCGAGCCGACAGGCAATGCCGCTTGCGCCCGAAACCCTCGCGTTTTTCGCTGCTAAAGCCGACTGCTGCCAAGCCTTCGCGCACGGCTGCCGCTACCGTATAGCTCGCTACGAATGCGCCGCGGGCTGCAACGCGCGCAAGCTGGTGAAAGAGCATCGGCTGCCACATATCGGGATTGCGGTCTGGCGCAAAACCATCCAGATAGATCGCCTCGACCCTTGCCTGCAATTGCGAAAGACAGTCCGTCGCGTCGCCGAGCATTAAGGTCAAATGCACCCGACCGCCATCAAGTTCAATGCGGTGAAATCCAGACGTGAGCATCGGCCAATGCGAGCGCAGTTCCTGCGACTGGAGCGCAAATTTGGGCCAATTAGCATGAAGACTATTTAGGTCGGCGGCAGTAAAAGGATGTTTTTCCGCCGATATAAAATGCAGGCGTTCGCAGCGCGCGGGATCGTCGCGCCAGGCCGCCCAAGTGGCGAGAAAGTTTAGGCCGGCGCCAAAACCTGTTTCCAAAATCACAAAATTCGTTCGTCGCGCCCACGCCTGTGGCAAACCGCAGCCCTGAAGAAATACATGGCGCGCCTGCTCGATTGCACCGTCTGCGGAATGGTAAATATCGCTGTATCGCGACGAGTAAAGTGTCCCCGTCAAGTACTCCACGCGAGCAGGAATGATCGGGACTACGCTCACATCAAAGCTTGAAGCTGAATGTGGAGAAGATTTTGGATTTCATTCCAAGTAAGTTCGATAAACGGCTGGCTTTGTAGAGCGATTAGTGAATTGATCAGGCCTGGAAGCCTTCGCGGTGCGTGGCATTGAGGGCACGCAAAATTTCGCGGAAAGGAATATCGCGCTCGTGTCGTATAAAGAGCGGCATAAAGGCTAAATCCTTGCCCTCTCCCGTCCCTTGATAACGTCCTGTAGTGAGGGACTCATAAAGATCACGCAAAATCCCCTCCAGTGGGTCGAGATAAGGTTTGTAGGTGGCCGTCTCATCGTCGTCGTATTCGAGGCATGCCCGCAATTCATCGACTTCATACAGGGCTTGGCGCACCAATTCGGTAAACTCATTCAAGTCGTGAGCTTTGTGCATACGGCTATCCAATAATCAAGAAATTTAGCAGGAACGGATTCTACCAACTGTAAAACAGTCTTGTAGTTAAGCCACTCAAACCATCAACGCCAGCAGTTTATCGAATGCGGCGGTGAATTGCTTCACACCATCCACCTGCAAAGTTTCACCGACACTGTCCATATTGATTCCCTGCTCGGCGAGTTCTGCCAGTTGCTTATTGGCTTCGCCGAGGCCAAGCGCCAGGTTCAAGCCAGGCTTGCCGTGGTCGCGAATTGCCGCCAGCGTTTTATCCGGCAGAGTATTAATGGTTTCTGACCCGATCAGCGGCTCTACGTACATCAGATCGGAATACGCGGGGTTTTTAGCCCCGGTACTCGCCCAGAGCAGATATTGCGGGCGCGCCCCAACCTGCTGTAAATGCGAAAACGTGGCGTTTTTGAATATCTCTTCGTAACGACGATAAGCATTTTTAGCCATCGCGACCGCCGCTTTACCGCGTAACGCCAACGCAGCGGAACTGCCGTTCTCGGTTAACCGGGTATCGATCAGCGTATCCACGCGGGATAAAAACAGGCTCGCTACCGCCTTGCTGTGTCGAATGTCCAAGCCCGCGGCGACGCGCGCAGTGAGACCGCGCACATAAGCCTCCCACACGCGCTCAGTTTGCGCCACCGAAAACAACAGCGTGACGTTGACGTTAATGCCCAGCCGGGTCAAAGTTTCGAACGCTAACGCACCTTCTGGCGTACCAGGGACCTTCACCAGCAAATTGGGTCGGGCTACTTGCGCGGCTAAGCGCTGACCTTCGGCAACGGTGCCGTCAGTGTCATAAGCCCAGCGCGGCGACACTTCGAGACTGACATAACCATCATCTCCTGCCGTGCGCTCAAATACAGGCCGCATCAAATCGCATGCGGCCTGAATATCGGGGATGACCAACGCTTCATAGCGCCGCTCGGCATCAGGTTCGCTGAGCTTAATGCGCTCAAGGTCTTGGGCGTAGTCCACGCCGGTAGATAGTGCGTTGTGAAAAATAGAAGGATTGGAGGTGACGCCTGACACGCCATCCTCCAAAATCAGCCGTGCCAGTTCGCCCTTAACGATCAGCTGACGCGAAAGATTATCCAGCCAAATACTTTGCCCCAGCTCGGCAATTTGTTTGATTGCATTCATGCCACTCTCCTCGTGATCTCTAGCTCAGAGCTAGGCTACGCCGATCCGTTCCTAACATGCATAATTGATTTGAGACTTCATTCGATTCGGGGAACACTCTGCCAAAAAGGGCAGGCTTCCCCGCATGCAACCCGCCCTATTTCCGCCCGTATAATCAAATTATGAATATTATCAATGTCAGTCTGTTGATTGGGCTTGCGCTACTTTTAGTGCTGGTTTTAGCGCTTCTGTTGCGTTCTATCGCATCCTATAAAGCACAGGCCGCATTGCCCATGCAGATCATGCACGATATGGAAACGCGGCATCGCGCGATCTTATCGGATTTGCACAGCGGCTTGTCCAGCCAATCGGATCGGGTGCAAACACGATTGACCGAGTTACAGGTGGCGCAAGCCGAACGTCTCGCTGAAACCCGCGAAACAGTCACTGGACAGCTCGGCCTATTTCAGACCGCGATGCTGGAAAAACTGGCCGAGCAAAGTCGGGCGGAACAAGGTTTGCTCCAGGAAACATTAAAGAACATGACTGCGCAATTTAGCGACCGCGTGCATCAACTATCGCAAATCGTCGATGGCCGTTTAAATGAAATTTCCGGCAAAGTTGCCGAGCGACTGGACGAAGGCTTCAAGAAAACCAATGACACGTTCACTTCGGTGATGTCGCGTTTGGCCGTCATCGACGAAGCCCAAAAGAAAATCGAAGGGCTGGCTTCCAACGTCGTCAGTTTGCAAGAAATCCTGGGTGACAAGCGCTCACGGGGCGCGTTTGGCGAAGTCCAGCTGGAAGCCTTGGTGCGAAACATTTTGCCGCCGGACGCCTACACCTTCCAGTTCACGCTCAAAGGGGGTCAACGTGTCGATTGTGCACTGGTGTTGCCTGAGCCTACTGGCACCGTGTGCGTAGACGCCAAATTCCCGCTGGAAAATTACAGCCGCATGTTTGACGACACGTTAGCCAAGACCGAACAAGAGGCTGCGCGTCGACAGTTCAAATTGGATGTTAGAAAACACGTTGACGATATCGCCACTAAATACATCGTGGTGGGCGAAACCTCGGACGGCGCGGTGATGTTTTTGCCTGCCGAAGCAGTGTTTGCCGAAATTCACGCTTACCATTCCGATCTGGTCGAACATGCCCAACGCAAGCATGTGTGGATCACCTCGCCTACAACCTTGATGGCCGTCCTCAATACCGCGCGTGCGGTAATTCGCGATTCTGAAACCCGACGCATGGCGCACGTGATCAAAGATGAACTAGGCAAGTTAGCGAAGGATTTTTCGCGCTTCGATGACAGAATGAAAAAACTCGCCAGCCACATTCAGCAGGCGAATACCGATGTGAATGAAGTGCGCATCTCCAGCGATAAAATCAGCCGACGCTTCGCCCAGATCGAACGCGTGGAATTAGAAACTCCCGAACACGTGCAGCTTATCGAGCTTGACCCCGACGAAGTTTAATCAAACTGGTCATTAAGACAGCCTGCGGCAACAACATGGGAAGTAATATCAAATCACCATTCTGTAGGCCAAAAAAAACCGACCCGAAGGTCGGCTTTACACTACTCTTGATCAACTCAATTAAGGAGCGGGAGCAGGTGCGGGAGCAGCAGGTGCCGCCGGAGCCGGAGCTGCAGCAGGAGGAGGCACAACCACGGTGGTGTTTTCAGCAGGCGGCGGCACAACTACCGTTGTATCCGGAGCTGGAGCTGGAGCCGGGGCTGTTGCATCAGGTGCCGGGTTCACGGTGGTAACGCTTTCTTTTTTACTACAAGCAGTCATGGAAACAGCTAACAGAGCAGCCAGGAGAACGGAGTATTTCATTTATCTTCCCTTTACAAACAATATAAAAACCCACACCAGAAATCGGTCAGGGACTTTGGTAATCCAACCGACGCGGAATTCTAACAAAACGGCTACAGAAAACCAGTACCTACGCGATTTCCCTTATATGGCGCTTAGAGTGTTGCGCCACCACAACAAACCTAAAACCACCGTGAGCCTGTATTTTCAAGGCGTTAGCCCACTGCGCTCGTTCAAGAATTTGACGACTTCGGGTTTGAATTCACCCCATGTCAGCGCCTGTTTATACGTTGCGCGTGCAATTTCGCGCTGCCCGCTTGCCTCATATGCCAAACCCAATCCCAGTAACCAACCGCCTTGATGGGGTTCAACAGCCAATGCGCTTTGATACGCGCGTATTGCCTCAGCGTAGCGTTGTTCCTGCGCCAACAACGCGGCTGTCAGTGCGTGGTCGGCAGGTCGCAGGGCTGAGCTGCCGCGCACCAACCAGAGTAGCGCCTCAGCACGTTGGCCGCGATTTGCCAGCATCCGCCCTAGCGCCACCGCCAAGTCGGCTTCTGGTTGCTGGTTATAAGCGGTTATAAGGAGGGCGGCGGCAGCCTCACTTTCCCCCTGTTCGTTCATGGTATTCGCCAGTTGCACGCGCGCGCTGCTTAAACCCGGATTTCGTTCCAACGCCTCACGGTATTTCCGTTGTGCCGCACCAAACTTGCCTTCACGGCGCAGTGCATTGGCTTCATCCAGCAACTGTAGTGCGGCAGCGGTAGAGGACAGCTCAGCAGGACGTTTAATAAACTTAGAATCCTTGGGAATTTGGCTTTCCACTCCGTTGTCCTGCTCAGACAGACCCGCCGCATTTTTTAGCGCAGTTGTCTCGTTGCGGGCTATCAACGGAACCTTTGGCTTTGCAGGCACAGCTTCGGGCTGGCTAGGTGCAGGTGAGGAAACCGCCTTTGCCGTTGGCTGTCGTGGAAAGACTTTGGGTACCTCGGCAGAAGTCGGAGAAATCACTGCTCTGCTGTGCTGCACAGGCAGGGGTATCGCCACCGTACTTGATGGACCAGGGAGGACTTGGGGAAGAGGCAACCTGTTTTGCTGCCACTCTATCTGAGTATTACCCAGCGCAAAATATCCTCCAACGAGCACGATCCCCAACACCGATAGGGCTAAGCCTATCGGCATCCATCCGCGCTTATGCGACACCCACTGGGGATGGGCAGTGGCTTCTATGGGAGTGGACATTAGCACTGGCGTTGCACTGCGCGCATCAAGGTCACGCAGCATCTGATTAATTGCACTCATGCTAACGTAGCCAGTTCATGCTCGCTACCGCCGCCGCCGCGAGGCCCAACATTGCTAGTCCGCCCGCGATGACGTGAGGGCGAGGTGCCTTGCGCGCGGCGAGTGTATCGCGCGCGGCCGCAACGATATGCCACCGTGAAACTTGTGAGGCGCCCTGTCCGTAGGCCAGCATCATCGCCTTGGCAGCGATAATATTGACAAGCCGCGGCAGACCTCGGGAAGCCCACCAGAGCATTAAACTGGCAAACGCACTAAACACCCCTGCTGTGGCCCCTGCTACGCGCAGGCGATGCTGCACATACTGGCTAATTTCCGGACGACTCATGGGGCGCAGCAAAGCGTGAAAACTAACGCGCGTGAGTATCTGACGGGTATTTTTTTCAGCCAGTCGCGCCATTAATTCGGGTTGGCCAAACAATACGACTTGCAGCAATTTGCGCTTTTCCGTTTCCAGATTGGTCAGTAAGCGCACCGCTTCCAGCGTCGCGGCGGGCAGCGCCTGCGCTTCGTCGATCAATACCACGGGCTGTTTATGTTGCTGGGCGAGTTTGATGAAATGCCGCTCAAGTCTATGAATCAATGCTTCTCGCGAACCCCCTGCCGATAAACCAAACTCGGTCGCAATCGCTGCATATAAACCACTGGGTTCAAGCCCCGGATTAGGAACGAAAGCACTCCGGCAATGGGCGGGCAAAGTGTTGAGCAGTTGCCGTAGCAGCAAGGTTTTACCAGTGCCCACTTCACCGCTAACCACCAAAAAACCTTCCCCCGCATTTAACGCATACAGCAAAGTTTCATGTGCTTCACGGTGGGGCTGCGCGGGGAAAAAATACCCGGTATCCGGCGTCAACCCAAAGGGGGGCTCATGCAAGCCAAAGTGCGCCCACCACGTGTTCACGGCAGAGGCTCTGCCGGACTATAACTCTTGAACCGTCGCTGCACCTCTTCCATATCCCGGCCCCAATCTTCACTGTCGCGGATGAGCGTAGTCTTGATCAGCACCACCAGTTCCCGTTTCTGACTGGTCTGACTGGTGTTGCCAAAAAGCTGCCCGACAACGGGAATATCTCCCGCAACGGGAATGCGATTTTGACTGTCGTCGAAGGTCTGACTCATCAAGCCCCCTATGGCGACAATCTTGCCATCCTTCAAACGGACCACGCTATCTGTTTCGGAAATGCTGCTGGAGGCCAGCGGCAGCGTGAACTGCCCCAAATCCCCCAACTGGATGGTTTTCAGTTTCTCCCTGACCGTACTTACGGAGGGACGTACATGCAAAATAATGTTGTCGTGGTCATCGATCTGCGGCGTCACATCCAGCGCGATGCCGGAAAAAAACGGTTCTACAACAATGTTGGGCGGGGTCGCAGGCGTGGTCAGCGTGGCGATGGTGCCGCCACTGATAGCAGTGACAAAAAAGTCATCCGTGCCCACCTTAAGCACCGCTTTCTGGTTGTTGATCGTCGCGATGCGCGGGCTGGACAATACATGCACTGCGCCCTGACTCTTGATGAGGTTGATAACCGCGCCAAAATCGCCATCGTTGAACGCCACGCCAAACAGACTGCCCACCGTGCCGGGAATGGCGCCGCCCAGCATTTGCGCCACCGTCCCGCCTAAATTGACGGTTGCCGTGCCACTTGGATTGAGGCCGTTTACACCGACTGCCAGCTTGCCCCGCGTTTGCAATGTGGACCAGTTAATCCCCGACTGATAACCATCATTCAGTTGCACTTCCAGAATTTTGGCTTCCAGCATCACTTGGCGCGCAATCACAATTTCTGACGCACGCAAATACTTCTCCACCATGTACAAATTGGCCGCGGTGGCTTTAACGATGATGATGCCCGAATGTGGGCTGGCGATCACGCTGCCGCCTTCACCCGCTAACGCAGTTAACGCCGCGCCCACTTCTTCCCAATATTTTGAATCAGTCGAAGTTTGCACGCTGCTCGTTTCCAGCGATTTGGATGCGCTGGCCGGACCCGTTCCCGTTGCGCCTCCCGTGCCGCTGGCGAGGCTGACTGAGCCCGACACCACGCGCATATCCGACATGCCCTTGCGCTGCATCGCCAGCGCATTCAAGTGATACACGCGAGTCTGCATGGCGGGTGAAGGCACAATAATGCGCGTCCCCTGCACTTCGTATTCGTAGCCATAAAGTGCGCGTACCGCCTCCATGGCTTCGGGCACCGTTACGTTTTTCAGATTTAGGGTAAGCGTGCCAGTCACATCGGGATGCACCAGCATGCTGTAGGGCGTGCCGGTGACCATGCCCATAAATACCTCGGCCGCTTTGGCATTATTCACTGCCAGATTAAAGCGCGGCTCAACCACTCGCGGTCTGACTATCGGAGCAGGTTCGCGCGGCGGCCGCACGGCCTCCATCACGGCATCCTCTACGGCTTTGGGGGGTGGGGTGGGCCGAGGATCGGGCGTCTGCAAAGCCGCTTCCATGGCCTCCCTGCCCCCTTTGCCCAATGGCGCAGCACAGCCCGCTAGAATCAATACGATCAGCACCAAAAGTTTATACATATTTATTCCTGTTGAGGCTTATGTGAACGCCGAAGCGTCAGGGTTTGGTGCCGGATTTGTGAGCTCAACAACGATATCGTACGTCGCCCCTGGGGCCCGGCAATCACAATATGGTCTTCGTGAATATCGACTACCCGACCGCCTTCTACTCGCTCCCCCAATTTGACCGCGGTGCCACCATACCATGCGATAGAGTGCTTGCCGTTCATTCTCACCCAAGCCAGCTGAGACCCATTCTGCGATTGAGTTTCATGCTTCTTGAACTGGGGCGGCGCGGTAGGATCGAAATCGGCCCACGCGCATGTGCAAAACAGGCTTATCCAGCCCAGCACACAATATTTCAGAATCTGGCCCATGTGGACTCTCGACTTAGGGTAGTTAATTCCAACGTTAATTCGAGCTGCGGATGATGGCTGGCATCCAGCCGCATTGATCTCAATTGCATCGCCCACGGCAAACTTTCCAGCCGTTCGATGTATTCGGTCAGGTAAGCATAGCTTCCAGTGACCTGCAATTCGATACCGTGCTTATAGAGTTGTTCTGCAGGGACGCCCGCCCTTGGGGGGGGTTGTACGGGCACACCGTCGCTGACATTCGTGCCAGCTGCGTCCTTGATAAACACCGGACGCGGAGCAGTGGTATGTAATGAAACCAGCCTCAGCCCCGGTTGGGCAGCCAGCAGCGATTTCAGGACCGGGATCATTTTGTGCGGCGGGATCATGCCACCTTCACGTTCTTTCAGGAATACTTCCAACGCTCCAGCTTCGGCCAACAGACGATTAATCTCGCTGCTTTTGCCCTGCTTATGCTGTTGTTCCGCAGAAATCAATTGATTGCTTAAGGTATATATTTCCTGCTGTAGACCGCTGATACCCAGCATCATCTGCTCCTGCCGTTTTAATGCGGGTTCGATCAAGCCAATAAATATCAGCGTGAAGGTCAGTCCCGCTGCGGCCAGAAAAATCAACAGGCGCTCGCGGAAAGTCATCGCATCCAGCCGCATCGACCACACCAGCCAACGCTGTTTTAACGCATCCATTATTTCGATTCCGCTTCAGGATTCACCGTAAACGCGACGCCTTGTACAGACGTATTTTCGCTGGTATCCGGCGTAGCGATACTGAATCCAGTCAACGGCAAATCCTTAAGCGCAGGTTGTTGCGCCAGCTGCGCCAGGTAATCCGGAATTTGTGCAGGCTCCAGCGCCCGTCCCTGCAAACTAAATAGCTGTTCGCCGAGCTCGAATTCGGTCACCCAAACACCGGGCAGACTAACTTGGGCCAGCGCACGCAACCGCGCTGAAAATGCGACTTTACCGGGCGCGGCGTCCAGCGCTGCTTGCAGCGTTTTAAGGCGTGCAATGTGTTCTTTTTGCACCGCAACGCCTATCGCCTGCTTATCCACCGTGGCTTGCATGGCCTCTGCGGGCTGAGCCAGCGCATCCAGTTTTGCCTGAAGCTTGTCACGCTTCGCCTGCGTTTGATCTAATTGTTGTCGAATACCGCTGGCGTTGCTCTCCACCACGACATACAACACCACCCCCAGCACCACCACCGCCAACAGTGTCCATGCAAGTGTTTTTGCAGAAAACATTACCCGTAGCGTCAACAGGCGCGGATTCAGCAAATTGATTTGCTGAACGCTCACAGATCGGCCTCCTCGCGTCGTAATGCGCCGCCCAACGCAAACCAGCATGCCGTCAATTCTTCAGATGCAACAGGCAATTGTCCGGTGAACAAGCTACTCACATCCGTCGTCTCAACGGGTAAATAAAGCTGTTCCTGTAAATACGCCACGAGCCCGGGCACAGCAGGAATCGGCGCGAGCATAATCCTGTCCAGATGCCAATCTGCATGCTGCCGTTCGATATGATCGAAACTGCGCTGCAACTCTAACGCCACCCGCTCCAGCATGGCGGCTTTATGATGTTCCGCCGCCCCCACCATTTCCTTCGCATTAAATTCCAGTCGCCGGTAAAAACACAGCTCGCCATTACGCGTAATCGTCAGCAAGCCGCCCTGTGGTGTAAACGACAATAACGCCAGCACCCGGTCCGGCGTTTCAAGCAAGGCAGAAATGTTGCGCTGCGCGAGTTCGGGAATATCGATAGCGGCTAACGTAAGCTTGGCGCGTTCGGCCAGATCGACATATTTTTTAAGAACCTGGTTGTTCGCTACCACGGCCAGCAGCTTGACCGTGTCGTCCGTCCCGGCAGCTTCCAGGCGAACCACGTCCACCGTAGCATCGTCGATGGGAAAGTCGATCTGATCCTTGATGCGCCAGCGCACCGCCATTTTCAGTTCGGCGGGAGGGACTTGCGGGGCGTCCAGCGGCAACAATTGATATTCACCCAGCGACAGTACAACACCGACCGGTACCGGTGCATTGGCATACCCCGACCAGGATTTTGGATTGTCCCCCTCATCGTCACGCGTCACACAGGATGCAAGCTGGGGACGGGCATTCTGCCAGTTGAGCTCAACATGCGAAATGAATCCGGCCCCCGCCTGAATCGCTAGAAAACCTTTACGCTGTTTGCGTTTAGGCCAGATCAGCACGACTGTACTCTGCAGGAAAGGTCATGGCGGATGAGTATAACCAAGCGCCAACAGTTTGCGTGATCGACATAAGCGTCACCGCACAAATATCGCCGTCTTCTGGCGTTGCACAAAGTCCGGCTTGTCGGAGGTGCCGCCATACTTTGCGGTGGCGGTGATCTGATAGATAGTTATGGGCGGGGGTGGAAAAATGGCGGGGGTTACGCACGTCACTGTGACGGAAACCACACCAAGGGTGCCTGGAAATGTGCCTGGTCCTAAAAACGTACTTGGAGTACATACGGGCGGGGATGGACGCAACACCTGATACGCCCCCCATTCCAAACCTGCCTGTGCTGCCAGATCCGTTACCCGGGACATACGTTCGAGCTGTTGATTGGCGCTTTGCCCATCTACCATCGAGACCACAAAACCAGATAGCGCCGCGAGAATTACCACCAGAATGATTGCTGCAACCAGCGCAAAACCATGCTGCTGCGCTTTCATGGCGGTGTCTCGACACGAATGGCCTGATACAAATTCAGCGAATCGGCAGGGGTGCCCGCTGCCAAGCTCAATGTCAACGCCACCACTTGAGCGTGTCGCAGATTCCCGGGACCAATCTGCACACGGCAAGCCGTGATTTGCCGTGCCAAAACATTAGGCGTAACAGCAGGCGGCGGCTGCGGCTGAGACACAGCAGGAGCGCCATAACCACTGTAACGCACGAGCGTCCCACTACCCGGAGGGGGATCGCAAAAATAAGTCACGGGATCATCGGCAATCTGAAAATGATAATCCACCCCCGCAGCCCCATAAAATGTCTTTGGACTGTGATTGATTATGCCTCCCACAATACCGGTCAAGCCTGTGCGCGAACTCGTTCCTCCGGGATTTGCCCATACATCCGTTCCCACTCCTGCCACATGATTATTGATCACTACCCATTTGAATGCCGGGGTTGGGATCGGACAAGGAACCGTAGGGGCCACACATAACGCAGTGAATTTATCGTTTGGCGGTGAGAAGGGTTCAGGCGTTGCATAAACCCCCTCATTGACCACAGGCAAAAACTCCAGATAGAACCCGCCGTTCGGGCCGGGCAGTTTGATCACTCGCACACTGTTGGGTACAGCATTGGAAATTTCCAGCGCCATTTTCGCCATTGCTAGTTCCCCCGCATTGGCCAGGTCTCCGCGCCGCTCGGTATCAAAATAACTGGTGATGGGGCCACGCAGAAATACCGCAATGGATGCGCTAAGTATGCCCAACACGCTGATCGCGATAATCATCTCGATTAGCGAGAAGCCGATGAGTGTCGCATTGTTTCTAATACTTAGAACGGGCTTCATGTATTTGGCGCGTAGCGAATGCGCACTCCATCAAGTTGGACAGGTGCGCCGCTGGGAGGCGTTACGGTGACGGTCACACGCAGCGTCTCGCTGGCTGGAACCCCTGAAATAACTCCAGCACTAACCACTGCAACCTTAATGTTATAACCGGGCAAGCTTGCTATCGCGGTGCCATCAGGAAAGCTAACAATGGGCGACACGAAGCCAGCGTAATCATTGACGTTATCAAACGAGTTGGGTACGCCGCCACGTGTCTCAGTGGGCGCTGGCACTGTTTCCGGCCCGGGGTTTTCTACAAAATTCACATTCGAGCACCCTGGTGGCGATGAGGTTGCGTTTAATGCGGCAGGTGCTTGCACAGCATCATCCGGATCGCAAAAGGTAAACGGTTGCGCCAGGATTTCATTCATCATGCTCGAAGCAATCGCCTGCGCCTGTTTGTCTGGCAACAGGCCTGCTGAGCTCCGCGTAAGGTTGGCAAAAACGCCGAGCATGGCGTTGGCTGCGATCCCTATGATCACGATAAAGATCAACAACTCGATCAGGGTCAGGCCGCGTACGCACTTATTGCACATAGCCGGTTTCTGGCTGAACAGTGATGGGGGGCAGACTACCCACCGTAAAACTTACCGGCACAGTGAGGATTGTATTTGGGGGCCAGGTAATCGGACGGCCCTGTTCATCGAAGCGAAAATCAGTCTGGGTGGTATTAAACGTGATGCCTGCAGGGGGCGCGACGGTATAGCCCAGTGAGCCGTCTGGCGCGAAAACCTTTTGATCGCACAACCCGCCTGGATTCAGACTAAAACTGACTG